>JAMCRS010000324.1 GCA_023380675.1 Chloroflexota bacterium
GGCCGGCGTCGAAGCTGGCACGCACGCGGCCAGAAGCAGCGTGCCGGCGGCCAGGACGATGAACGTGCGAATTATTCTATCGATTCTCATTTCTATCCTCATTGGTCGAATGGATGACGGCTGAAAACGCGAAACGATCGACGACTGGCATGGCGCCAAATAAAAACCCCTTGCCTTTCGACAAGGGGATCAAGTGACCCAGTACATGCTCCCGCCCCCTTTCTCTCGAAGGTTGCTCAGACTAGAACGCCATGTGCGTTCCAACGCAGAGGCAGGTATCCTGGCTCGCCAGCCACACCTTACCCCTATCGCGTCCCGACGTCCGGCCTCGACAGCCTTGGACAACTCGATTCGGCGATAGTAGGAGTGTGAGCTAGCTTACAGTTGCGGGACAGCGCCGGCTCAACCGGTCTTCCCCATTTCAGCTCGTCCTTTCGGTACGAGTCACCCCTGCGTCCGCCCCGACCGGGTGTCCGGCCGGAGCGCTAGATCTATTCTAAAGGTGCACCGATATTATACCACATCCTCATTGGGTGACCAAATCGACGGTCATCTCGACGGACGTGACTCGGATGTCGCCGACGGCAAGGCCGGTCCCCTTCAACCCGCTCTGGACCTCGGCGTTGATCTCCTGCTCCGCGGACGAGCGCAGCCGCTCCAACACGGGGCCGAACGTATCTTGTGTAACCGGAATCCCGCCGGCCCCGGCGCCGGCGACCGTGAGCACGACCCGCCCCTGCTGCACGCCGACGCGGAGCGTGATCGTCGCGTCGACGGTCAAAGGCAGGCCGAACGAGCTGGCGTCGACGGGCGCCGAGATCCGAATCAGATCAGGCGCGGCGAGTGTGGTAGTCGCCGACGAAGCCAGGCCGCTCTGCTTGACCGCCTGCTGAGCCTGTGCGCCGACGTAATGGGCGCTGAAGGAGATCGTCACGTCCGGCTGCCCGACCGCCGTGACGGCCGGCTCAGGCCGACTCGAAGGCAGCAGCGTGAACGCGGCGAATGCGATAACCAGGCCGGCGATGAGTCCCAAGAGCGTCAAGAGGCAGCCGGCGGCAAACTGCTTCACGTTACATCGACTCCGGCGCGGCGACGCCCATCAGAGTCAGCGTGCGCGCCAGAGTGAGCTTGGCCGCCGCGACGAGCTTGAGCCGCGCCTGAGTAACGGCGGCATCGGCCGGATCGGACGAAACGACGCGGCACTGCTTGTAGAAGGAATGAAAGATGCCGGCAAGGTCGATCGCATAGTGCGGCAGATGATGCGGCTCGAATTTCGCTGCGGCGGTCTCGACCGTTTCCGGCAGACGGAGCATCGCGCGGACGAGCTCGAGCTCGGCCGGGTGCTTGAGGAGCGAAACGTCCCCGTCTTGGCCCGCAGCGCCAGCGGCACCGGTCTCCGCCGCCTTTTTCAGAATGCTCGCGATGCGGGCGTGCGCGTATTGTACGTAATAGACCGGGTTCTCGTCCGACTGTTTGACCGCGAGATCGAGATCGAAATCCATCGGCGTGTCCGCAGTGCGAGTGATGAGCATAAACCGGACCGCGTCAGCGCCGACCTCTTCGATCAACTCATCGAGCGTGACGAACTCACCGGTCCGTTTGCTCATCTTGACCAGCTCGGCGCCGCGACGGAGGGTCACAAACTGGTAAAGCAGGATGGTGACGCGGTCGGGGTCGAGGCCGAGCGCGCGCGCCGCGGCCGTCACGCGAGGGACATCGCCGTGGTGATCGGCGCCCCACACGTAGATCGCGCGGTCGAATTTCCGGACCGCCAGCTTGTCCCAGACGTAGGCGACATCGGATGCGAGATAGGTGGGCCGCTCGTCCGGCTCGGCGACGACCTGCGGCGAGCGAATCATGACCGCGTCCTGCTCGAGCCCCAACTCTTGGGCCGCAAACCAGGTCGCATCGTCCTTTTCGTAGATCAGCTTGCGCTCCTTGAGCGTGGCGAGCACTTGCGCGAACAGACCGCTCTCGTAGAGCGAGCGCTCGGAGAACCAGCGGTCGAAGCGGACGTTGATGCGGCCGAGCGTGTCGCGCAGGGTGGCGAGGACCGCGTCGATCCCAACGCGGCCCAGTTCTCTGACGGCCTGGTCGCGCGGCATTTGCAGGTACTGGTCGCCGAATCGATCGGCGTACTGCTTTCCCATCGTGACGACGTAGGCGCCGCGATAGCCGTCCTCCGGGACCGGCACGTCCCGGCCGAGAGCCTGGGCGTAGGTCGCATAGAGGCTGGCGCCGAACTGCCGGACCTGCGTCCCATTGTCGTTGATGTAGAATTCGCGCTGGACCTGGTGGCCGGCGGCGGCAAGCAGGTTCGCGAGCGTATCGCCGATCGCGCCGTTGCGGCCGCTGCCGACGTGCATGGGACCGGTCGGGTTGACGCTCACGTATTCGACCTGGATGTTTTCGCGACGTTCGGGAACGAGGTCGCCGAAGCGCGCGCCCTGGGCGAGGATCGCGTCGACCTGCAGGGCGAGCCACGCGTCGCTGAGCGTAAAGTTGACAAAGCCGGGCGAGCTCGGCTCGACCTTGGAGAGGATCGAGCTGGGCGGCATGTGCTGGGCGATTGTCTGGGCGATGAGCAGCGGCGCACGCTTGGCGTCGCGGGCCAGCTTGAGGGGGAGAGACGTGGCGAAATCGCCCCACTCTTTTTTCTGAGGACGCTCGATAAAGACTTCCGGCGCGTCGAACGGAGGGAGCGCACCGGCGCTCTGCGCGCTCTGAATGGCTTGCTTGACGAGATCGGCGATCTGGTACTTGACCAATATCATTGAGGTCCCTCAATCGGCGGCGGCGTTCAGGCTTTGATCCGCCAGTTTGTGGTGGTGCAGCCGGCGGAGTCTACCACGAAAGAAGGAAATCGCCAATATGGTTGCGGAAAAGGCAAAACCACTTCATCCGCAGATTGCGCAGATTCCGCAGAAACGGAAAAGGCAAAGCCACTCTATCCGCAGATTGCGCAGATTCCACAGAAACGGCAAAGGCAAAACCACTTCATCCGCAGATTGCGCAGATTCCGCAGAAACGGCAAAGGCAAAGCCACTCTATCCGCAGATTGCGCAGATTCCGCAGAAACGGCAAAGGCAAAGCCACTCTATCCGCAGATTGCGCAGATTCCAGAGACGTCGGCTTTGCTATGTTGTCAAAACTTGATTCGGTCTTGGGTTTTCAAGTTGGTCATAGGTAGTTCTGCAATTATCAACATTGGGTTTGAGCATGTTTCAATCATATTGGCAGATTTGACGAATTATCGTGTAAGGCGACCTAATTGACCATAAAACAGTTGACTTTATGTTATATCCGTAGTATACTTCATTTTGTATTGTGAAACTTATTTCGTATTGTGAAATTGTCTTGTCCTGACGTTCTTCCGCTGCTATCTGAGCACTCGGTTGCTTGAGTCTAGTATCTTGAGCGCGTTACCTCTACTAAGATCAGACCTCTTAGCTGGACTTTATCCAAATCTTGACTCAACCGTTCGTGTAAGCCAAGGCTGAAGTCAGCCGTTCAATCTGACGCTCTGAGATTTTTCGATGGTCGC
>JAMCRS010000325.1 GCA_023380675.1 Chloroflexota bacterium
GACAAGTCTTTCCATTCGCTCCCGCCATTGCACTATGTCGGCGGCGTGAATCCGCATGTGCTCGGCCTCTTCGCGGAGCAGCGCTCGCAAGGTCGTGTGATATTTCGAATTCGACCACTGCGAAGGAAAGACTTGTCTCAGGTCTTGGTCCGTCAACGCCGGCACGAGTGCGGCCAGGCCGCGGTAGGCCGCTTCGAGTCGGGCACATAATTGCGCCGGCGGCGTGTTTCTGAGCCGCTGAGCCTCCCGCCGGTTAAAGTACGAGTAGGGAGGGGCTCGCGGTGATGCCAGTCGCTTTCGCTTTTTGTACGATCGGACGTGCCGCAGATCAAGCTCCACATAGCTGCACACGTGTCCGAGGATGTCCTTCAGCGTCCACTGCCGATAGACCGGCCGCTCGAAATCTTCCGGAGCGAGGCCGGCCAACGCCAAATTCCAGTCCGCCCACGCCAGATCGAGACGCTCTCCGAGCGAGATTCTGTTTACTGGACCTTCATGCTTCGCGTTAGTCATCGGCGTATGCCGTGAGCGTTGGTGCCACCCTGGTTGTGGGCCATTCAGCGACAAGGTCTCTGAAGTATCATGGCCTAGTCTTCGCCCCATCTGTGAAATCTGCGGATAAAGTGCTCTGATACCATACGAGCGAAACGTCGCTACCGTTTGCGCCGGCGCTCCAGTCGCGAATGCCGGACGAGCTCGTTCAGATCCCGGCCCGCCTCGACCCAGAACTCGCGTTTGGGTTTGAGCGCGCCGGTCGGGCACGCCTGAACGCAATTGCCGCAATAGACGCATGTGCTTTCCGGAATCGGCTTGTCGAAAAAGGTGGCGATGCGCGTTTCGAATCCGCGATCCGCCTTGTGGATGGCGAACGTCCACTGTACGTCTTGGCCGCACGCCTGGACGCAGCGCCAGCACAGGATGCATTTGCTATAGTCTCGAACGTAGTACGGGTTATCGTCGTAGCGCGGCAGGTCGCGGCGCGCCCCGTCGCCGAAACGGTCCGTCTCGGCGCCATAGCGCTTCATGTACCCTTGAATGTCCGCCGCCTCGCTGACGTCGACCGCGCTGTGAAGCAGCTCCAGGATCGTCTTGCGAGCCGACTGGACGCGCGGCGTATCGGTCCGGACGACCATGCCGTTCTCGCATGCGTGTGAGCACGCCTGAACCAGCACGCGCGATTTCTCGACCTCGACTACGCACATGCGGCAGAGGGACGGCGCGGTGAAATGGGGATGATAGCAGATCGTCGGAATGTCCTTGTGGATTTGCTGCGATGCCTGCAAGATCGTCGTTCCTTCCGGCACCGTGATCGTCTGTCCGTCGATCGTCAACGTAATGTCGCTCATATTCCCCTCTGCGCATGCAATCAGAATTGACACGAAAACGACGACCTGGAAACAGACGGATCCAAGCCGCGGCGCGCTAGTAAATCAACGGAATCAGCCGCCACGTTCTCGCCGAGTAGTTTAGATATTCTTGGCCCAGAGCGCTTTTCAGCATCACTTCTTCAGACTGGATCCGATAAACGTAGACTCCGAACATCAGAACGACGACAAGCAGCGCGGCGATCCAATTCATCGCGGCGACGCCGGCTCCAAGCCAGAACAGGAGCGACCCCAAATAACCCGGATGGCGGACGACGCGGTAGGGACCCGCTTGCACGACGCGCTGGCCGGCGGTCGTTACGAGGGTCCGCGTGTAGAATTCACCGAGCGTTCGATTAGCCCAAAAGCGCAGCGCGAGGCCGGCGACCATGATCGCGACGCCGCACCAGCCGATCCATGTATAGTCGACAAACGCGATACGCCAATAGTCGAGCGCGGCTCCGACGGCCGGCGCCAGTGACGCGATGCCGAATGATGCGCCGACCAGCAGCGTACTCCCGCGGTCGGCTTGCCCGCGGTCGAGGCGTTTCGCAGCCTGTCCCTGGCGGATGCGCCCTTCGAACACCAGGAAAAACGCGATGAGGGCATAGGCGGCGACAATCGAGATCATGGGCTCCTCTGAAAGATCAAAAGCTCTTCCGATCCCCTGCGCTGCGGCACCGAGTCCGCCGGCGTTTCGCGCCGCAGCAGCTTGACGCCGCGCGTTTCATAGAGATGGACGATCTCGGCTGCCGAAACGGAAAACGGTGGACCGCCGCCGTGCTCGTCGAGCGGAAAGGCCAGGTGGATCAGGTGGCCGCCCGGCTTGAGCAGCCGGGTCACGAGGTCGGCGTACTCGGCGCGCCGCACGGGGTCGATCGCGCAAAAGCAGGTATACTCGAGCACGTAATCGTATCGCCCGCGCCATTCTGTCGGGAGCTCGAACAGATCGCGCTGGAAGAGTGCGACCGGTGCCTGTGCGTCTTGCCGCGCAAGGATCGCTTCTGCGGCGTCTTGCGCGAACTCGACGGCGTCGACCGTAAAGCCGTACCGTGCGAATTCGCGCGCATCGTGGCCGCGCCCGGCGCACGGCACCAGCATGCGGCCAGGCGCGAATTCTCCGACTTGCAGCAGACGGAGAAATACTGGCGTGGGACCGCCGAGGTCCCAACCCGCGCGGCCTTGCTGGTATATCTCTTCCCAGAATTCAGGCGAATTAACGTCCGGTCTATGTGCCAAAGCTCGTGCCTCTCTATCTAAGGTAGTCGCCCTCGCTACAGCCGCCCGACGCCGGCGTCGTGCTGAGCGCAGAGCGCCTGAAAGTCTGTCCGCGCGTAGGGAGTCCAGATCAGAGTCCCGTCGGGACGATCCGATCAGGCTCGTCAAGTGCGAATGCCTTGCCGAGCGCGGCGATCGCGCCGTCGGCTTTGCCCGCCAGGGCGAGGATGCACGCGTAATTATATAAAGCAGTTCCCTCGACATCGGCTGGCGCACTCGCCGCGATCTGATCCGTGAATCTGCGGACCGCCTTGATCGCCTCGTCGACGTTGCCCTGCTTGGTCTCTAGCTCGGCAATGTGAGTTTCGACGTGCCAGACGAAAGGACCGGCGATCCGGGCCCAAACCGGCCTTGCCTCGCTCATCCCCAGCAGCAAGCGGGTGTTCAGTCGCAATCCGCTTCCGTGTGACCCGGTCCCTTGTCGTTCGGCAGACGGCCTGAATCGACTGGCAGGAGCCAGTCCAGCCATCGACGCTGCCACGTGGTGAGGTGAGCCACCGTGTCCTTGGCAGACCAGTCGTCCGGCGTTCCGCTCCGGTTTTTTTCAGCATCGCTCAGGCCGGCGAACGCCTAGTCGTTCCACGCACGCGCGATCCGAATAAGGTCGAGCAGCGTAGACGGGTTCACAGGTCAGTCCACCAGTCCCTTGTCGAGCGCACTCAGGATCGCGCTCGAAGCGGTCTGTCCGAGCCCGCACAACGAAGCGTCCCGCATCGTCCCGCCGAGCACGTGAAGCAGCCCCGACTGTTTCATTAGATTCGAGTCAGCCCGCTCGACGATCTCGAGCTGCCGCTGAGTCCCCAACTGGCACGGAAAACACTTGCCGCACGACTCATCACGGAAAAAGCGCGCGAGCCGACGCAGTACGCCGTGCAGGTTGGCCGTCTCGTCCATGATCATGACGGCGCCCGAGCCGAAGGTCGCGCCGACCGCCGAGAGCGATTGAAAATCGAGCGCCACGTCGATCTCGTCGGGTCGCAGAAATGCGCCAGCGGCCCCTCCGATCAAGACGGCTTTCAGGGTATGACCGTCACGCGTGCCGCCGGCCAGACCGTAGATCACCTCGCGCAGAGGAGTGCCCATCTGGATTTCGTAGGCGCCCGGATGCTTGACCTGTCCGCTGACGCAGACGACGCGAGT
>JAMCRS010000326.1 GCA_023380675.1 Chloroflexota bacterium
CTCGTGAGAAACATAGCTCAGAACGTCTAGTCGTGTGACGCCCTGCCGCTCCAGCAGATAGCGCGCCTGCGAGTCCTTTTCTTCTAGCATGGCGGCGAGTAGGTCGCCGCTTTCGATCGCCGTTTGGCCGGCGGACTCGGCGTGCCAGAACGCGCGCGCAAGCGTCCGACCCAGGCCGACGGTCTGCTCCGGTTCGACCACAGCGCCCGGCGGAACTTTTTCCAGATTGTTCTCGAGGAATTCGCCCAGGTCCTGGTGGAGCTGTTTGATCTTCGCCCCGCACGCTTGTAGAATTTCGCGCGCTCGATCCTCGGCGAGCATCGCCAGCAGCAAATGCTCGAGCGTTATGTACTCGTTTCGGCGACGGCGGGCGTCGGCGACCGCGTCCCCGAAGCATTTACGAAGTGAGCTCGGCAGGGTTGGCTCGCTCATTCGGGCTCCATCGTGCACAGCAAAGGGAACTCGGCTTCGCGGGCAAGCTGAGTGACGCGCTGGACCTTGGTTTCGGCTATCTCGCGCGAAAAAGTGCCGACAACGCCGATCCCTTTGCGGTGCACGTCCAGCATGATTCGGGTTGCCTCGGACTCGGGCTTGTGAAATACGTCGATCAAAACCATCACGACGAACTCCATCGTGGTATAGTTGTCGTTGTGCAGCAGCACGCGGTACATTCGCGGCGCGTCGGTATCTTGGCGCGTCGCTTGTTCCTCGGCGACGCCGCCTTGCTCTTCCGTCCAGCGGCTGGCCATCGTCGCTCCTTCCATCGATTCCTTCGCACGAACTCCATTTTCTGCGCGAGTACGAGATTCTCTCGACGCGCGCAGAGAAATCTTGGCGAAGGAATCGTTTCCTCACCCTGTATTCTACGCAATGCAGATGAATGGGTCAAGGATGCCGCTGAGGGACAAAGCCCTACGGCTCGCTTGGATCATGTGACCACGGTCGGCGACGGGGTCGATTGATTGCCGGCGGTCTGGCAATCCCCGGGAATTCACGCATTTTTCATTGACATGCGAGCGCGGTCAGATTATAATTCTCAGGCAGGGTGTCTGACCGTCGGCAATGCGGCCAGAATTGACCACCGAGCAGGGCAGACAGGTGGATTGCTTTCGGCGCGCCCTCAATATGGGCGGGTTGTCTCTCGCAAAAAGGCATTCAATTTGACCCGGACGTCGTCGATCTGTTGATGCGCGTGATCGACGAGCCCGATTCCGGATAGACGCGACGCGGCTATACGCGCTCTTGTCGCAATGGCCAAAGGGCCGGCCGGCCGCGCGAGCGCAAGTCACCCGGCAATGGAACCGTCCTGCCCTCTAACCCCTGCGTGCTGTGCGCATCTTCCTATCCCGCAATGAGCTCCCGGTTCAGCACCACACCGACCTCCCCTTCTCCAAGGAGCGCGCAGCCAGAGGCATCGCGAACATTGGCCAACGCGCCCTGAAGCGGGCGGACGAGCACCTGCTGCCGTCCGATCAGCTCGTCGATCCTGAGCGCGATTCGCTCCTGCTCTCCGTCGACGACCAACATGAGCTCGCCTGAATGCACGGCGGTGTCGCCGGCCAGGTTCTGCACCTGAACCAATTCGTCTTCGAACTTGAGCAGTGTGGCGCTTCCCTCCGCCGACGAATGAACCAAGTCGCTCGATTCGGGGTGTACGATCCGGCGGACCGTGCTCACGGGCACCACGTAGCGAATGTCGCCGACTCGGACGATCATGCCGTCCACGACGGTCATATCGAGCGGGAGGCGGATGTCGAAGTGCGTCCCCTTGCCGCACTCGCTCGACACGGTCATGCGACCCTGGTGGTTGCGCAGATCTTCGTCCAGCGCGGCTAGATCGATTCCCTCTCCGCCGTTGCTGGACACTTTGCCAAAACCGGGCTTGAGCATCACCGCAAGCTCGTGCGTTCCCTCCGTTTCGGGCCAACCGAGCTGCTGGACCCGCTGTTTGATCCATTCGCGATCGATGCCTTGCCCATCGTCCTCGACGACGACTTGAACGTGGTCGTCGTGTTTTTTCAGTCGGACCGTCAAGTGACCGGTGGCGGATTTACGGGCCACCTGCCGCCGCTCGACATCTTCGATTCCATGCATCACCCCAAACCACACCAGGCGGCGAAGCGGCTCGGAGAGCAAGTGCAGCACGCCGCGATCGAGCTCGAGATCGGTCCCTTGTAGGTCCAGTTCGATCAACTTACCCTGTCGGTGCGCCAGCTCCTGGGCGAACCGACGGACCGGATTCAGTATTTCCGCCGCGGGCGCAAGCCTCAAGGAGCGGGCCAATTCGTGCAGACGGCTGAGCCCGGTGCCGATCTCATTCTCCGAACGTCCGAGCGAGCTGACCGCATCACTCCAGCCGCCCAGTAGCGATTCGATGCCGTGACGCGCGCTCTCCCAGTCTCCGTTCGCTTCTTGGACGATTCGGAGGATTTCCTCGGCTGGAGCCGAATTGGACAGGCGAGTCGTGACTCGATTCAACGTGGCCCCTTCCGCCACCAAACGCCCGACCGTCGCGATCAATTCCTCTACCACTTGCGACGATACCTCAGAGCCCACCTTACCGTTATGCTCGGGCGTTCGACTCCCATCGGAAACGGCGGTCGCTGCAGCCGAGCTCGGACCGAGATCACGAACGTCCGGACCGCCGGCAACCTGCTCGCGCAGCTTGCACTCTTGCAGCGTGAGATACTGC
>JAMCRS010000327.1:0-1634 GCA_023380675.1 Chloroflexota bacterium
TGTGGCAATTCAAGTGCAGAGGCTCTTTTAACAGCCTCAGCGTGCGATAGCTCAGGTATATCTATTGCTGAGGTGTGACAGGTTTGAAGCAAGTAAGCACAGGGTATTAACCAGGGGGGCTTTCGCTTGCCCGTCAACCACCACTCGTACGCTACCGGGAGGGATAGGAACAAATGAAGCGCGTTATCCATGCTTGCTTGCTATCAGTCGTCTTTGCATTGTGCTCGCAGGTCGTGTTCGCGCAGCTCGCCGACTCGTGTTGGCCGAAGTTCCACAAGGACTACAGCTCAACAGGACTCGGCGTCTACGGTGGAACAGCCGGGGTGCTTTCGTGGACTTTTGCCGCGGGCGGCGCCATCAGGACCAGCCCAGTCGTGGGAACCGACGGCACCGTCTATTTCACCTGCGACGACGGAGATGTCTACGCCGTCTCAGGCAGCGGGCAAAAGCTGTGGTCCACCTACGTTCACTGCGTGACCACAAGCTCTCCCGCCATCGGCGCGGATGGGACCATCTACGTCACAACCGCAGATAGCTCCGTCTGCGCCCTTGGCCCAGACGGCACGATAGAATGGAAGAGGTCCATAGGCTACGAGGCGGCCTCGTCAGTTGCCATCGGGCCTGACGGCACCGTTTACGTCGGCTGCAAATACGGGCACTTCTTCGCGCTAGCCTCCAGCGGCTTGCCCAAGTGGAGCTACACCACCGGCGGCGCGATTGCGTCCACTCCGGCGATAGGGCCGGACGGCACCGTCTACTTCGGCTGCCAGGACGGCAAGCTCTATGCCCTGAGCTCTTCCGGAACGCTGAAATGGACCTTCAGCCCGTCGGGCGCAGGCGCATTCAACGCCTCGCCGGCAGTAGGGCCCGACTCGACAGTCTACATTGGCTCCGAGAACGGCTACTTCTACGCTGTCCGGAGCGGCGGCACAATGAAATGGCAGGCCAGCGGAGGCGGGCAGATAGAGTCATCGGCGGCGCTGTTTACTAATGGCAACATCTATTTCGGCAGCCGCGACGGCAAGGTGCACGCGCTATCCAGCCTCGGCGCTCCTCTTTGGACCTACTCCACCGGCAGCTACGTTGATTCATCGCCCGCCCTCGGCACAGACGGCAGCATTTACGTGGGATCATTAGACCACAACATCTACTCGCTGACATCCGGCGGAGGCGCGCGCTGGAGCTACGGCACAGGCGGCTACGTTTACTCATCTCCCGCAATTGGCCCGGGCGGAGCGCTGTTTGTGGGCTCGACCGACGGCAAGCTCTACTGCTTCTCCGCGGATACCACCCCGCCGAGCGCGCCTAGCGTAACGGTGGACGGCCCATACACATCGTTTACCGACCGTCTCCACGGCGCCTGGAGCGCCTCTGATCCGGAATCGGGCGTGGTTGCATACGAGTATTGCATAGGCAGCGCACCGGGCCTTGCGGATGTGGCGCCCTGGCTCAACGTGGGAAGCGCCACCCAGGCCACGCGCTTTGGTCTCTCGCTGGTGGACGGAAAGACATACTACATCAGCGCATTTGCCATAAACGGCGCAGGTCTGCACGGGCCGGCGGCCAGTTCGCCCGGCATCACAGTGGACGCGACCCCGCCGCTCACACCCACTGTGACCGATGACGGCCGCTAC
>JAMCRS010000327.1:1644-2709 GCA_023380675.1 Chloroflexota bacterium
ATCAGATGCCACCTCTCTGCACGCAAGCTGGACGTCGAGCGATCCGCAGTCCGGAGTCGCCGACTATTCGTACTGCATAGGCACATCTCCCGGCGCGGACGATGCAGTCCCCTGGACGGACGCGGGTCTGGCTACCCAAACGACGAAAAGCGGCCTTTCCCTCCAGAATGGGGTCACATATTATTTCAGCGTCAAGGCTATGAACGGCGGCGGCGGCTGGAGCGCAGCCGGCTCATCGGACGGAATTACCGTGGATACGACTCCGCCGAACATCCCTTCAGTTACCGGTCCGGGCAGGTATTTGGCGAGCCTGACTACGATCACGGCAAGCTGGCAATCATCGGACCCGGAATCCGGCATCGCCGAATACGATTATTCCGTCGGCACTTCTCCCGGAGGGACGCAGGTCCTTTCGTGGAAAAACGCCGGACTAAATACAAGCGCGGTCATTTCCGGCCTGAGCCTGACTGAAGGCGGAACCTACTACGTGAACGTTCGAGCGACAAACGGCGCGCTGATCTTGGGACCGGTTGGTTCGAGCGGCGCGATTACGGTCGATACCACTCCGCCCACGACCCCCGTGGTCGTTGACGACGGCGCTTTTACCAATTCAAATACCCAGCTTCACGCGTCGTGGTCCTCGACAGACCCCGAGTCCGGCATAACGGACTACAAATACTCGCTCGGCACTTCTCCCGGCGCTACGGACGTCATCGGTTGGACCGACGCGGGAGTGCAGACCTCTGTCACGCTCACCGGCCTTTCGCTTGTGGACAAGCAGATTTACTACTTCAACGTCGTCTCGATCAACGGCGCGGAGAACCTCGCTGCGGTCGGCAGTTCCGACGGAATCACGGTGGAAACAGACGCGCCGAGCACTCCCGTCGTAACGGTTCCCAACAAGGTTACTATCGACCACACCCAGCTTCAAGCCTCGTGGAGCGCGCAGGACCCCGTGTCCGGGATCGCCGATTACAGCTACTGCATAGGTACCAGCCCGGGCGCTAACAACGTGGTGGACTGGACCGACGCCGGCCTCAATACCTCCGTCACGAAGACCGGCCT
>JAMCRS010000328.1 GCA_023380675.1 Chloroflexota bacterium
GTGAGCAAACAGTTCGGTTCCAAACGTCGAGCCAAGCAGGAAATCCTCGCCCGCTACGCCAGCTTGATTTACATGGGAAACGGTCAGTACGGGATTGCGCGGGGAGCCGATTACTATTTCGGCCGGTCCCTCGACCAGTTCACAGCGGACGATGCG
Source organism: Chloroflexota bacterium (assembly GCA_023380675.1). Next base: position 157 of record JAMCRS010000328.1, read on the forward strand.
GACAAGGCCGCGCTGCTGGCAGGAACGGCAAAGTCGGCTCGCTATTTTGCGCCTGGTGCGAGCGACACCAGAAGAGTCGTTCAGCGCAGAAACCAAATCCTGGCGCTTATGGCCGCCAACGGGTTCCTCTCTCCCGTCCAACTCCGCAGAGCGCAGGACCGCCCGATCGAAGTGCTGACGCAGCACAAGGGCGGGGCGATCGGGGTGTCAGCCGCCGTCGACAATGTCCTCGACGAGCTCACGAGCAGGCAACCCGATCTCGGCGTAAAAGACCTGCTGCAAGGGCGAATCCAGGTCTACTCGACGGTAGACGCCCGCGTCCAGCAGATTGCTAACCAGGCGCTGGAACACGGCTTGGCGCTGTACGAGAAGCGGCGTCCGGGCGCCCGCGGCGTGGTCCAGGGCTCGGTGGTCGTATTGAGGAACCGTGATGCGAGCATCCTCGCAGAGACGGGCGGCCGCCATCTCTACAAAGACCGCGTCAGCGCCTATACCGACTTCAACCGCGTCACGAAGTCGCTCCGGCAACCAGGTTCCGCGATGAAGCCCTTTGTCTATCTCGCCGCCTTCCGCGAAGGAACATTCAATCTGGAGACTATCGCGCCCGACGAACCCATCAGCGTCCCCAACGGGCGCGAGCAGGACGTGAAGTGGATCTCAAACTACGATGGCCAGTACAAAGGCATGATCCCGCTCCGAATGGCGCTGGCGGAGTCCACAAACACGGTCGCAATTTGGATTACGGAGCAGATCGGAGTCGACAGGGTCCTCAAGACCGCACGAAGTCTCGGGATCGCGGTAATCGTCATCGCATTCGTCACGACATCCCTGGGCGCCTCCGAGGTGACCTTATTGGAGTTGGCCAATGCATACCGCGCTCTCGCATCGGGCATTCTGACCCAGCCGTACGCCATTCGCAAGATCGTGCGCGATTCGAAGGAGGTAGTCTTCCCCGGGAGACGCGAGTCATCGGCGGTCCATATCGATGACGAGGCGCTCTCGCTCGTTCAGGAAGGCATGCGCGGCGTGGTGCGCCTGCCCGGCGGCACGGCTCATGCGCTGGACTCCCGCGGTTTCCCGATCGCCGTCATGGGAAAGACCGGAACGACGAACGAGTTCAGGGACGCGCTCTTTGTGGGTTCCACCTACGGGCCGGAAGGTATGACCGTGGCCGTCCGCATCGGGTTCGATGACAACCGTTCGCTGGGAAGCAAGGAAACCGGCGGCAGGGTGGCGCTTCCGGTGTTCAAAGAAGTGATGTCGAGGGTGTATGGCGAGAAGGTGCTGGGACCAGCGCCCCGGTTTCCCGTTGAACTGGAACGGCATATTGACAAATTTCTCCAAGATGGCGCAGCGGACACAAATGCGGTAGCGCGCGTAAACGCCCTGTTGGCCATGCAGGACGATTTCCGGGGCCCGGAGCGACAGACGGTTAGACGCGTGCAGTAGAAACGGTCATGAAAGAATCACAACAAATCGCTGCCGAGCACCGCGACCTTGCTGCCCACGCCCATCGGGCCGGCGCCGAGCGCCACGGACAAGAAGATCATCTCACCGGACATGAAAGCTCCCGGCAAGCACTGGAGCACTCCAATCAGGCTTACGTCCTCGGCCAGCAAGAGCATGAGAGAACCAGGACGGCGCCGGGTTCCCAAGGAAGCACTCACGCGCCCGGCGAGCAGGACATCGCCGCACACGCTTATGGCCTTTGGCAAGCCCGGGGTTGTCCAGAAGGATCACCGGAAAGAGATTGGTTTCAAGCCGTAGAAGAGATGCGCTCCGGACATTGAACCCAGGCAAAGCATTGAGCCGATCCATCGCCGGCGTGCTGTAGAATCGGGGGGCAGAGATCGGGGGCCGATGAACTAACACTCGGCGGGCGCCAAGGCGGCCAGACGCCGTTGCAGGTTCTTCTCGAAGCTTGGCCACCGGATTGACTACCGACGCCGCGGATGACGATCCGTCCAGCAATGTCGACGTACTTCTCACGCGCCGCCGCTTTGCTCGTCCGGTGCCGGCCTCGCGACTTGGACGCGCTACAGAGTCGCGACTTCGGCCGACCACACTCCATTAGCGGAACGCTGACGGCAAAGGATGCACTTTCTGATGCAAATAGTGCGGCGGCACGTGCGCGAATACCGCTGTCAATCAAGCGCGTGGTTGGGCGGATCTGCAATTGGAGCGTAAGATGCATGCGTTGGGGCTGCGCATAATCAGCACAGAAAGGGCTCCCTCGATGCCGTCACGAGGACCACTGATCTTTCTCGCCGTCGCACTGATAGCGTTGCTACCCTTTCTCATACTGGCCAACCCCTCCGGTGCAGCCGCAACTGCGAGGGCGACGCCAAACATCAACACCTGGACAATTGTTTTCGCATCGCGCGCGCCGTAGAGGAAGAGAAGAGTAGTGACAACTAACGCCGCGATGACGATTACCGCGATCCCGAGTTGTTTACCGGTTCGGTCGAGTTCGCCCTGCAAGGGCGTGGCCGGAGATTTTGCTGCCCTCAACATGCCGGCAATCTGGCCCAGTTCAGTACCCATGCCGGTGGCTGTCACGATCGCGCGGCCGTGCCCGTGACTGACGGTCGTCCCGGCGAAGACCATGTTCAGGCGGTCGCCGATTCCGGCGGCGTGATCCACAGGTGCTGGGTCCTTCAACACCGGCACGCTCTCGCCTGTGAGCGAAGCCTCCAAAGTTTGCAGCTCGACTACCTCGGTGAGCCGCGCATCGGCCGAGATCGTGTCGCCTTCATTGATGACGAGCAGGTCACCAGGAACCAGCTCTCGAGCGGCGAGGCGGCGCTGCTCGCCGTCCCGCACCACGCCGGCCTCGGGCGCCGCCATAGATCGGAGGGCGGCAAGCGCCTTTTCCGCCCGTCCCTCCTGCACAAGACCGAGTATCGCGTTCAACAGAACAATCGTGATGATGACCAGGCCCTCGTAGGGCAGTCTTGCATCGCGCTCCACGGCCCAGACCGCGCACGAAATCACCGCAGCCGCTACAAGCAGGAGAACCAGTGCGTCCTTGAACTGGGCCAGAAACTGCCGCCAAGCAGGCGCCGCGACTTCGGTCTCGAGTTGGTTCGGACCTGCTCGTTCCAGACGAGCCAGCGCCTCGGGCGAACTGAGGCCGACAGCCGTATCCGTTCTCAGGCTGGCGGCGACGTCTTCCGCCGATTGTTCATGCGGTCCGAGTTGATCTATGTCAGGTTGCTCGCTCATTTGGGACCCTACCTCGTCGTGCTTCCCGTCCAATTAGACTGGTTGCCCTCACCTTGGACCTTAGTGGGTGAGCATCTCACGGCCCACGCGGAACGGCCTTAACCCCGGCCTTAACCCGTCCAACGGTGCGACGGAATTGGGGCGCCGTGATCTGATGGCAATCGGACAAGTGGCCGTCGGATTGCTATGGGTCACGTGAATTGGCGAAGTAGTTCTTACAATCTTGCCCTCTGCTGCAACGGGCGGGCGGAATAGGAGCAGTCGGGCTTTTTTGCCGCCCATATACTCTCATTGTTCGTTGCCGCAGAGGGTCTTTTTGCTGGATGCCTTCGCAGTGTTCTTTCCGTCGATCACGATTTCGGTCACGCTCTGGCCTTTCTGGCATGGAGCGACCTAGGACACGGGCTCACCAGGATCGACGTGACGTAGCTCTCAGACGCCCCGACGTCCGATCCCAGCCCTAACCGAGGGCGAGCCGCACCAGCAGGCGCTCTTGCTGGTTGAGAGCAGCTCCGATGCGGCTTTTCCGTTGGGAGCGGCATCCGCTGCAGGTGCTGCACCGACGGCGGCAGGAATTGCACGCGTTTGCGGCGCTTGGTTGCGCAGGCCAGGTTCCAAAGGCTTCCCCGCCGGCGGACAGGGTCCTTGGGCGAGAGCTGCTGCGAGTACCCGCCCCACGCCGGGGACATGGCGCTCAATATGGGTGCAGGCGTGCTCTGTGTGATGTGGCCGGGTAAGTCAAACAAGATAGTTTCTGGTCCCGCAGATAAGCTGCCCGCCGCCAGAGAGTTCGCCGTTGCGCTTCCACCCGCATCTCCTCGAGGGCTGCTTCCAAGAGCTGCAATGGCGCTCCCTGGGACACGCGGGAGTTTACCGGGCTTCACGGAATTGGCTTTCCCGTTACGCTCGTTGTCCCTGGAGCGCCCCGTTGACCGATTCCACCAAAGCATGCGAGTCGAACGGCTTCCGCAGAATCGAAGACTTGGCTGGCAATTCACCATTCATGGAACCAGACATGACGAGGATGGCCGTCTCCGGGCGCCCGTCGCTCAGCCTGCGGATCAGTCCCCCACCATCTAGTCGGGGCATGTACCAGTCCGTCAGGAGCAGGTGGATCGGCCCGCCGCGGCCGTGAAGCGCCGGATTCGCCGGTCGCCGCCGACGACGATCACAGGGACGCTCACGCC
>JAMCRS010000329.1 GCA_023380675.1 Chloroflexota bacterium
TTTGAATGCAGCATGCCTATCCTCCAAGCATCAGCTTTTCGGATAGTATCCATCATGCGTGCGAGGAAAGGAAGGTGGGCGTGGTTGTACGGATACCTTTGAACGCCTCGGACGCCCGGCTGATCGTCGCTTTGATATCGTCTTCGGTATGAGCGGTCGAGACAAATGTCGCCTCGAACTGACTCGGCGCGAGCATCACGCCCGATTTCAGACAGGCTTGGAAGAACACCGCATACTGTTTGGTATCGGACTTCGCGGCCTCAGCGTAATCGGTCACGGGACCCTTGTTGAAGAACACCGTCATCATCGATCCCGCTCGATTGATCGTCACCGGCACCCCGGCGTCGGACGCGGCCTCCGCCAATCCATCGGCCAACATCTTGCCGTTACGCTCAAGCACGGGGTAGGGCGATGTTTTCTTCAATGTCCGCAGAGCGGCAAGTCCGCCCGCTACGGCAAGCGGGTTCCCCGAAAGTGTCCCAGCCTGATAAACTGGTCCCTCCGGCGCGATCATGCTCATCAAATCCGCGCGGCCTCCGTAGGCCCCAACAGGCAGCCCGCCCCCGATTATCTTGCCCATCGTGTATAGATCCGGCTTCACTCCGACCCAGTCCGCGCCGCCGGTCCATCCCAACCGGAATCCGGTGATTACTTCGTCACTTATCAGCAGGGTGCCTGCTCGGGTAAGCATCTCGCGAGCCTCGGCCCAGTAACCCGACCGAGGCAGTATCACGCCCATATTCGCCGGCACCGGCTCCCCGATCAGGCACGCGACCTCGCCTCCCCTGGCGTCCAGCACCCGCCGCAGCGCCTGAATATCGTTGAATGGTATGGTGACAGTCAGCTCCGCGAACGCCTTTGGGACCCCTGGGCTTCCGGGAATCCCCTGAGTCGCGACCCCCGAGCCCGCCTTGGCGAGCAACCCGTCACTGTGACCGTGATACCCGCCCTCGAACTTGATCACCAGGTCCCGACCGGTCGCCGCCCTCGCGAGCCTTATCGCGCTCATAACGGCTTCAGTGCCGGAGCTCACGAGCCTGACTTTCTCAATGCCCGGAACCGCATCACACAGCAACTTCGCGAACTCGACCTCTCGCTCGGTCAACGCGCCGAAGCTCGTGCCCAGCGCCCCCGTCGAGCATACGGCGTCAACGACCTCGTCCGGCGCGTGCCCAAGCACTAGCGGCCCCCACGAGCCGACGTAGTCGATATATTCGTTTCCGTCCACATCCCAGACGCGGCTTCCTTTGCCTCGAGCGATAACCACCGGGTCACCACCCACGGCGCGAAACGCGCGCACGGGGCTATTCACACCGCCCGGGATCAGGCGTTGAGCTTCTGAGAATATCTCCGTGGAACGCGTGAATGTTGAAAAATGCTGAGAGCTTGCCATCGATTCACTCCATGTATCATTCTTAACCGATCACTACTTTATCACGTTCATACGTGCTCGCGCAACCGGCCATTGAAGGACCGCGCCCCCTCCATGCATAACCTCACATATACCAGCAACACAATTCCAAGGAGTACTACCCGTGCCGCCTTCGACTCGCATCCTTGCGATAATAGTATTAATGAGCATCACACGCCCGTGTTCAGCGGAGCCTGCAAGCAATTTGCAGCGCGATGCGCAATCGGCGTTCGGGCGACGCTACGGCGGAGCGGTGGTAGTGAGAGTCAGCGACGGCCGCATACTGGCGCTTGTTAACCCCGACCTCTCCTGCCGACGACTACACGCCCCCGGCTCCATCTTCAAACTTGTCACGGCATTCGCCGCTCTTCAGGAGAACGTCACGCGCGAATCCGAGACATTCAGATGCGGAGGCTACGCGAAGCTCGGCGGGGTTGTCATTCACTGCACAACGCCAAATGGCCACGGCACGCGCACATTGATTGAAGCCATCGCCCAGTCCTGCAACGTCACTTTCTACGAACTCGGTGTCAGGCTAGGCCCCGATCGGCTGATCAAATACGCTCGCGACTTTGGCCTTGACAGCAAGTGCCCAACTTACTCCGGTTCGCAGGCTGTCGGCGCCCTGCCCGCCGCTCCCATCCACCCCTGCGAAGTTGCCCGTCTCGCCATCGGACAGGCGTCCGGGTTCAAGATAACTCTACTCGAGGCCGCCGGGATGGTCCGCCGCATCTCCATGGGCCATATCGAGGGTAAGCGTGCCGCCAAGAATCTTGCCATTGTGCGAAAAGGCATGCGATTGGCCGTGACCTCCGGCACGTGCACGAGCGCGGCAATTTCCGGCGTCGAGATCGCTGGTAAGACCGGCACTTTCGAGGCCGAAGGCCAGCCGTCCGAGCGCAGCGCGTGGTTCGTCGGCTTCGCGCCGTACGGCAAGCCGAAGGTGGTCGTGGTGGTGTTTGCTAATCGAGGCCACGGCTACGATACCGCCGCCCCCATCGCTCGCCGCATATTCGCCGCGTATTTCGGAAAGCGTGATGAGCGTTGAGAAGTCGCCTGTCAATCATGGTTGCGTTGCTGATCCTTCTGGGCGCGCGCGGCGAAGCGCAGCCCAGAATCAGTGTCGGCCTTCTGCGCGCTTCCAGGCCGGATTCAGTCAGCGTCTCGTGTTCAACCGGCCTGATGCTGTCGGCAGGCCAGGATAATCCCGCCGGAATCGCGAAGCGTATCTTAATCTCAGCCTCCGGCCGAAGTGTCCAACTCGCATCGGACAGACTGCACAAGAAACTCTTTCCCGCGCTCATCGTTGCGTCTTCCGGCGGTTCCGCAATCACGATCACCGTCCACGGCGTCTCGATTTCTTATCGCGGCGTCTTGCGTCTCAGCTCACGAGGAGGCCACTTGCTCATCACAAACGAAGTGCTTTTGGAGGACTACGTTAGGGGCGTTGTGGCGAGTGAAATGCGCTCGGACTGGCCCTCCGAGGTCCTCAAGGCGCAGGCGGTGGTCGCGCGCACCTTGGCCGTCGCGCGCATCCGGCGACATCGCTCAGAGGGCTTCGATATCTGCGACACCACACACTGCCAGGTCTATCGCGG
>JAMCRS010000330.1:0-607 GCA_023380675.1 Chloroflexota bacterium
GTGCTCGCCAACGGCCTGTGGGCGTTGGGCCGCCGCCACCTGGCGGGACGGTTCCGTGAGTTCTTCCTGGCGGCTGGAGTATGCGACTACGCGATGCCCGCGCTGATCCAGCAGGCGGATCGCATCGCGACGGCGGTAGCGCCGGTGCTATTGGTTCCGAATCGTGTCCCGAAGCTCGAGAGTTTTGCAGGCGGGACGATGCCGGCTTTCAGCCTCGCCATCGTCACGTCGATCGACGGCGACCGCCTCTATCTCGATGTCGACTTCATCGAGGATGCGCTGCCGCAGGAGCGCGCGGCCGCGAAAGGCAAGGATCTCCGGAGCCAGCCGGTACCGCAGGATGCGGACTGGGGCGACCTGCACCTTGCGGTTGGAGAGACGGCGCTTACGATCCGTATCAACGGGTCGTCTCGCGAGTTGACCGTGGAGGACCTGGGCTTCGCCGACGAGCGGAAAGGCGACGTTGTTGGCGACAAGGTCTGGCAAGTCCTGCGGCTGTTTGCGCAGCAAGGCGGCGCCGTGGCCTTGGCCGAGAGTCCGGCCAAGAAGTCCGAACGCCAGCGGCTTCAGAAACAGATCGGCATTCTCCGGCAGCGCCTGCAAACGG
>JAMCRS010000330.1:617-2601 GCA_023380675.1 Chloroflexota bacterium
TTATGAGTGTGCGTTCCGCGTGAGCCAGATGGCAGAGTCCGGCTGGAACTTGGGCAACAGCACATCCTGGCTCGACGTACGCATCACGGAATTGCCGGGAGGGCGCCTCCAGTTCCAAATCAAAGGGAAGGAAACCTTCGCGGGCCGGAAGCACGGAGCGGAGAATGGCCGGGAGCGGGAGGCCGCGGAGCGTGCGGTTTCAATTTCGAGGGAATACTCTCTGGAGGCAATGGGCCTGGCCAGGACCAACGGGCAAGTCACCGAGGAGGGCAAGTCCTTGCTCGCCATGATTCGGGCGGGTGGCCGGCTCCACCGGGGCGGCGATGACCTGGCCGTACTCCGGTTGGGCGAGCGACTACGGACGTGGACCGGGATAGTAGACGATCCTTTCCAGTTCACCGCCGCGGGCGGCATATGGGTGGCTCGTTTTGAATGTGAGGCACGGCAACGATACGGTCAGGATTCACGATGAACTGAGCCGCCGAGTGACGAGGCAGACGAGCGGCGGTACCATGTACCATAGTTCACAATGTACCCCTATACATGGGGGTGGAAGACGAACGGTCTGAGGGCTGGTGTTCCTACGCTTCGGTCGGCTCTTCGCCCGCCGTGTGTATACCACGAATGACGCTTCCGCTTCCGTTCGATGATGGATGTGCGCCGTGAGAGATAACTTCACGTCGCGAACGATCGACACACTCGCAAAGCGGGCAGGGTATGTCTGCTCAAACCCAGAATGCCAACGTCCTACGGTCGGCGCCGCGGAAGCCCATGACGGAATTATCAACATCGGCGTCGCAAGCCACATCACGGCGGCCTCTCCAGACGGCCCCCGTTATGATCCGTCATTGACCAGTGAAGAACGGCGCGGTCAATCAAATGGGATTTGGCTCTGCCAGACGCACGCCAAGCTGATCGATTCGGATGCCAAACATTTCACTGTCGAACGGCTTCACCAATGGAAAAAGGACGCCGAGCAGAATTCCTTCCGCAAGTTGGTCACTTTGGAGCGGATCGCCGACGCCGACGCACAATCTCTGTCGCCAGGCAAGCTGGAAACGCTGATCCGCGACTTGATTGCCGCGGGACAAAAGGACCTCGCCGCATTCAAGCGAACGACCCTCTGGCCCCAACACGCCATACCGCTCAATCTGCGGATCACCGACGCTACATCTTCAAAGCCATTTGACGCCGAAGGTTTGGCGGCTGCTGTCAAAACTTTCAATGAGATTGTGGTTATCGCGCCCCCTGCCATGGGCAAAACCGTGACGTTGCTCCAGACTGTTGAGGCCTTGCTTGGACGCGGCAGCGTTGCCGTCTTTGTCCCCCTCGGCCAATGGTCGGCGGCGCCAGATACCCTTTTCGCCTCAATCCTTCGGCGCCATGCATTCGCCGGGACGTCGGAAGCCCAGTTGCGAACGACCGCTGAATGCGGTCGGCTGGTTCTCATTGTTGATGGCTGGAACGAACTCGATCCAGCCTCGCGTCGGCGTGCCCGCGCGGAGATTAACTCGCTGCGGCGGGATTTTCCGGCGCTGAACATCATCCTCAGCACGCGCCGGCAAGGGCTCGATTGGCCGATCTCCGGTCCCGTCGTCGAGATCGACCGGATGAGCGACGACCAACAGATCGAAATCGCCTGCGCGATCCGCGGCGTCGAAGGAGAAGCAATTCTCGACCATGCATGGCGAACACCAGGAATTCGCGAACTCGCGACAATCCCCCTTTACCTGACTGCGTTGCTTGCCAATGCACCTGGCAACGCGCTTCCAACCACGCGGGAAGAAGTCCTTCGCATATTCGTCCAGGAACACGAGCGCGCGGCCGACAAGACGGAAATGCTGCGCGCCACCCTCTTCGGCGTCCATTCGGACATGCTTGAGGCCCTCGCAGTCGAAGGAGCAAGCTCGGGGAACACGACCATTCCGGAGAGAGAGGCGTTCGCCGCAGTCGCCCGGGTCCAGGAATGTCTCATCGCCAACCG
>JAMCRS010000331.1 GCA_023380675.1 Chloroflexota bacterium
CCGATCTCGCTCCCCGCTGGTTCTGATCGAGCCCCATCGCCTGGGCGATGCTCGGGGTCATGTCCGTGCCGCTGACGCCGAGATAGGGGTGATCGTAGTGGCCGTTCTTGATCAGGACCGGGACCACACGCTGGACGATCTGCGATGGGATCGCAAAGCCGATGCCGGACGAAGCGCCATTGGGCGATTCGATCGCGGACGTGACGCCGACGACCTGACCTTGCAGGTTGAGCAGGACGCCGCCCGAGTTGCCGGGATTGATGGGCGCATCGGTCTGAATGACGTCCGGGATCGTGTACGAGGGGCCCTGCGTAGTCGCGTTCTCGTTGACGGGCAACGTGCGACCCAACGCGCTGACGATACCAGTGGTCATCGTATTCTGCTCGCCAAAGGGATTGCCGATGGCGATTGCGAGCTGGCCGACCTTGGTCTGGGTCGAGTCGCCGATCTGGACCGGGTGCAGTTCGCCGGCCGGCGCATTCACCTTGACGACCGCGAGATCGCTGTTCGGATCGGCACCGACGACCTGACCCGGCACCGACGTCCCATCCGCAAAGATCACGGTGATCTGGCTCGCGCCCGAAATGACGTGATTGTTCGTGACGATATATCCGTCCGAGCCCCAAACGAAGCCGGACCCCAGAGCGCGCTGTGCCTGCGGAGCAGACTGTTGTCCGCGGCCAAACTGGCCCGAAAAGCCAAAGTCCGATTGCTGCGCCTGTTCGACCACGTCGATGGACACGACGGAGGGATTGACCTGGGCGTAGATGCTTTCGAACGTCGCTTGCATGTCCGCCGCGCTTGCCGATACGGATGAGTCGGACGCGACCGCGGCGGCCGGGTGGTTCGCCGGCAGCGTCGCGGCCGAAACCGCGTTCGCGGCCAGCGGCACGAGGCCGAACGCCGTGAGGGCGACGAGCATGACAGCGAGCATCGAAATGATGAGAGATTTGATCTTCATGGTTGCCTCCTTAGCCTTCATCGTTGGTCAGATTAACATCCGCGCATTAGCCGCAGGTGAAAACGATATTAAGGCAGAGTGTGTATCTCGGAGGCACGCGCGACGAAAAAACATCAAGGGGAACAGGGGTGGAGGGTAGAGGTAGGACGCAGAGGAGTAGGATAGGGGTTGGGCGGGTCGGGAGCCGCGCAGTAGGGGTGCAGGTTGTAGCGCCCCTACTGCGCGGCTTGGCGGCGCGTACGTCGCGTACAGCCTATTCGGCGCGGGCGAGCAAGAGCTGCGGTCGAAAAATGAAATATTTCACATCCAATCCTTCCGTTTGGGTCGCAAGACTCGCCACAAAGCCGGGGGCCGGCTCAAACGTGGCCACCGACCAGCGCGCGGACCGGTGGCGCTCGCGCGCGCCGGGGCCATCCCGGCGCGACTGAAGCCGGGGGCCCAATTGCGGATCGACCGATCCGTCTGCTCGCGTGCCGCCGGCCTTGGCCCGCGCCTGCTTGCGCGTCCACGCCGCGCAAAAGGCGCGCTCTTTTTCCTTTTCCGCGACGCGCCGGATCTCGCGGACCTCGTCCGGCACACGCAGCCGCTCGGCAATCTCGCGATCGACCGGGACCGGATCGACGTGTTCGACGTCGATGCCGATCTCGCGATCGCAGGAGAACGCGTACAGACCCAAACCGCGCGAGTGCGACATGTTGAAGCGCAGGCCGCTGGCCGCGTTCCGGCCGACGAGGCGAGGCTTGCCCCCGGCGCCACGGCCGAAGGAGAGCGCGTCCGGAGGCGCGCCGAGATACATCCCGACGATCAGCCGCAGGATCGCATGGCTGTGGACGAAACGGCGCCGGTCGATTTCGAACCGGTAGCCGCGCGCCCGGCCGCGTTCCGCCGTCGAGAGCAGCCGGACGATCCCCGGGCCGGGGCTGTCGGCCTCGTCGAGTGCGGCGCGCCAAACGTGGATGGCTCGGGTTGGAAGTTCGAGGTCGGCCGGGGGCGCGACCCACGTGATCCCAGACGTTTCCATATCGTGTCCCTATCCCAGATTCTGTTTCAGCAGGGCTGTGGCGTCGCCGCCGATCGCGGCGCTGACGTCGGTGACGGCAGACTGGAGCGTCCACAGCCGGTGGTAGAGCCCGCCGCGTGCTATCAATTCGGAATGTTTTCCTTCTTCCGCGATCCGTCCGTCCAGCAGCGCGACGATGCGCATGGTCCGCTGGACCGTCGAAAGCCGGTGAGCGATGACGAACGTCGTCCTTCCGTGTACGAGCCGCTCCAATGCCTCCTGCACCATCCGTTCCGACTCGGAGTCGAGCGAGGAGGTCGCCTCGTCGAGTATCAAAATGCGCGGGTCCTTGAGGAGCACGCGCGCGATCGTGATCCGCTGCCGCTGTCCCACCGACAGCTTGATCCCCTTTTCTCCGACGATGGTTTCGTATCCGTTCGGAAAGGAATGGATGAACTCGTGAGCGTTCGCCGCGCGCGCGGCCGCGACGATCTCGTCACGGGACGCGCCCATGTTCCCGTAACGGATGTTCTCCTCGATCGGTCCGCCGCACAGAAACGTATCCTGCCGGCCGATGCCGATCTGCTGACGGAGCCCGCGCAGGTCGTAGTCGCGAATGTCGCGGCCGTCGATCGCGAGGGTGCCGTCGGTCGGCTCGTAAAACCGCGGGATCAGATTGACCAGCGTAGTCTTGCCCACGCCGCTCGGTCCGACGATCGCGATCGTTTCGCCGGGCGCCACGCAAAGCGAGATTCGATCGAGCACGCGCTGAACCCCGTCGTACGAGAAACCGACGCCGGCGAAATCGACGCGGCCCTGAAATCGATTCGGCTGAATGGCATTCGGGACGGCGATCGGCTCCGGCACGGCGTCCAGAAGCTCAAAGACGCGTCTGCCCGCGCCGAGCGCCTCGCTGATCTGTCCGTAAAGGCCGGCGAACTCTCCCATCGGGCCGGCGACCATCATCATGTAGAAGAGGAGCGCGATCAGTTCGCCGGGCGTTAGGACGCCGAGCACGACCTGCCGTCCGCCGTACCAAAGCAGAAAGGCGAGCGCGGCAAAGCCGAGGAGGCTGATGAGCGGCGAAAACATGGCATGCAAGCGATCACGCCGCATCGCCGTCTCGTACGCGTTCTCGATCTTGACAGAGAAACGCTCGCGCTCGAAATCCTCACGCGCGAACGATTTGACGATCCGGATGCCGGAAAGCATCTCCTCGAGCGTGACGGTTGCTTCGGCCAGCCGGTCCTGGACCTCGGTCGATAGACGTCCCAGCCGCCGGCCGAAGAGCGCGCCGATGAGGATGAGCGGGGGAACGAGCGCAAATACCATCAGTGTCAATTGCCAGCTGATGACGAACATCAGGACGAATCCACCGATCAGCGTCACCAATTGCTGCAGGAAACGGATCGGGGTGTCGGTCAGCGCTCCCTGCAATACGGTCACATCGCTGCTCACCCGCGAGACGATCTCGCCGGTGCGGCGTTCCGCAAAGAACTTGAGCGGCAGGCTCTGGACTCGCTCGAAAATGAGAAGGCGCATGTCGGCGATGAGGCGCTCGCCGACCCGGGCGATCAGGTACGAATACGCGACCGACAATCCGCTCTGGACCGCGAACAGCGCGAGCAATCCAAGCGTGACGCCATTCAATTGGCTCAGGTCGCGCGAGATGATGACCGTGTCGACCAGCCACCGAATCGCGAGGGGCAGCACGAGCCCGAGGAGGCTCGAGAAGATGAGCATGAGCGCGGCGAGGGCGAGGGCGCGCCAGCGCACCAATGTGAAGCTGAACATGCGCCGCGCGTCCGAGCGCATCATGGCGTCCGGCACCTTGATCTTTAACCGGCCGACCGTGACGTAGGTTACAGGCACAGGTCACTCGCCCGGCGATCGAGCCCTATTCGCGCCCCGCATCCAGCCCAGGACCGCCCCGGCCCGGGCGCGTGGCCGTTTGTCGCTTGTCTTAAAAGCGCAATATGCTGTAAATCCGCTGTCATCACCAGCCGATCTCTACGTTCGGTATGTGCAACCGTGTGGTCGACCTGCACGCTTGCCGATCAGAATATATCTCATTCATTCTAGGGTAAGAACGCGGCATCGTCAAGTTGCGGGAGACGTGTCGCCGACAGGTCTCTACCGACCCACCCCAGCCCTCCCCTTATCAAGGGGAGGGAACGGTGGCCGCGTGATGGGCGGGGGAGACGTGTCACCGATACATTGATAGCCACCTTTGCCCGGTCCGGCCCTGGGTCGGCAATGAGTTGGAGAAATAACAGCTCCTCATGTATAATTGCGCCGTTGAGCCGCGGACATGTCAAGCCAAATTCTGCAGACCAAACTGAACATTCCGCCGGTCCGACCCGATCGGGTCGCGCGTCCGCGCCTGCTGGCAAAGCTGAACGAGGGACTGGAGCGGCCGCTCACGCTTATCTCCGCGCCGCCCGGTTTCGGCAAGACGACGCTCGCGGCCGAATGGCTGGAGCAGCAGCCGCTGCCGGCCGGGTGGTATTCGCTCGACGCGCGTGACAACGACCTCGCACGCTTCCTCGCCTATCTGATCACCGCGCTCGAGACGATTCAAGTCGGCGTCGGCCGGGAGTTGCTCGTGCACCTCCGTTCCCGGCGCCAGCCGCCGATCGAGTCGCTGCTCACCGCGCTGAGCAACGGGATCGCCGCCGCGACCGGCGACTTTGTCCTGGTGTTGGACGACTATCACGTCGTCGAACAGCAATCAATTCATCAAGCGCTGACGTTCTTGCTGGACCAACCTCCTTCGCGGATGCACCTCGTCATCGCGTCACGCGCCGATCCTCCGCTTCCATTGGCGCGTTGGCGCGCGCGCGGCCAGTTGACCGAGCTGCGCACGCTTGATCTCCGTTTCTCGAACGACGAGGCGGCCGCGTTCCTGGACCGGCGGGCCGGGCTGAGGCTGACCGCGGAACAAGTGGCCGCGCTGGACGCGGGCGCCGAGGGTTGGGTCGCCGGCTTGCAGCTCGCCGCGCTTTCGATGCAGGGACGTCAGGACGTCGACGGCTTCATCAAGGCCTTTACCGGCAGCCATCATTTCATCCTGGACTATATGGGTGAAGAAGTGCTGCAGCGTCAGTCGCCGCAAGTCCAAACGTTTTTGCTGCAGACCTGCATTCTCGACCAGATGTGCGCGGCGCTGTGCGACGACGTCACCGGCCGAGGCGACAGCACGCTTGTCCTCGAGCAATTGGAGCGGGCGAACCTGTTCCTGATTCCGCTCGACGACGATCGCCAGTGGTATCGCTACCACCATCTGTTCGCCGATCTGTTGCGAAATCGGCTGCAGCAAGCGCTCCCCGGGCAAAGTCCGGCGCTGCACCGCAAAGCCAGTTTGTGGTACGAGCGAAATGGATTCGTCAACGAAGCCGTCGAGCATGCGCTCGCCGCGTCGGATTTCGAGCGTGTGCCCCGGTTGATCGACCGGGCGGCGCCTTCGCTATTCGTCCGAAGCGAGGACGCGACGTTTCGCGCGTGGTTGGCGGCGGTGCCGGATGAGGTGGTGCGGGCTCATCCATCGCTCATGGTCTGGCAGTCGGCCGCGCTCGCTGGAGCGGGCAGCTTTGAGCAAGCGGAGGCACGACTGGCGGGGGTGGACGATACGCAACTGGAGCCCCTGGCGCGTGGGGTTGCGGCCCTGATGCGAGCAACCGTGGCGCTGCTTCGCTCGGACCTGGCACACGCGGTCGAGACCTCGCGCGAAGTTTTTGCGACGATCGGCGTTTCGGTCGCCACTCCGGATGATCCGCAGGCGGAGTACGGGAATCTAGTTACCTGGTGGTTTGCGTTGATGCTCGGCGAGGCCCAGCTCGCGTCGGGCAAGCTCCACGATGCCGGCGCGACCTACCGTCGCGCATTCGAGATCGCCGAGACGGCAACTTTGTTCGGTCCCTGGGTCATTTTTGTGGGATTTGTGCACATCCGGATTGCCGACCTGGACTATGAGTGGAACGAGCTTGACGAAGCTGCCCGGCACGTGCAGCTTGGGCTGGACATTTGCCGCAAGGAGAAAAACGGCGAGTTCGCGTCGTACGCACTCATTACGCTGGCGCAGATCAAACAGGCGCGGGGGGACTCGGCCGGCGCGACCGAAACCAGCGACCAGGCGCTTGCGCTCGGCCGCGGCCGCAATGTCGCGGTCGAGCTGAGGCTGCTATTGTCTCGGCAGGTCAAGATCCTTCTCCTGCAGAATCGAATCGAAGACGCGTTCCAGGTAGCGCGCGAGATCCCCATGAGCGACGACGTCACTTGGTACCGGAAGGCGTCGGCGGCAACGCTCGCGCACGCGAGCGTTCTTATCGCAAAGGGCGAATTCGATCCAGCGGCGCGGTCGCTCGAGGCACTGTGCTCGCGCGTGGAGAAAGAGGGAGAAACCGGCGCTTTGATCGAGTGTCTGGCGCTCCTGGCACTCGCGCGGCAGGGGCTGGGGGACGCGCGGCAAGCCGCGGCCGCGCTGACACGCGCGCTCGAGCTCGGCGAATCCGAGGGATTCATCCGGACGTTCGCCGACCTCGGCGAGGCGATGCGACGACAGATCGCGGATTATCGAGCGCAGATCGAAAAAGACGGGACGAGCGCACAACTCGCCGGATACCTCACGCGGCTGCTTGCCGCGTTTCCCGGCGCACCCGCAGAACGGAGCCGACCTCCCCTCGAAGCCAAAGCCGGCTCCGACCTCGTAGAACCGCTGAGCGAGCGTGAGATCGCGGTTCTCCGCTTGATCGCCGACGGTCTTTCGAATCAGGAGATCGCCGACCGCCTGGTCGTCGCCCTGAGCACCGTCAAGACCCACATCAACAACATCTACGGCAAGCTCGGCGCCGGCAATCGAACGCAGGCGCTCGCACGCGCACGTGAGCACAATCTGCTCTAACCTGCGGTCCTGCCCGGCGACAGACGGAGGGCCGTGCCTCGCGGATCCCGTCTCATGATACCCCATCCTCCATTTTGACGTATACTGAGCGCTATCAACCTGGTTTACATTCAGTTTAAGCGGTCGTGGTACTATTGGATCGCCTGACCGGGTAGGGACGCGAGCGCGTTCAAATCCACTCTGCGGCGGCCCGATATGGGGACTGTGCGGTGAGCAAAATACTTGTCGTCGACGACGATCCGAATATTCGCGAAGTCACGCGGCTCTTCCTCCGCAACGCGGGCTTTGACGTGTACGAGGCCGGCGACGGCGTCGAGGCGCTGTCCAAGCTGGAGACGCTGAAGGCGGACCTCGTCATACTCGACGTCATGATGCCAAACATGGACGGGTGGGAGCTGTGCCGCCAACTGCGCGAGTCGTTCGACATTCCCATCCTGATGCTCACGGCCAAAGGGGAAACGAGCCAAAAGCTCAAAGGCTTTGGTTTGGGCGCCGACGACTATCTCGTCAAGCCGTTCGAGCCTTTGGAATTGGCGGCGCGCGCTCAGGCGATCTTGAAACGCTATCGTGTCGCCACGTCGCAGACGGTCCAGGTCGGGGAACTGACCATGGACCGCAAGACCTACCGGGTCACGGTCCGCGGCGCAAGCTTGACGCTGCCCTTGAAGGAATTCGAGCTCCTGTTCAAGCTGGCGAGCGCGCCGGGAAGAACCTTTTCGCGCGATCAGCTGATCGAGGATATTTGGGGCTATAATTTTGAAGGGAACGAGCGGACGCTCGACGTTCACATCAACCGGCTCCGCGAACGTTTCCCGGAGGGCCAGCATTCTTTCAAGATCACGACGATCCGCGGCCTGGGATACCGGATGGAGCAAAGCGAATGAGGAGAATGAGCCGCGGCAGGCTCGTCAGCCTGGCCTGGATCGCCGGCATGCTCGCCCTTTTGACCGTCACGTTTTCGGCCGCGTATTTCCTTACGTCGTCCGTATACGCAGCTGTGCGGCTCAATCCGCCCGGGTGGCTCGCCCAGGTCGTCAATTCAATGCTGGGCCTGGTATTCACGGGAGTCCTCATCGGCAACGCGGCCCGCTACGCGCGGACGAAAGGATGGGCGCCGGAGATGAACGTGTTTTCTCCGATCATCGAGGCGCTGGATAAGATCGCGCAAGGGGATTTCAGCGTGCGCGTAGAGAACAAATTTGCGGACAATCCGGCCGTAAGCCAGCTTTCGAATACGGTGAACAAGATGGCGCTGGAATTGGACCAGATGGAGAGTCTGAGGCAGGAATTCATCTCCAACGTCTCGCACGAGATCCAGTCGCCGCTGACGTCTATCCGGGGTTTCGCCCAGGCCCTGCGAGGCGATCAGCTGAGCGCCGACGAGCGCGAGCACTATATCGCCGTCATCGTCTCGGAGAGCACGCGTCTGTCGCGCATCACCGACAACCTCCTCCGGCTCGCCGCCCTCGAATCGGACCGGCCCAAATTCGAGCCAATACCGTATCGCCTGGACAAACAGGTGCGAAGCCTGATTCTGGCGTGCGAGCCGCAGTGGACGGCCAAGCGGATCGAGATGGACGTTTCGCTTCAAGACGCGCTCATCACCGCCGATCAAGACCTCATGAGCCAGGTGTGGTCCAACCTGATCCACAACAGCATCAAATTCACGCCGGAAGGCGGCCGGATCGGCGTCGAGCTTTGCCGCCGGGCAGACCGGCGGGAATTCAAGATCACGGACACGGGCCCGGGGATTGCGCCGGAGGACCAAGCGCACGTGTTCGAGCGCTTTTACAAAGCGGACAAGTCACGCACGCGCTCGAACGGAGGAAGCGGGCTGGGTCTGGCCATTGCAAAGAAGGTCGTCGAAATGCACCACGGCAGTATCGCGCTCGAGAGCGATGTGGGCGCCGGCACTACGTTCACGGTGACCCTGCCGGCGGGCTGAGAAGGGAATGACGTTTCAGACTCGCTACAAGGTCGGCGAGGAAGCGGAGCAGATGGCGGCGATGCGGCGCAAGCTCTCTGATCGCGAATGGGATGGGATGTATCGGCGGCTGTTCGGTCCGGCGAATTGACCGGCGAGCGCGAAACCGGGGCAACGATATCGCAGACCCACCTCTCTACGGTGACAGTTGAGCTTGCCTTGTCTAAGACATAAACGATGAAAAGTCCTAAGCTGCGCGTCACGCGAGGGAGTTGATGATTTTGAACATACCGTTAACGAACTCCGCAGAATGTGGGCTGCCAGAGGGTACAGCTGGCATAGCCGAACTGTTCCGCGTCCGCGCAATTGGAATCCGATTAGACAATTAGAGAATGCAAGCGCGGGAAACACTATAGACAATAGTCGATAGACAATACAAAGTGTCGAACGCCCAGCAATTTGAGCTGGGCGTTCGTCGCGTTTGAGGTCTGCGTCGGTCAGATATCGACTTTAGAAGGAGTTTGGACAAAGCCCACTAGGGATCAGCGGGCACGGGTGGGACTCGGCAAGAGCCGGATCCAACCGTGGCAGGCGACTGGACGATCGCAACGTCCAGCGGACCAAGATGAAGGGTCCCGCCGGTGGGCGCACCCGTGAGCAATTCCAAGCCAGGTTCGCTCAACGGGATTTCGACTGGCGCGTCAGAGTGATTGAGAACGAATAACCAGGCGTGCGTGTCATCCGTGCGCCGGACTAGCTCGACTCCGCTCGGCACGTTTTCAAATCCACGCACCTCCGCATCGTCGCAAACACGGTCGAACAACCACGCGAGTCCCTCGTCGTCCAGTACCGTGCCGAGATAATAGCTCGTCCCCTGGCCCGAGCGCTGCCGCGTGATCGCCGGGCTGCCGGCGAAATAATCTTCTCGGTAGCGGGCCAGCACCTCTGCCGTGGTCGTGTGAAGGACGTCGCTCCAGAGCCGGCACCCAAAGACCCGGTCGTACGCTTGGACGGAGTTCTCGCGCGTGTCCGGGTAAACGACGAATTCCTCGACCCAGAGCCCGAGCAGATCACGGAAGGGCGCTGGGTATCCCCCCAGTCGCACGTGATCGTTCGTATCCACGATTCCGCTGAAGAACGTCGTCAACAACACGCCGCCATTCGCCACGAATCGATCGATGTTCTGAACCGCGCGATCGCTCACCAGGTAAAGGTGCGGCGCAAGGAGCAATCGATGGCGCGTCAGGTCTGCTTCCGGATGCACAAAGTCCACCGGAATGTGACGGCGCGAGAGCTCGGCGTAGAACCACCTCACCTGCGGCAGCAGCGTCAGATCGTTGCACGGTTTTCCTTTTTCTTCCAGCGCCCACCAGTTCTCCCAATCGAACAGAATGGCGACCTCAGACTGAACGCGGCCGGACAACAAGGGCGCGAGGCTGCGCAATTCTGTCCCCAGGGACTTGACCTCGCGCCAGACGCGCGAATCCGTTCCGGCGTGCGGGACCATTCCGCTGTGGAATTTCTCTGCGCCGGCGCGGGAGGCGCGCCACTGGAAAAACATCACGCCATTTGCGCCGCGGGCGATCGCCTGATAGCTGGCCAGGCGCATGACGCCCGGGCGCTTGGTCGCGTTGCGCGTTCGCCAATTCACGTGCGTAGGCGCCTGCTCCATCAACAGCCACGGGCGTCCGCCGCGCAGTGAACGGATCAGATCGCACATCATGCCGGAATCGAACATCCACTCGGGGTCGGAAGGATCGGGATAGGCGTCGTTCGCAACGATATCTTCGCGTGCGGCCCATTTGAAATAGTCGAGCGGCTTGAAAAAGCCCATAAAGTTCGTTGTGATCGGAACCGCCGGGGTGATCCCGCGCAGGATCGTTCGTTGGTCCTCAAAGCACGCGAGCCACGAGTCGGAGCAAAAGCGCCGCCAATCCAGGAGCTGAGACGGATTGATGGGCGCGGGCGCACGGCGCGGCGGCGCGATCTCCTCCCATTCGCCGTAGTGCTGACTCCAGAATGCGGTACCCCACGCCTCGTTTAGCGCCTGAATGTCCGGGTAGCGTTCTTGCAGCCATCGCCGAAAGGCGGCAGCCGACGCGTCGCAAAAGCACTCGGCGACGTGGCAGGCATATTCATTGTCCACGTGCCAGAGCGCAAGCGCCGGGTGCTCGCGCATGTGTTGAGCCAATGTGGAGACGATGCGCGCCGCGTGCTCACGGTACGCGGCCGAGTGCGGGCAATAGTGGCGCCGCGAACCATGCCACAACGTTACCCCGTCCGCCGTCACCGGCAGGACCTCGGGGTGTAGATGGACGAGCCACGGGGGAGGCGCGGCGGTGGGAGTGGCGAGCGCCACGCGAACGCCGTGAGCGGCGAGCAACTCCATGACACGGTCGAGCCACGCAAAATTAAATTCGGCCGGCCGCGGTTCGAGCTTGCCCCATGCAAAGACGCCGAGCGAGACCAGGTTGACGCCGGCCTCGCGCATCAAGCGCGCGTCTTGCGCCCAGACCTCTTCGCTCCACTGCTCCGGGCTATAGTCGCCGCCGTAGCTTAAATCGTGGAATACCAGTTCGTTCTCGCGGGCGACAGTTTTCATTCTTGGGCAGTGAGGCGCGCGGAGTATTGGGGGCGTGCGGTTAGGGAGCGAACGCTGAGCTTTTCAGTACCCTCGAATTCATAATCGGCGGAGAGGTTCGACGAAATGTTCCGGAGGGTGCCCTGGCGCAGCGGACGGAAGACCAGGCACAGTTCCTGTCCCGAGAGGTCCGGCGCAAGACGCGCCAGCCCAATCACCCAGGGCAGGCCATTGCAAAAGTTGTCCGCGACCAGCCGGCCGTCCACGAACGCCATGCCGGTGTCGCCCTCGTAGTCGATCGTGAGAAAGAGGTCGCCGCCCCCGCGCCACGCGCCGGCGGGAAGACGAACCAGGTATCTGCCGCGGCCGGACTCTACGATTTGCAGATGGACCTCTTGGGCCGGCATGCTTACGTGCAGGTGAGTGCAGGATGCGCGCGGCTCGGCGTTCACCCGCGCGGTTTCCGCGCCTACCGGCACATCCACCGGGGGAAAGACCGTCAAGTCTACGTTCGTCTTGTCCAGCGCGCTCACCACCAGCGCGCCTCTGTCGAACGCCACGTCCGCCTCGCAATGGACTACACGCTCGGCGCCCCACGCCGTGCCTTTCCACGCGTGCTCGGCTTCCGAGCGCGTAAGGGTGGTGACGATCACGCGGGTATCGTCACCCGCGACCAGCGTGAAACTGTATTGTCGTCCCAGCTTGGGCCAGACGAGCGTTCGTCCGTTTGCCGTTTCCGATCGCTCGACTTCGCCGCGGACATCGCGCAGCGAGCCTGAGTCGAAGCAGAATTCGGGCTGGATTCCTTCGGGCGCGAAATAAAAGTAATGCGTATAGTCGGCGGCGTGCACGAGCGTGAGGGGCTGCGCCGTCGCATAGATCAATCGCGTGCCGTGCAAGGACTGGTTGAATGGGAGAATGAAACAGGCATTCTTCTTGACGGTGAGCCGCGTGGACTGAGGCAGGGCGATCGTACCTTCGGCGGTCTGCAGCTCAAAAGACACCTGTTCAAGGTCCCCCATTTCGACGTGGTCTTGAAAGTTGTTGACGAAGAGGAAACCGGATCCGGCCTCGGCGCGGACGCAATAGCGCGGCGTCGTCGTATCGGTCGGCGCGATCGCGGCCGCCCCGTCGGGAAGGAACGTCCTCATCGGCGCCAGAGCCGTACCGTAGGATTGCAGGAACAGGTGAAGCAGTTTCAGATAACGATAGCTGTCGCGCACCTGGCCGTACTCGCCGATGGGCGCCTGGAAATCGTACGAGAGTTCCGGATGCAAGCGTTCGTGGCTGAAGCTGTGGGAATTGCGAGGAGTCGTGCCGCCGTGATACATATAATAACCCAGGGCGTTGCTCCCATCGCCGATCAGGACCAGCGCCATGGCTTCTGTGCTGCGCGGCGGCACGGTAGGGCGGTTGCGGTACGTGATCTGAATGCCCCCCTGTTGTTCCGCCAGGATGAATGGATAAGCATCGGGCACCCGGTGAGTGGGCTGCTCGACCGGCAACGCGTGCCGGTCGCGAAACACGTACGCTCCGGACGGCGCGGGGGAGTCGACCCAGGTCGGATAGGCGTACTCGGCGTACACCGGCAGGGTTTCGTCCTCGACGATGGGCGCACCGCCCCAGGCTGTGACAAAGTAAAAGGGAGCAGCCAATCCCGCGCTCAGCGCCAGCTTTTTTAGCTGGACCAGATGGGCGGCCCCCTCGGCGCCTTTGGGAATCCATTCCAATTCACGGTCGGGCGGAATCACTTCCCACGGCGCGCTGGCGTGCATGTATTCGTTCTCGAGCTGAATGCCAATGATCGGTCCGCCGTCCGAAAAGAATTGGCCGCGCACTTGTTCCGCGACCGCGCCGTAGTAGCGCTCGACGTAGGCGAGGTAACGCGGATCGTTGGAACGGACCAAAAACGGCTGTCCGTAGAGCCAATCGGGGAGTCCGCCGTTGCGCCATTCGCCGTGCGCAAACGGCCCCACGCGAAGCACGACGTTCAGACCGCTGCGGCCGCACAACTCCACGAACCGACGCAGGTCCTTGCGTCCATGCCAATCGAATACCCCCGGCGTTTCTTCGTGATAGATCCAAAACAGGTACGACGCGACCGTGTTAACCCCGCCGGCTTGCATCTTGAGCAGTTCTTGCTCCCAGTATTGCTCCGGGCAGCGCGCGAAATGGAATTCGCCGCTGACGACGAAGAACGGTTCGCCGTTCCGGGTTAGATAGTAGCTGTTGACGCCGAGCGTGTTACCGTAGGGGTCCCGCCCCCCCCAGATCCAACTG
>JAMCRS010000332.1:0-1268 GCA_023380675.1 Chloroflexota bacterium
GAAATCCGAGGACGACGAGCTGAGAGGCGTCGACGGCAATCTGTCCGGCGCGAGCGACGCGTTGCACGACGTCATTCCGTTCGATCTGCCGACCAACCGGCCGGCGGTCGATGGCGCCGACGCCGTCTTGACCATCGATTCCGCGATGCAGCGCATCGTAGAGACCGAGCTGGCGAATGCCATCCGCGACAGCCGCTCGTCCAGCGGCTCGATCGTCGTCATGGATCCCCAGACCGGCGCGATCTTGGCTCTGGCCGTGTGGCCTTCGGCGGACCTGAACGACTACTACTTGCCGGGGAACATGCCCCGTTACGTCGATTCGGTGGTCAGCTCGCAGTACGAGCCCGGCTCCGTCTTCAAGGTCGTCACGGTCGCGGCGGCGTTGGACGCCGGCACCGTGAGCCCCGGCACTTTTTTTGACGACAACGGCACCATCTACGTCGGTGGACGGCAGATCAAGAACCACGACGACATCGCGCCCGGCCACGTGAGCCTCACCGACGTGCTCCGTCAGTCGCTCAATGTCGAGGCGGTCAAGATGAGCGTGGGGCTGGGCGCCACACGCTTTTACCGCTACGTCCGCGACTTTGGATTCGGGACCGTCAGCCGCGTGGAATTGGCAAGCGAAGCGTCAGGACTCGTCAAGTCCGTCGGCGACGGCGTCTGGCGCGACGCCGACCTTGCGACCAACGCGTTTGGTCAGGGGATTTCGGTGACGCCTCTGCAAATGGTCACGGCGGTCGCCGCGGTAGCCAACCAAGGCGTGTTGATGCGGCCCTACGTCGTCCAGGAGATCCGGCGGCCGGACGGGACCGTGCTCGTGACCAAGCCGGAAGCGGTGCGACAGGTGGTCAAGCCGGCAACCGCGCAGACTCTGACCAAGTTGTTGGCGGACGCGATCGTCGGCGAGTCATCCAACAAGGCGGTCGTCCCCGGCTACAAGATCGCCGGCAAGACCGGCACGGCGTCGATCCCGATCGCGGGCGGCTACGATCCGGTCAACACGATCGCCTCTTTTGTCGGCTACCTGCCGGCCGACGATCCGCGATTCGTCATCCTGGTCAAGCTGGACAAGCCGCAGACGTCGGAGTGGGGCTCGCAGGTCGCTTCGCCGGTGTTCGCCTCCGTGGCCAAGCAGTTGGTCGCGTTGATCGGCTTGCCGCCGGACAGCGTTCGCCTCGCGAGCAAATAGTGCGGCGGGCGCCGCGGCCGGTCCCGCGAGCGTCGCAAAGATGCTATGCTTTCACTGGCTGATGTTGCTGAGGCTT
>JAMCRS010000332.1:1287-10142 GCA_023380675.1 Chloroflexota bacterium
GACGGTCACGAATTCGTTGGCGATGCCGTTGCGCGCGGCGCGGTCGCCGTCGTCGTTCAAGCGCGCGCGAGAGATCAGGGGCTGGGTCCGAGCGTGCACTCGTTCGGTGTCGCCGGGTTGCAACCCGGCCCCGGATCCTCAGGGCCGATCGTCTTTGTCGTTCCGTCCAGTCTCAAGGCCCTGCAGGACCTGGCCGCATTTTGGCGCAGCCGGTTCGAGTGCCGGGTCGTCGCCGTGACCGGCAGCGTCGGCAAAAGCTCGACCAAGGAGCTGACGGCAGCCGTGCTGCGGCAGCGGTTCAATGTCCTCAAGAGCGAGGGGAACTATAACAATGAAATCGGGCTCCCTTTGACGCTGCTGCGCCTCGAGCCGCGACACCAGGCGGTCGTGCTGGAAATGGGGATGTACGCGCAAGGCGAGATCGCCGAGCTCTGCCGCATCGCCCGCCCCATCGTCGGAATCGTAACCAACGTCGGTCCGACGCACATCGAGCGCCTGGGGACGATCGAGCGGATTGCCGAGGCCAAGAGCGAACTCCCACAAGCGCTGCCGCCGGATGGGGTGGCCGTGCTCAACGGCGACGACGAACGCGTGCGTGCTATGCGGCACAAGACCTCGGCGCGGGTTTTGGTCTACGGCCTGCATTCCGGCGCCGACGTCTGGGCCAGCGACATCGAAAGCTTCGGGTTGGAGGGAATCGGTTTCGCGCTTCACTATGAACGGGAGCGCCTTCACGTTCGGGTGCCCCTGCTTGGACGCCACAGCGTGCACACCTCTCTCGCGGCGGCTGCGGTCGGCGTTGCCGAGGGGATGTCGTGGGACCAGATCGTTCGCGGCCTCCAGGACGTTTCGGCTCAATTGCGCCTCATCGCCGTGCGGGGCGAGCAGGGAACGACCTTGCTGGACGATACGTACAACGCCAGCCCTTCGTCTTCGATCGCGGCGCTCAATCTCTTGTCGGAATTGGGTGGACGCAAGATAGCCGTTTTGGGGGATATGCTCGAGCTCGGCGATCTTCAGCTCCAGGGTCACGAGCTTGTCGGCGGTCGAGCCGCCCAGGTGGTGGACTTGCTCGTGGCCGTGGGCGAAAAGGGGCGCTGGATCGGGCAGGGTGCGCGCCAGGCCGGCCTGACGCAAGACCAGGTCAAGTTCGCCGATTCCAATGCCGTTGCGATCGATCTTCTGCGCCTGGCTATTCGCAGTGGTGACGTCATCCTGGTGAAAGGGTCCCGCGGCGCAAGGATGGAAGAAATCGTCGCGGCGCTGGCGCTGCCAAGAAATCGTCGCGGCGCTGGCGCTGCCTGGCGAGAATGGCGTGAAAGAGGCCTAACATGGCGTGGCCGCTGACCCTTGGAGCCATCTCTTTCTTTCTTGCCGTGATTTGGGGTGTCCCGCTCATCCGGCTATTAAAGTCGCAGAATCTGGGCAAGCAAATAAGAATCGAAGAGCCGACCGGACACCAGACCAAGACCGGAACCCCGACGATGGGCGGGATCATGATTGTCCTGCCGGTGGTCCTGATCACGGCCGCGCTGAACATCGCCAATTTCATGGGCAATACCCTGATCGGCCGCTCGGTCCTCGTCCCGATGGGAACCTTGTTGACGTACGGAGCGCTCGGCTTTCTGGACGACCTGTCGGGGATTCGCGGCCGGCACAACGGGACCGGCATGCTCGGACGCTACAAATTCGTCTGGCAGGTAGCTCTTGCGCTGGGTTTCGCAGTAGCATTGCACTATATGCTGGATTTGCGCAGCGTTGCCATCCCGCATGTTCCAGAAAAGATCGATATTGACGGCCTGTACATTCCGATCGCCGCTTTTGTCATCGTGTCGACGACGAATGCGGTAAATCTGACTGATGGGCTCGACAGCCTCGCCGGCTGGACGGCGGCGATCGCGTTCGCGTGCTTTGGGGTGATCGCGTACCTTCAGGGGCAGACCTACCTGGTCGTCTTTTGCTTCACCGTGGTCGGCGCCTTGCTCGCCTTCCTGTGGTACAACGCTCATCCCGCCGAGCTCTTCATGGGGGACACCGGCGCGCTGGCTCTCGGGGCGACGCTCGCCGTCGTGGCGCTGATGACCGGCCAGTGGCTCTTGCTTCCGCTCATTGGTCTCGTGTTCGTAGCGGAGACTCTATCGGTCATCGTGCAGGTGCTCTATTTCAAGCTGACGGGCGGCAAGCGGTTTTTCAAGATGGCGCCCCTTCATCTCCATTTCGAGTTGATGGGCTGGTCTGAGACCCAGGTGGTTCAACGCTTTTGGTTGGCCGCTCTTCTGGCCGGGATGCTGGGGATCGCGCTGGCACTGCTATAGCAATGCCGGCCCGTGGGCCGTGGGGCGGAATTGTCGTACTGATGTTGGACTTACAGGGCAAGCGCGTTCTCGTAATGGGGCTAGGAGTACACGGCGGAGGGCTGGGAGTTGCCGCGTGGCTCGTGCGCCAGGGCGCGCGGGTCACGGTAACGGATGTCAAGCCTGCAGAGGAATTGCGTTCTTCGCTCGACGCGCTGAGTGGCTTGCCAATTCGATACTCGCTGGGCGGTCACCAAGAAGCCGACTTTATCGGCAGCGATCTCGTCGTCCGCAACCCGGGGGTGCCGCGTGAATCACCCTGGCTCGAGATCGCCCGCACGCACGGCATACCGGTCGAGATGGAAATGGGTCTATTCGTCGAGCGGCTGCCGCGCGGGGTGGCGCAAGTCGTCGGAATTACCGGCACCAAGGGCAAGACGACGACCACATTGATGGTCGGCGCGATCTTAAAGCGCGTCAATCCCAAGACGGTCGTCGCGGGCAATTTGAGGGTCTCGGCGCTCGAGCTGCTCACGCAGATCGACACGGATACGCCGGTGGTCCTGGAGCTTTCGAGTTGGCAGTTGGAAGGGCTGCAGCCGCACCGAGTCAGCCCGCATTTGGCTGCGATCACGAATATCTATCCGGACCACCTGAACCGCTACAACGACCTGGACGACTATGCACAAGCCAAGGCGACCGTTTTTCGCTTTCAGCAGCCAGGCGACTATGTCGTCCTGAACTTTGACAACCAGCCGTCAACCCGTTTCGCGCCGCAGGCATTCGGCCAGGTCGTCTGGACGAGCGCCAAGCGCACGCTGAACGACGGCGCGTTTCGAGACGGTGCGCACCTGGTGTGGCGCAGTGAGGGCCGGCAGGTGCCGGTGATCCGGACCGACGCCTTGCCCCTGCCAGGGTCACACAATGTCGAGAACGCGTTGACGGCGATCGCGCTGACGTCGGTGTGGGGCGCCGCGCCGGCGGCGAGCGCGGCCGGGCTGGCAGACGTTCGCGGCGTGGAGCACCGAGAGGAGCTCGTCGCGGAAATCGCCGGTGTCCGGTACGTCGACGACACGACCGCCACGGCGCCGGCGGCGGCTATTGCGGCGATCGAGACGTGGTCCCCGGCCGGTCTCATTCTCATCGCCGGCGGCTCGGACAAGTCCGTCGATATGACCGAGCTGGGTCTCGCGATCGCTGCCAGGGTCCGGCAGGTCGTGCTCCTGGCGGGATCGGCGACCGACAAGCTGGCGCAGGCGATCGAGTCGGCCGGCGCGGGCGCAAAGATCGCCGGCCGCTACGACGATTTCGACGCCGCGGTGCAGCGCGCCAGGAGCGTCGCGCGAACGGGCGATGTGGTCCTCCTCTCGCCAGGGTGTGCTAGCTTTGGAATGTTTGCGAACGAGTTTGAGCGAGGCGACCAGTTCAAGCGCATTGTCCGGCGCCTGACCAAGCCCTGATGTGAGCTTGCGGCGCTCACGCGAATAGGGGCCCAGTCCGCGGACTGGAATTCCGCGTCGCATCAGCGGTGACCTTGACCGCTGTACTATAGAACGTAGCGCCAGGTACCTCGAGGACTAGCATGGTTGCTCAAGAACAATCGCGCCTGCAGTGGTTCACGGATTTTCCACGATTCGATTGGGTACTCTTTGCCATCGTCGCCGCGCTTCTCGTCGTGGGCTTGGTCATGGTGTGGAGCGTGACCTTCGCGCCGCGCGTCGGTCTTGGCATTGCGGACCCTGAATCGCTGGCGGTCAAACAGATCGAGTCCGCCGCGATCGGAATGGCCGTGCTGCTCGTGCTCGCGCGGGTCGACTATCATATCTGGGGCAAACTGGCGCTCCCGCTCATGGCCGTGACGATCGTCGCTCTCGTCGTCATCCTGTTCCTTCCGGAAAGCAACGGCGCGCGGCGCTGGTTGTTCAACGGGTCGGTCCAGCCAGCCGAGGTCGCCAAATTCACGGTCATCGTCTACATGGCGCGTTGGCTGTCGTCCAAAGGCGACAAGCTCCGCCAGGTGACCTACGGTCTGCTTCCGTTCGCGATCTTCGTCGGCGGAGTGACCGGCCTGATTATTCGCCAGCCGAATCTGAGCACCGCCATCATCATCGGTCTGTGCGCGATGGCCATGTTCTTTATCGCCGGGGCCGACGTCGTACAGTACCTTTTTCTGTTGATCGTGGGCGGCGTGACCGTCGCCGTCGTAATCGCGAACACGCCGTACCAGTTGACCCGGTGGACCGTGTTTCTTCAAGATCCATTCGCGAACCTTACCAAAGAGAACTATCAGATTGCGGAGACGTTGATCGCGCTTGGATCGGGGGGGATCGTCGGCCGGGGCATCGGTTCGGGCTATTCCAAGTTCGGATTCGTCCCGGCGAGAGGAGGACACAGCATCTTTGCTCTGCTGGGCGAAGAAATGGGACTGATCGGCACGTTGGCTGTGCTGGCCCTCTATCTCGCGCTCGTCTATCGCGGTTTTCGAATTGCCGCCCGCTCGAAGGACGGCTTCGGACAGGTGCTGGCCGCCGGTCTGACCTTTTGGCTGATCTTTCAGGCGTTCGTCAATATTGCCGTCGTCACGGCGACGATACCATTCACCGGCGTGCCGCTGCCGTTCATCTCGTTCGGCGGGTCGGCGCTCGTCTCGGCGCTCGCGGCCGTCGGGGTTTTGCTCAGTATCTCACGCAACGAAAGCGCGCCGGCGAAGGAAGACGATGCGACTTTTAATCTCGGGTGGCGGAACGGGGGGCCACACGTACCCCGCTCTGACCGTCGCCGCGGCGGCTCGGATCCGGGCGGACGGCGAGCGCGCTCCCGTTGAGCTGCTCTACGTGGGGCGAGCCGGCGGCATCGAGGAACGGCTGGCCCGGCGCGCGCAGATCGACTTTGAGTCGATCCAGGTCGGAGGGGTGCGGGGCTTGGCCCCGGCGACGGCGGCGCGGAATCTGTGGGATGCCGTGCGCAGCGTCGGCCGCGTGCGGGCGGCGATCCGGTCTTTTGAGCCGTCAGCCATTTTCGTCACAGGTGGATACGTCAGTGCGCCCGTCGTCTGGGCGGGTGCGCTCGAGCACATTCCCAGTATCATATATCTGCCGGACCTCGAGCCAGGTTGGGCGGTTCGCGCAACGGGCCGTTGGGCGACTCGCATCGCCGTGTCGTTCCCAGAGGCGGCCGGCCGGCTGCCGCACGACAAGACGGTCGTGACCGGCTATCCGGTGCGAGCCGAGTTTTTTGGCGCGGATAAGCTCGCGGCGCGGCGCCACCTTGGACTCGACCCAAACGTCCGGACGGTCACGGTATTCGGCGGAAGCGCCGGCGCTCATCACATCAACCAGGCGGTCGCCAAGAATTTCGTCGAATTGGTCGGTCTGGCCCAGGTGGTTCTCGTCAGCGGCCGGCCCGACGAAGATTGGATGAGCGCTCAAGCGCGTAGGCTCGACCAGGGCCTGGCGCCAAGGGCGAAAGTATTCGGTTATATGGACGACGACCTGCCGCTCGCTCTTGCGGCCGCGGACGTAACGGTTGCCCGTGCCGGCGCGGCGACCCTCGGCGAATTTCCGGCACTTGGCCTGCCGGCGGTATTGGTCCCATATCCTTATGCCGGCGCACACCAGGAAATGAACGCCCGGTTCTTGGTCGAGCGCGGCGCCGCCGTGATGATCGACGATGCAACGCTGGGGAGCAAGCTTGTCCCAACGCTGCGTCGGTTGCTGAACTCACCTGAACAAATCAAAGCGATGAGCCAGTCGGCACGCGCCTTGGCCGTTCCCGATGCCGCAAACAAGATCGTCGATCTACTTGTGTCGGTCGAGGCGCGGCGATGAGCGGCCGCCGGGTGCACCTGATCGGCATCGGAGGCATCGGCCTTTCCGCCATCGCACAGATCCTGCTGGCGCGGGGGTACGCGGTCACCGGCTCCGACCTTGCCGCGTCACCAGTCACCAAGCGGTTGTCCGAGTTGGGTGCTCGAGTATTCATTGGACACCGGGCGGAGAACGTGGGCCAAGTTGATCTGGTGCTGGTGACATCCGCAGCGCCCTCCGACAATGTTGAAGTGGCAGAGGCGAAGCGGCGAGGGATTCGCATAGCCACGCGCTATGATTTCTTCCCCGAAATCACAGCAGGCAAGACGACGATTGCGGTCGCGGGGACACATGGCAAGACGACGACGACCGGCATGATCGCGTCGATCTTGATCGACGCCGGACTCGACCCCGACGTCATCGTCGGCGGAATGATTCCGGGATTCGGGAACGCGCGTGCAGGAAATGGCGAGCACTTTGTCGTCGAAGCGGATGAATACGGCCGGGCCTTTTTGGGGCTAAACCCCAAGATCGCGGTCGTAACGAGTATAGAGATGGACCATCCTGACACGTTTCGGAACGTCGAACAAGTTGGCCAGGCATTTCAAGAATTTGTCGCCAGAGTGCCCGGCGACGGGCTCGTGATTGGCTGCGGAGACTCTCCGCGTGTCGCCCAACTGCTTGACGCCCGCTCTGGAAATGTGGCGCGCTATGGTTTCGGAGAGCCGAACGACTGGCGCGCAGTCGACGTCAAAATGAACCCAGGTGATGGGAGCGAATTTTCGGTCCTGCACGGCGCGGGGATTGCCGGTGCGTATGGACTTTCAGTGCCCGGTCGACACAATGTGTTGAACGCCGTTGCGGCAGTCGCCGTTGCCGACCGGCTCGGGATCGATTCGGGCCAGGCACGCGAAACCCTGAGGAAATTCGCGGGCGCCGGCCGGCGCTTCCAGGTCCGCGGTGACTTCCGCGGCGTTACAGTCGTAGACGACTACGCGCATCATCCGTCGGAGATTCGGGCTACGCTCGCCGCCGCACGCGCGCGCTACCCTGGCCGTGCCGTCTGGGCCGTATTCCAGCCGCACACCTATTCCCGGACGCAGGCGCTCTTAAGCGACTTTGCCTCGGCCTTTTCCGACGCAGACCATGTCGTCGTAGTCCCGATCTTCGCCGCACGCGAGCGCGACTCGGACGGCGTGAGCGGCGATCAGATCGTTCGGCGGATGGACCACCCGGACGCTCGCTACGTCTCTTCGCTGGACGAGTGTACGACGTACCTGAGCCGGCATCTCGCCGCCGGCGACGTGCTCATCTTGCTCGGGGCAGGGGATGTCTACCGCATAGCCGATGCGGCCGGAACTTGGCTGCAAGGAGCATAGGCATGTCGGAAGTTGTAGGCGTACGGAGTCTGATCTACTGGTGGGGCGCGCTGACCGCGACGATTTTCGTCAACGATTGGCTAAAGCAAATCGCGGGATTTTTCCAGGACCCGAAATCGTTTTCGTCCGACAAATTTCCTTTCAACGTTCTGCCGGGCCTCAATTCGTCGATCGACAGCGCTGCAAACTATCTTCGAGACCAGATCAAGCTCGATCCGCAGCAAGTCATTGCGGGATCCGGCTCGCTGGCGTTCTACGGCTGGATGTTCGCCGTCGCCGTCGGGCTGATCTTTCTGGGAATTGGCGTCGCGCTTTACGTCCGGGCGCTGAACACGACCGCGTGGGCGGACGATTTCGCAGCGCTCGCCGGCATCTACGTGATTTTGAGGATCGAAGGGCACATCGCCGCGGTCGCCGCGCTGCCGATTCAAGGATGGTTCCGTGACCTAGTGGACAGCCCGGGGTCGGCCTTTATCATCTTGATGATTTTGCTCGCCGCGCTCGTTTTCATGGGAGAGGGATTTCGAAGCAAAAGGGCGTTTTGGCGCGGACTGCTCGAGGGCTCCCTCATCGCTCTTTTCATGTTCCCGCACGAGACCGCCTCCGCCATCGGCTTCGTGATCCAGTCATTGGCACAGTTCGGCGCCAGCTTGACGGTTCCAGAGAATGCGCCATTTGCGATCATTTGGGGCCTGTTGGGAATGTTTCTGGCGCTGCGGCGCCTGACGACGCAGGAGGCCGTGAGTCAGGCGGGACACTAGTTGATGGACCATGCTCTGACGGCATTGCGCGCCGCGCTCGGAGATCGCGCGAGGGAAGGCGAGCGGCTCGCCCCCCACACGACCTTTAGAATCGGCGGCCCGGCCGACCTTTTTGCCGAGGCGAGGACGATTGAGGACTTGGTCGCTTTTGCCAAGGCTTGTCGCGAACATGGGGTCCCGTTCTTCGTTCTCGGCAAGGGCTCGAACCTCCTCGTTCTGGACGGAGGGATTCGCGGGCTCGTCGTCGAGAACCGCTGCGGAGCGTTCGAGTTGCACGTTACAAACACGGAGCAGGCCGTACTGAACGTCGAAAGCGGAGCGTCGCTGCCGGGAACGGCGAATCGACTGGCCCGGCAGGGCTGGTCGGGTCTCGAGTGGGCGATTGGTGTGCCGGCGACTTTCGGCGGCGCCTTGGTGGGAAACGCCGGCGCGCACGGAGGTTCCATCGGCGACAACGTGCGGTCGGTGACCGCGTTAGATGCCGGCGGGGCTGTTCGCAGGTTACACAAGAACGAATGCGGGTTCGAGTACCGGTCGAGTTGCTTCAGGCGCAGCGGCCAGGTTGTCCTGAGCGCCGAGTTCGAGCTGCGCCGCGACGATCCGAAGCTGTGCATC
>JAMCRS010000333.1 GCA_023380675.1 Chloroflexota bacterium
GAGTTCCCTGACGACCGGTATTTGCAGCTTCAGGGAGAGCGCCAGGCAAGGCGCTTGCTCGGTTGCCTCAACCACTCGCGTCATCACGGGCAGGTCGATGGACGTCAAAAGGTATCGCGAAGAATCGTAGATGAATGTGTTCCCGCCCAGGTCTACCCTCTTTCGTCCCTGGGCTATCACAATCACGCTGGGCTCGTAGGTTGCCGAACAGGGCGCTGTCGGAGCCGTCCGCCGGTGGAGCGACAGGCCGGGAATCTCCGTTATCAGCTTCTCTGAGGCGCCAATCCACAGCGCAATCTTCCGCGCCAACTCGGCCCGCAGTTCGGCCGTCCGACCCGGCGTCGGAATCGTACGATCCGTCGCATTTCTCACGGTGCGGTTGCTCTCCTCTCTCTCCACAGCATAGCTTCGCGGTTAGCGCAACAACAACCAATTCTACCGACCACCAGAGAAATGGGCAATAAATCGGCAGGATCAGGATACCGCTCCGCCGGACCACGAAGCTAATCTGAAGACAGGCGACCGGTTCCGCAGGAGAACAAAGAACGCGATATGCCGAAGCCAACTTCTATCTTGATTCTGGGTGCCCACGGCCAGATTGCCCGGGTCGCGACCGACCTTTTTCTGAAAGAGACCGACGCGCAGCTCACGCTATACCTGCGCAACGCGGGGCGGCTCAAGCTCTCCGGCTATGCAGACCGAGTACGGATTGTCGAAGGCGACGTTCTCGATATGGAGAACCTGGAGGCCGCAATGTCTGGTCGGGATGTTGTCTATGCCAACCTAGCGGGCCGGATGGAAGAGCAGGCCCGCTCGATCGTGCAAGCGATGAACACGGTCGGCATCAAGCGCCTGATCTTCATCAGTTCGATGGGCATCTACGACGAGGTCCCTGGGGAACGCCACGGCAGCATTTTGGACCCATATCGCAAATCGGCCGTTGTCATCGAGGCAACCGACCTCGACTACACGGTTGTCCGCCCCGCCTGGCTGAACGATCGAGATGAGATTGACTACGGGACCACGCAGAACGGCGGAACATTTAAAAATGCGTCCAAAGTAAAAATGCGTCCAAAGCCGTATCCCGCAAAAGCGTCGCGGATCTCGTCGTCAAACTGGCGATGACGCCGGGGCTTGAAAGCCGCCGCAGTCTGGGCGTCCACGGCAACCATTGAAACGGGGCAGTGCCAGAGCACTGTCGTCAGAAGGAGAAACATGGAAAAGCGAACACTGGGAAAGAGCAATCTGGAGGTTTCCGCCATCGGCCTCGGCTGCATGGGTCTGAGCTTCGGCTACGGTCCTCCAACCGAAAGGCAACAGGCGATCGCGCTGATTCGAAGGGCGTTCGACCGCGGCGTCACCTTCTTTGACACAGCCGAGGCCTATGGCCCGTTCACGAATGAAGAACTGGTGGGCGAGGCCGTTGCCCCGTTCCGCGGCCATGCTGTAATCGCGACCAAGTTCGGCTTCCAGGATGGGGATTCGCACAAAGGCCTGGACAGCCGGCCGGAGCGCATTCGCGAGGTTGCGGATCGAGCGCTGAAGCGTCTGAAATCCGACGTCATCGACCTGTTCTACCAGCACCGCGTCGATCCGAAGGTGCCGATCGAAGACGTCGCCGGGACGGTGAAGGATCTTATCCGGGAAGGCAAAGTACGGCACTTCGGCATGTCCGAAGCCGGCGTGCAAGCAATCCGCCGAGCGCACGCCGTCCAACCCCTCGCTGCCCTGCAAAGCGAGTACTCATTGTGGTGGCGGGAGCCCGAGCAGGAGATCCTGCCGGCGCTGGAGGAACTCGGGATTGGCTTCGTTCCTTTCAGCCCTCTCGGCAAAGGTTTTCTCACCGGCGCCATCAACGAGGACACCGAGTTCGACAGCACCGATTTCCGCAACATCGTTCCCAGGTTTACGACAGAAGCCCGGAAGGCGAACCAGGTTCTCGTCGATCTTCTCGGCCGGATTGCGGCGAGGATGAACGCGACCCCGGCGCAGATCGCGCTTGCCTGGCTGCTGGCTCAAAAGCCGTGGATCGTACCGATTCCCGGCACCACCAAGCTGCACCGGCTCGAGGAGAATATCGGAGCATCGAGGGTCGAGCTTTCTGCCGACGACTTGCGCGACATCAACGCGGCGGTGTCGGAGATCGCGGTACAAGGCGACCGCTATCCAGCTCACCTCCAGCAGATGGTCAATCGCTGATCGGGTCAGCTGAGGAAACGGGAATCAAGATTCCGGACCGGGTGCGGGCAGGCCGGTGGGGTACGGAACCCAGGAAGACATCGAAATGAGACCTCACATCATCTGTCACATGCTCTCGTCCATCGACGGAAAGATCGATGGCGCAGCACTCGCCGCAGTCACGCAAAAAGGCGAGTACGAGGAAACCGCGTGGGTCTGCGGGCGCACAACGATGCAGCAGCACTTCGCTGAGTAGGAGCCTTTTGCTTCAGCGGCCACATCAACGGCGCCTTCCTGGCTGCCGACCTCGTTGACGAGGTGAGTTTAGTGGTCGTGCCTGGAATAGATGGACGCCATGACATTCCCGCCGTCTTTGACGGCGTCAGCCCTTCCAGAAAAACAGCCGTCCCTCTCAAGCTCAAGTCTGTTCGAGCAGCATCAGGGCGGTGCTCTTTGGATTCGATACGAAGTGGTTCGATCCTCATAACGACAGGAGACAAATATGCGAGGAACCATTCTCTACGGCCCGCGCGACATCCGATTCGAGGAGCGGCCGGAACCGGCGATCGTCGAGCCAACCGACGCCATCATCCGTATATCCGCGACCTGCGTGTGCGGGTCCGACCTGTGGCCCTACCGTGGTATCAACCCCGTGGCCGAGCCGACACCGATGGGACATGAGTACTGCGGCATCGTCGAGGAGGTCGGCCGCGCCGTCCGCACGATCAAGGCTGGCCAGTTCGTCATCGGCTCGTTCTTTACATCCGACAATACCTGCCCGCATTGCCGGTTTGGCTACCAGTCGTCGTGCCAACATCGGGAAGTGATCACCAGGGCGCAAGCGCCAATGCTGCGGGTGCCGCTTGCGGACGGGACCCTGGTCGCGACACCGGATGTGCCCGCGGACGGCCTGACT
>JAMCRS010000334.1 GCA_023380675.1 Chloroflexota bacterium
TGAAACGGGTCTTTCGTTCAGGACGTTCAGGACGATCGGATTGTCGCGCACGAAGTGAAGAAACCGGAGCGTCCGCCCGTCCATGTCGCGCACCTCATCCCGCAAGATGCCGCGTTCCTTGAAGCGGGTCAGTATCATGTCTACCTGCATGGGACTCAAATTCATCTGGCCGTTCGGCGAGAGCGCATGGGTTTTGACAAAGAGAAACGTGAGATACGGGCGACTGCGGTCGAGATAGTCGATCAAAGAAATCAACCGGCGCTCTACGTCCGACAACTCGGTAGAATCTATAGTCGAGGCTTCCGGGATCAAAGTTGAACTAGACACGGGTGGGAATTCCTGCGGTGCGACTGCCGCCCACTCCGGTTCGACGATCGGGTCCGCCGCGTCGGCGGAAGCGATGAGGTCGTTCGACACGCTGCCGGGGACGCCGGAGATGACGACCTTTTTCCCAAAGCGGTGTCGAGCGCGCGCGACGACGCGTATAAAGTCGCTATCGCCGGTCATGAGCAAGAGCGTGTTGACGGTGGGACGGTCGAGCAGGCAATCGATGATGTCCATCAACATCGCCATGTCAGACGACGACTTGTGCGCGACGTCGGGGCTTCGGCGGGGTACGTCCCGGGGGGTGATGCCGGCCACTTCGAGCTTGCGTCGAAAAAAGTCCGGATGCTCGGTGAAGTCGGCATAGGCCACGGCCAGAGCGACCGGGCCGTACTTGCGTGCCTTGGCCATCAGAACCTGCGGATCGGGTTCTCGGCCGTAGTTGTTCTTGAGGCCATAACGAACATTTTCAAAGTCGATAAACATCGCGACTTCGCCACTTTCTGCCATTGGTATTACCTCCTATTTGCGGACAGACAGCGGCGAGCCCTACGGATACTGTTCGATTGGTAAGGTGCGACGACTTGACTATTCTAATGCGATTGCGTTCAGTTTGTCAATTTGAGGTCGGTGCCGCGCCGCGGCCGTTGCAGCTTCGCTTGATGGCGCTAGCCGACCTCGATGGAGCGACCATTACGCCCGGCCATTGGCCGGGCTTCAGAGACGCTCCATCGCCCCGGCCCCCTTCCCCCCACCCCTCCCCTTTCCCGCAGACCCCGCGGGACTCAAAGTGCGGGGCGGGGATCTTTGACCTAAAGGCGAAGGGGGAGTCTGCTCCCCTTTCTTCCCTGGCATGACTGTGGAGAACTGCGCCACAGCCACGGTTCCGCCAGGGCAGGTGTTAGGAGAAGGGCCGGGGGAGAGGTCCGCGGCGGACTTTGCGTGTCGGGCGCTACGGCTTGTTGCAGGTCGTGACGCAGCCGGTCGCCGCGGCACACGGTCAAAGCGCGGCATGTGGGCTGCAGCAGGCGGAAGACCGCAGCGGAATTCCACGCGCGACCCAAGCGAACGGCGGCAAAGTATCGCCGGAGCGCGAACGTGAGCGCGCCCCGCCGCTTTGCCTGGCGCCCGCCCCGCCGTATCCTGACACTCGCGCTGCGTTTGGCAGAGGGAGTCGCCCTCCTCGTATTCCTATATTGGATCGGCGCGCCTCCCCCTATTCTCGTCACGCTCGGGCCGCAGCAGCAAGTACACACCTCGAATCCGAAGATCGGGGTGCACACGCGGCTCACAGACGAAGTCGAAGAATGGAAGATACAAAAAACGCTCCAGATGGTGCGCGAAATGGGCGCGCCCTGGATCGTCGAATACTTTCCGTGGGGCTATATCGAGAACGACGAAGGACAGTACGACTGGACGCACGCCGACCTGGTCGTCGATCACGCGGTGCGGCAAGGGCTGACGGTCATCGCGCGGCTGGGCTTTGTCCCGAACTGGGCGCGCCCGAACGGGTCCGTCACGTCCTACCTCGACGAAGCGCACTATCCGCACTTTGCCAATTTCGTCCGCGAGTTCGTGACGCATTTCAAAGGGCGGATCAAGTACGTCATCATCTGGAACGAGCCGAACACGAACTTTGAATGGGGTTATCGCCCGGTCGACCCGGCCGAGTACACGCGGCTCCTGCAGGCGGTCTATCCGGTCGCCAAGCAAGCCGATCCGGAGGTCAAGATCCTCGCGGGCGCGCTCGCTCCCAATCTGGCACCCCCCGGCTCGACGGACGTCATGAACGACCTGGAATACCTTCAAAAGATGTACGACGCGGGGGCCAAAGACTACTTTGACCTGCTCGCCGTGCACGCGTACGGCTGGACCTCGCCGGCGGACGAGGCGCCTTCTCCCGACCGCGTGAATTTCCGCCGGACGGAGCTGCTCCGCGATATCATGGTCAAGAACGGCGACGGCGCCAAGCACGTGATGATCACCGAGGGAGGATGGAACGACCACCCGCGCTGGACCAAGGCCGTGCGGCCGGCCGAGCGCATCGAGGATACCTTGCGCGCGTACGACCTCTGTGAGGAATGGACCTGGATGGACGCGTGCGCCATGTGGGCGTTTCGGTTTCCCGCGCCGGCGCAAACCTACCAGGACTACTTTACTTTCGTGACGCCGGATTTCGATCCCAAGCCGATCTACTACGAAGTCCAAAAGTATGCACAACGACAAGGTCCTACAGCCACCGCTCCTTAGCCGCCTGACGAACGGGATTCGACGCGCGGCTTTGTTCGTTCGGCGCCTTGCAGCCTTCCGAATCGGCACCCTGCCGCTCGTAGGAATCGCGCTGGTGCTGCTGGCGTACTGGGCGTACTCCAACTTGGCGCCGGCGCCCCCTCCCAAACCGGACGCCACCTGGACGAGGATCGTGGACCAAGGAGTGCTAAGAATCGGGGTCGATCCTTCCTTTCCGCCCTTCGAGTCCGACGACGGCAAGGGGAACCTCTCGGGTCTGGATGTTGCGCTTGCGGGCGCCATCGTGAGCGATTGGTCGAACACGGTGACGAACACGATTCACGTCCAGTACGTCTACACCGGGTTTGACGGCCTCTACGATGCGCTCAAGGCGAATCAATTCGACGTGATCCTGTCCGCGCTCCCTTACGATCCGACGAAAACGGAGGACGTCAGCTTTAGCCACTCGTACTACAACGGGGGACCGTTGATCGTCGTACCCGATGGCAACACGTCCACGCACTCGTGGTACGATCTGGCCAACCGCCGCGTGGGGGTCGAGCTGGGTTCGAGCGGAGACGTTTTTGCGCGGAAATGGCAGCGGCGGCTGAAGTACGACCTGAGCGAATTCAATACGCCCGAGGACGCGCTTGGAGCGCTCAAGGCCGGCGCGATCAGCGCCGTGTTCACCGATTTCATTACGTTCAACGACTACGCCAAGACCCACAGCGGTCTCAAGACCGTCGGAACGCCTTTGTCCGACGAGCTCTACGTTATCGCCGTACGCAAAGGCGCGCCCACGCTGTTGAACGAGATCAACGCGGTGATCGACGCCATGAAGAGGGACGGGAGGATGGACCGGCTCGAGAAGGTGTGGTTCTGAAGTGACCGCTCGCGGCTAGCCGTACTGTTTGCCGCTGCCGGCCAGCTCCAATTCGCGCTGGTGCATCAAGACGCTCTGGACGACCCCCTCGGCCGCCAGGAGCGAGATCAACGAGCTACCGCCGGAGCTCACGAACGGAAGCGGAATGCCGGTGACCGGCATCAACCCCAAATTCATCCCCAGATTGACGCAGCTCTGCACCAGGATCGCCGCCGTAACCCCGACGGCGATCAGCTTACCGTAGCTCGCGCGCGACAGCATCGCCGCTCGAACGATGCGGAAGAGGATAAAGACGATGAGCGCGATGACGAAGAGCGATCCCACGAATCCCAGCTCTTCTCCGATGACGGAAAAGATAAAGTCGGTCTGCCGGATGCGCAAAAAGCGGAGCTGGCTCTGCGTGCCGCTGCAAAAACCCAATCCGTTCAGGCCGCCCGAGCCGATCGCAATGCGGGCCTGTGTTACGTTGTAGCCGGCGCCGAGTGGATCGCGCGTCGGATCGAGAAAGGTCAGGATGCGCTCTCGCTGGTACGGCAGCAGCGTGGCCCAGATGGGGACGGCCGCCGCCGCGCCCAGGACGGCGACGACGATCACGTCACGCAGTTTCATTCCCGCGGCGAGCGCCATCACACCCCAGGTCGTCACGATCACGATCGCCGTCCCGAGATCGGGCTGGAGATAGACCAGGACGAGGGGAAGGGCGATGAACAAAAAGGAGAACGCCAGCACCCGCCAGCGGGTCATTTCGTGCTCGTGGTCCGCCATGTATTTGGCCACCACGAGAACGAGAAGGAGCTTGCTGAGCTCCGAGGGCTGGAACAAGAAGATGCGGAAATCGATCCAGCGGACGGCGCCGTGGGTTTGCTGGCCGAGCACGGGGACGATGG
>JAMCRS010000335.1 GCA_023380675.1 Chloroflexota bacterium
GGGACTCTTCTTCACGCTCATCCTGATGGTGCTCGCCGCCGCGATCGCCGACGTGTATCGGCTGGAGGACACCCGCACGTTCGCGTACAGTGCGGCGAACGACGCCGCCTTGCGCGGCGCAAGCTTCGGTCGCGACTGGAACCAGTTCATGGCAACGGGCGAGATGTCACTCGATCCAACGGTCGCGACGAACGCGGCGCAAGGCGCACTGGAGCAGGCGATGCAAGTCCGCGGCATCACGAGCTATCAGTATCAGATCGGGGTAATCCCGAATCCAGGTGGTGGAACGTTCAACCTGCTTGCCCCGTGCGTCGCCCGCGCGAGCTTGTGGAATACCACGACCTGGACGGAAACTCAGCCTGCGGTCGGCGTGTGCGTCGAGATCCAGGTCCCGACGATCTTGTTCGGACTCGTCAACGACAACCAGCCAATCACAGTCAACGCGTTTGCAGCCGCAGGAGTAGTAGAACAATGACAGTTGGAATTGTGAAGTGGACAAGAATTTTGGTGCTCGTGGGAGTTGCCCTGGCGTTTCTTTCGCTTTTGGGGTGCAGCACTCTGGGATTGAGTGGGCCGCAGCCCATTCGCATTCGAGCGACGGCGACTGCGACGGCGCTTCCGCCGTTCACGCCGCGTCCGACCGATACGCCCTGGCCGACGTTCACCCCTGTACCTACGATGGTTCCCGAAACGCCCGGCATCGCGAGCGGCGTGATCTCTGCGACCGTCAATGTGAGGCTCGGTCCGGGGACGAATTATCCCATTCTTACGAGGCTGAACAAAGGCACCCAGATCAGCGTGCGCGGACGTGACGTCGAGAATCGTTGGTTCTTTCTCGTCCCACCGCCCAGCGGATGGGTGATTCAAGACTACGTCTCGATCCGGGGAGACGAAAGTAGTTTGCCCGTAATCGATGCGCCGCCGACTCCGGTGCCCACGCCGACCTTTGCGCCCACGCCGACACCGCAACCGACGACGACTCCACCGATGTACGTGGACTTTCGCGCCGACCAACCCTGGGTGATCGCAGGGCAATGCACGACGCTGCGTTGGGACGTGGAAGGAGTACGCGCAGTGTATTTCGATGGGCAGGGGCAACCCGGGCACGGTTCGCAAGACGTTTGCCCACAGCAAACGCAGACCTTCGTGCTGCACGTCGTCCTGAATTCGGGCTACCTCGATCGCGCGATCATGGTCGCAGTACTGCCCGCACCCCCGACTTCGAGGTGAAGATGCTCAAGATATTTCTCTGGCTCACGCTCATGGTACTTCTGCTGATGGTGCTACCCGCTTGCGCGACCGAGACGGATATCCCACCCGCGGCGGAGACGACCATTCAACAGGATTACCTCGAATGGATTCATCCACCCAGATTGGCGGGACCGTGCGAAGAACTGCCCGTCGTCAAGGTGGAGTGGCTCATGCCGCGTGGGGTGTCCGGTAAGCGCCCGGTCGTCTGGCTGAGAGCCAACGGCAAGTTCGCGGCGATTCTTGGACTCACCAATGCACAAGCGGATTGGATCGGTGGAACGGTCTTCGCGCAGCCATTGCTGATTCTGCACGACGTGTCCGTCTATCGTCTCTGCCATAGGTCCGCCGTGACGCCTTGGTAGGGCACGTGATTAAGGTGTTGAATGAACTTCTACATTGCTGTATGGACTACTTGGGCGTTGCTCGATCCCTTCAGCGACCTGCGTGCCGTCGTCGCCGAAGTGCTGACGCTCGTCATCCAGGTGACGGCCGCGTTACTCGCGATCGCCATCGCGACCGGGTTTCTGGAGGCGCAAGCCAGTTACGTGTTTGGCG
The DNA here is from genome assembly GCA_023380675.1 of Chloroflexota bacterium. The sequence goes on from JAMCRS010000335.1 coordinate 1,807, forward strand.
CGCCCTCCGTCCTGAGCGCGCTGTGGTTCAAAATCAGCGCGGTGATCCTCTGTTTGATTCTCGCGCTCACCGCCGTTTCGGTCAGCAATGTGCTGGTCAATATTCTGTTCTGAAACGAAAAGGAGTCGAAATGTTCCAAGTGATTCGGATTCGGATCGAACGATGGGCTGATGACCCGGTCGTGCGCGGTCGGGTTATCGGAGTCCTGGGCGCACTGTTGCTCATCTTCGCCAACCAGGGGGTTGCGTACGCCGGCGATCCAACGCCGGGGGGCGGAATGGGCGAAGCCATCGCCAGTCTCGCCAAGATGTTGATCGACGGCATTATTGCGCTGGCGGCCATCCTGCTCGCCATCGGTATCGCGACGAATTTCGTCACCGGTATGGCGGAGACGATGGCGGGACGACCGGGTGGGCTTTCCTCGACCTGGATGCGGATTGCCGGGATCGTGCTGTGCTTTGTAGGCGCGATCTTTACGATCACGATTGCGAATACGATCATCGATACCCTCAAGGCGTACAAGAGCACCGGTGGAATCGATCTGCCTTGAACGCACAGAAATCTCATTGCGATTACGGCACGAGCGCACCTGGGAATATGTTTGATATACGTGTTTTGCGATTACTAGCGATTCTGATCGTGGTCTCCGTCGGCATAGCATTTTTGATGCCCGTACGCCCGGTGCTGGCGAGCGCGCCACTCGCGCCACCGGCGCAATCGCCGACACCCCCGCCACCCACACCTCCATCGTCCGGCGGCGACCCGATTACGCAGGTCATCAACCAAATCATCCAATTCCCGTTCGAGAACTTGGTCG
>JAMCRS010000336.1 GCA_023380675.1 Chloroflexota bacterium
TTGCAGTTCTGCCTTCCGCATTCTGAATTCTGCATGGGGGGTATCATGTGTCTTGGTGTGCCGGGGAAAGTGATCAGTATTGAGCCGAACTCGCTCGGGATGACGATGGGCAAAGTCAGCTTCGGCGGCGTGGCGAAAGAGGTTTGCCTGGCCTACGTGCCTGACGCGGCCGTGGGCGATTATGTGATCGTCCACGCCGGCTTCGCCCTGAACAAGCTCGACGAGGCCGAGGCGATGGAAGTGTTCGAGTTGTTGAAGGAGATGGGCGAGGTTGAGGAAGTGACGGTGGACCATTGACCATAGACGATGACCCGTGTTCCCGCGACCATCGACCGCGGTCTATCGTCCATCGTCCATCGTCAGGGGTTATCCATGCGCTTTATCGACGAATATCGTAACGAAACTGACGCCCGCAAATTCCTGACGGCCATCGAGCGGCTGGTGACGCGCGAGTGGGTCCTGATGGAGATTTGCGGAGGTCAAACACATACGCTGATCAAGTCCGGCATCGACCGGATGCTGCCGCCGCAGGTGACCCTGGTCCACGGCCCCGGCTGCCCGGTGTGCGTGACGCCGCTGGAGTTGATCGATCGCGCCATTGCCATCGCCCGCCGCCCCGAAGTGATCTTCACGTCCTTCGGGGACATGCTCCGCGTGCCTGGCTCCGGCACCGACCTGTTGGGAGTGAAGGCGCAGGGCGGCGATGTGCGCATCGTCTACTCGCCGCTGGATGCCGTCAAGCTGGCCCAAAAGTACCCCGACCGCCAGGTCGTCTTCTTCGCCGTTGGCTTCGAGACCACGGCGCCCGGCAACGCGATGGCAGTCTGGCAGGCGCGGCAGCTCGGCCTGGCCAACTTCTCGATCCTGTGCTCGCATGTCCTGGTGCCGCCTGCGATGGAGGCGATCCTCGGCGCGCCGTCCGAGGGCGATCACACAGGATCGCCCGTACAGGGCTTTTTGGCCGCAGGGCATGTCTGCACCGTGATGGGATATTGGGAATACGAGCCGATTGCCGAAAAGTACCGCGTCCCCATCGTGGTGACCGGCTTCGAGCCGCTCGATCTGCTCCAAGGCACCTATCTCACGTTGTCGGCCCTGGAGGAGGGACGGTGGGGCGTGGAAAACCAGTACACGCGGGCGGTCACGCGTGAGGGCAACCGTCCCGCGCAGAAATTGCTCGCCGAGGTCTTTGAGGTGGGTGATCGGCAGTGGCGCGGCGTCGGCCTGATCCCGGCCAGCGGCTATCGCCTGCGGCCCGCGTACGCCGCCTTCGATGCCGAGCAGCGGTTCGGCGTGGCGGATGTGACGGCGCAGGAATCACCGCTCTGCATCGCCGGTCAGATCCTGCAAGGGCTGAAGAAACCGCACGAGTGCAGCGCTTTCGGCACCCAATGCACGCCCGAACACCCGCTCGGCGCGCCGATGGTTTCGTCGGAGGGCGCGTGCGCGGCGTATTACCAGTACGGGAGGACCTGATGGGGAATGTAGAACGCACGCAGAGCGTGCAGAACGCAGCATCCAACCTTCAACCTTCAACCTTCAACCTCCAGTGCCCCATCCCCATCAGCGAGTATCCGGCGATCACCCTGGCGCACGGCGGTGGCGGCAAGCTCTCGCAGATGTTGGTCGAGCGCATGTTCGTCCCGGCCTTTGCCAACCCGGAATTGGAGATTTTGCACGACGGCGCGGTGATTGATTTCGGATTTCGGACACCTGCACTTGCGCCGGAGCGCAGCGCAGGTGCAAGTGTTTCGGAGTTCGGATTGACGACCACGGATGGCGCTGCTACAATCCGCAATCCGCAATCTACAATCCGTCTGGCCTTCTCCACCGATTCCTACGTCATCCATCCGCGCTTCTTCCCGGGCGGCGATATCGGCTCGTTGGCGATCCACGGCACAGTCAATGACCTGGCGATGTGCGGCGCACAGCCGCGCTATCTGTCCGCCGGCTTCATTCTGGAAGAAGGGCTGCCCATGGACGAGCTCTGGCGCATCGTCCGGTCGATGGCTGCCGCAGCCGAGGCCGCAGGCGTTCGGGTCGTCACGGGTGACACGAAGGTGGTCGAGCGGGGCAAGGGGGACGGCATCTTCATCAATACGGCTGGCGTGGGGCTGATCTCACCCGGCGTGCACATCGCGCCGGCTCGCGCCCGCCCCGGCGACCGCGTGCTGATCAACGGTCCCATCGCAGCGCACGGCATCGCCGTCATGTCGGTGCGCGAGGGCCTGGAGTTCGAGACCGCGGTCGAGAGCGATTCGGCGCCGCTCAACGCGCTCGTGGCACGCGTGCTGGCGGTCGGCGGCGAGGCGGTGCATGTCCTGCGCGACCCGACACGCGGCGGCGTCGCCAGCGGCCTGAATGAGATCGCGGCGCAGGCCCGCGTGGGCATCCGCCTGGACGAGACGCGCATCCCGATCCAGGAAGAAGTGCGCGGTGCGTGCGAGATCCTCGGCTTTGACCCGCTCTACGTCGCCAACGAGGGCAAGTGCCTGGCCATCGTGACGCCCGAGGTCGCCGATGCGGTGCTCGATGCTATGCGCCGCCATCCGCTCGGCCGCGAGGCGGCGATCATCGGCGAAGTCGTCACCGATCACCCGCGCAAGGTCTTCATGCGCAGTCGCATCGGCGGCATGCGGATCGTCGATATGCTCAGCGGCGAGCAATTGCCGCGCATTTGCTGATGGGTAGCGCTTCGAATCGAGCTGCATCAGAGCCACGAAAGACACGAATTGACACGAAAAACGATCCTCCTTGCGCCTGATTTCGTGCATTTCGTGGCTTCCATGGTCTGCAAACATACATTGCGAAGAGACAACGATGTCTGCATTACTCCTCAAACATGCCGATCTGCTCGTCACCATGGACGC
>JAMCRS010000337.1 GCA_023380675.1 Chloroflexota bacterium
GAGGTTGTAGAACGAATTGCGGTTGCCCAGGTCGAAGACGAGGCCGACCGCTCTGGCTCCGCGGTAAAAAGCGCGCCGCGTGCAAGAAAAGCGTTCCTGTCCTCCCAGGTCCCATACCACGACTCGAGTCGAACGGTCGCCGACGGCAGTATCGTAGGTGTGGAAATCGACGCCGATCGTCATGGCGCGATCGGGTTGGAAACGGCCGGTCCGTAGGCGCTGCATCAACGTCGTCTTGCCGACTTGCGCGTCGCCGCCGAGCACGGCCTTGAGCACCAGCCGCGCGCCCGGATCCGGGATGCCGTCCGCCGACAATAGACACTCGATCACGTCGGTCAGTTGGTGAAGCGCGAACGGTTTTTCGACATAATGGTGAGCCGGTCCGCCTTCGAGCGCGGATTCGGCTTGCGCCTGTTCGCAGTCCACGACGAGGATCGTGACCGTCGACGGCCACCGGGCCTGCGTTTCGCGGACCAATGCGAGCGCCTGGCCGTCGCCCAGCGCCGAGTCGGCGACGAGCAGATCGTATTCGGTCCGCTCCAAGGCGGCGCGGGCGGCGCAGCCGGAGGTCACGGCGAGGACGTCCGCGACGCCCAGCTCACGCAGGCCGCGCGAAACTGCGGCGGCCTGACGTTCGTCGGCGTCGACGATCAGAATCCGCAGCGTGGTCGAAGGTTTTTCCATTAGAAGATGGCGTCCAGATAGTCCCGTTCCCGCAACAGCCGACGCCGCCACCCGTTGATCTCCGGCACGACAAAAGGCAAGAGCCGCATACAATAGTACGGCGGCAGAATCGGCAGCCCAACCATGTCGCCGAAAGTGATCAGGATGAAAAGGTGTTCCAGCGACCCACGGGAGCGCCGGTGGGCACGGACGATCTCGTGGATCGCCATTCCGTAAAACACCTCGCCCATGCCGCGACGAACGCGGTCGAGCTGAACGCGTATACCATTCATCGGCTGCGTCTCCTTGGATTAACCAAATGCCATGCCCGGCCGCGCAGAAGAGCGCGAGTCGACCGGCGTCTCGTACCAGCGGACCGTTTCGCCGATCCGGGCGCGCGCTTGCCAGCGGAGGCTCTTGGGCGCGGCCGCGACGGAGTGGGCCAGCCGCCGTGCCCGATTCGATACGACGTTCATGTGCTCACCGGACAGGCGTCCGGACGTGAATGCTTGCACCCGCTCGAGATTGATCGTCACGGTCTTGAACCATCCCCAATCGTCCGCGCAGAGACTGGTGACCTGCGAGGCATCGATCCCGCCCTGATCCGCGCCGACGCTCAACTCGTGTTCCAGGAGGAGCGCGCAAATCTCCAATAGCGCGGCATCCGTCATCTCGACAAGCTGAAGACGCAGCAACAGGAGGGTCGTCGCATCCGGCGCAACGCAATCGCCGGCGAGCACGCGCGACAGGTCGAGACGCTGGTACATCTCGAACGTGTCCAGATAAACGTCGACGTTCACCTCCGGCTGCGTCAGACCAAAGTTGAGCCGCTGGCTGCCGTAAAAGGCGTTGAAGCGTTGGTTGCTTCGATAGCCCAAGTCCTGGAACAGCCGGCTGACCTGGGCCGCTTGAGACGATCGAGCGGCGAAATCGAGCTGGCGTTCCTCACCTGGCGCGAGGAGCGTGCGAGAATTCGGGCAGATGAGGGGCGTCGCGGGCGAACCGATCACCTTGAGAACGACGCCGCGCTGCTGCGCTTGCGATACGACCCGCTCCATCTCCCGCTGAAGCTCCGATTGCGTTTCCGAGAGAGCTCCAACGCGAGTGTCCGCGGCCGGCGCGGCCGCAGTATCGGCGGGCGCGGCGACCTCGCTGCCGGCTGCCGAGGCTGCCGGGTCCGGCGCGCCGCCCGGTTTTGCGGCTTTAAGGACGGCCGAGAGTTTTTTCGCCGCAACGTTGGCGGTCAAGTTGACCAACGGGATGTTGACGCTGCGGACACAGACGATCGCAAGGATCGCGCCGCGCAGATTCTTGAGCAGCAGCCGGCCGCTGTAGAAGACAAGATCGACATCGGCCGGGCGCTGGCCGGTGCTTTCAAGCGCGGCAAACGTCTGGCTGGCGATTCTCGCCGCAGCCGCGACGCTGTCCTCGTCGAGCCGATCCGACAGCTCTTGCGCCGCTACCGAGCCGTCAGCCATGCAGACGAACGAGCCGACGACGCCGAGCACTGAATTGATCTCTTGGAGACGCTGTTTCATTGCCCCGACGCTCCATCCAAACCTAGTACTCTTGCGGCGACTCGTACCACTTGACGGTCTCGCCCAAGCGGGCGCGGGTCTGCCAGCGCAAACCTTTTGGAGCGCTTTCGATGCTCTGGCGCAGCCGCCCGACGCGTTCGGCAATCACGCGGACATCCTTTGGTTCCAGCTCGAGCGCGGCGAACGTCGTCACGCGATCGAGATTGGTCGAGGCCGTTTTGTACCACCCCCAATCTTCGGCGCACAACCGAGTCACGTGCGACGCGTCGATTTCGCTCTCGGCGGGTCCAACTCCGAGATCGTTTTCGAGAAACAGCGCGCAGAGATCACGGAGCACACGCTCGTCACGATCGACCGCCTGCAGGCCCATCAGCACGAGCGCCGTCGGCGCAAGCGCCGGGCCGACCTGCGAAAGGAACGGGCCGAGGTCGAGACGGTGATACATGTCGTACCGGTCGAGGAAGACCTGCACGATGATCTGGCGCTTGATTTCACCAAAGCTCAGGCGTTGGTTGCCGTACAGGGTATTGGACCACCGGTTGCTCTCCAAGCCCAACTCGCCAAACAGGGCTTCGATCGCTTTGCCCTCGCTCGCAATCCCCGCAAGGTCGATCTGCCGCGATTTCGGCTCAAGCAAGACTGATCGGTAGTGGGGGCAGGCAAGCCACACCCCGATCGAATCGATCGCGTGGAGATGGAGTCGCCGTTTTGCCGCTTCGGTGACCAGACTGAGGGCCTCTAGGGTCAGCTCGGCTGTCAAGGGCGGAACTGGAGGGTCCGCTAAGGCAGCAGGGCGTGCCGCCGACTCCGAACGTGCGGAGGCCGGTGCATCGGCTCGGGGCAAGGCTGCCGGCTTGGGCGGCCTCAGCTCGGCAGCCAGTTTTCTGGCAGCCCCATTCGCGGTGAGGTTGAGCAACGGGAGATTGATATTGCGCGTGCACAGGATGACGAGGATGCCGCCGCGCAGGTTTTTGAGAATCACGCGGCCTTCGCGGTAGACCAGATCGACTTGAGCGATCCGCTGACCGGAGGAGTCCAGGGCGTTGAGCGATTGGCTGGCGACTTTGGCCGCGGAATGAATGTGGTCGGCGTCGAACGCGGCGGGCATCGCCTGCGCGGCGACGCGGCTGTCCGGCAGGGAAACGAACGAGCCGACGACGCCGATCACCGCGTTGATCTCTCTCAGCGAATCATCCACTCCGATGATCCTTTCGCACGACCTGCCGGGGCGACGCCTCGATGCGCCCGGACGTTAC
>JAMCRS010000338.1:0-17224 GCA_023380675.1 Chloroflexota bacterium
GTTGCGCAGGCACAGGCTGCGCTCGACGCGGTCACGGCCAGCTTCGTCAAGATCAAGGCGGGGCCTACCATCGACGACGTCGCCCAAGCCAAGTCGAATCTGGATCGCGCCAAAGAAGCGCTCGATCAGGCCCAGGCTGCTTTCGACCGCATCGGCGGCGACAGCAATCCGTTCGCCGCTGCCTTGCCTCAGACGCTCGCCCTTCAGCAAGCCTATAGCGCGTATCAAGGCGCGGTCGCGTCGTTCAACCTCACCGTGAATCACCCGACGGCGTCCGAGCTTGCCTTCACGCAGGCACAGGTCACAGAGGCACAGGCCGCGCTCGACCTCGCGAAACAGACGCTGGCGAACGCAAAGATCGTCGCGCCGTTTGACGGGACCGCCGCATGGATCGGTCCGCACGTCGGCGAGTACGTCTCCCCCGGCGCTCCGGCTATTACGCTGGTCGACCTGTCCCATCTGCAAGTGTCGGTCGGCGTGGACGAGAACGCGCTCCCGCTTCTGAAGGTCGGACAATCTGCCGCCATCAAGCTGGATGCGCTTCCCGGCGCGACGCTCACCGGCCGCGTCGGCAAGATCGGAGACCTGGCGACGACCACCGGCGGAATCGTCAGCGTGCCGGTCACGATCGACGTCGACTCGACTCAAGCCCCCGTCTTTGCGGGCTTGAGTGCAACCGTAGACATAGACACGGGCAGGTAGGCGACTAGAGCGTCCATGACGCTATGCCCGCGGCGACGTACTCAGAGCTGCAACCGGCGTGTCATTGCAGCAGCTGCAGCAGCAGGCGGCGGTTTATGCCGCCGAAGCAATCTCGCGCGAGTCCGCGAGAGACTGCTTCGCCAAACAACCACGAGGATTTGGAATCAGGCATCGGTGCATCATGCACGGATCGCGAGCTCCAGCTCCCGAACGGATCCAAGTCGCCGGAATCCGGCGTGTTATTGCGAGGCGGCGGTTTATGCCGCCGAAGCAATCTCGCGCGAGTCCGCCAGAGACTGCTTCGCCAAACAACCGCGACGATTTGGAATCAGGCATGGGTGGATCATGCACGGATCGCGAGCTCCAGCTCCCGAACGGATCCAAGTCGCCGGAACCGGAGGGGCAGTCCATTGCGTCACACTCAGGTTAACGGGCTCTTTCAAGTTCAGTCCTGACCAAGGGAAGGAAGCGGTCTTAACGCTCAAAGGGGATGCACATCTCGCCCCCAACCATTCAGCAGAGGGGAAAAACATGAAGAACATACGGAGTATTCTTCCTTTGGCGCTCATCGTCGTCGCGATCGCTCTCCTCGCGGCGCTCGGCTACCGGTATTGGTATCAGCCGACGTACGACTGGTTCAGTTCGGACGACGCCCAGGTCGCCGGCGCGCTGGTGCGGATCGCGGCGCCGGCCTTTGGGCAGATCGACAGCGTGGCATTCGACGTGGGAAGTTCAGTGCGGAGAGACCAGGTGATCGCGACGGTGCAAGTGGCGGCACCCCTTGCCAGCAATGCGGCCGGGCCGTTCGTGCCGCGAGTCTTGGCGCGAGTCACGAGTCCGTTGACCGGCACCGTCGCCGTGCGCGACGTCAGCGCGGGAGACACGGTCGCGGCCGGCCAGCCGATCGCAACCATCGTCGACTTGTCGGCTCTTTGGGTCGTGGTCAATGTCGACGAAGATCGTATCGCCGGCATTCGACCGGGCCAGCCGGCAGACGTGCTCGTCTCGGCGACAAGCCAGCCGCTGCGCGGGCGAGTCGCACAGATCGGATCGGCGACAACTGAGGAGACCGCGCCGAACTCCAGCCTGATCGGGACCACTTCCGACGCGACCAAAAAAGTGCCGGTCAAGATCGAGTTTGCTTCGGAAGGCGAGCGGCTCGTGCCCGGCATGTCGGCGACCGTCACCATTTACACGAACGGAGCGCCGCCGTCGGCCGGGGTTCAGGACCCGGGCGTCAAAACCCCATAAGCACACGCCTGAGCGTTCGCCCCTCGCCGCCGATCAGCTCGTTCACGGTCGGGCTTGCTTCCTTTCCAATCTCGCGTACGGGTTCATCGCTTCACGACCGCCAGCGGCTTGCGTCGTTTGAGGCGGCCAAAGATGGACGCAGCCAAGAGAACGGCCGCACCGAGCCACGCCAGGAGACTCGTCCAATTGGCCCAATCCAGTCCTTTGAATTGGACCCGCACTTGATGAGTGCCAGGTTCGAGTCGCAAGCCCGCCAGAACCACGCCTTGCTGGTAAAGCGGAACGTAGTCAGCCTTCCTCCCGTCGAGGGAGAGCGTTAGCAGATCGGGATAGAACAACACGGGAAGCTGCACCCACCTGGCTTCAGGTGGAACGACGAGCGAGCATGCCGTTTCCGTCCCCTCTTGACGGCACATCGGCTGACTCATGGTCACCGGCAGCACCGTCAGGTTGGGATCGGCATTCCGAATCACCAGAGTCTGTGCTCGCACCGCCAGGTGGCGCTGGTCGGTCGACCCGGCCAGCGTGTCGGCCGGAACGAACGTCTGGTCGGCCGCGAACGAAAGCGAGCACTTGTCCGCCTTTTTGTACGGGCTGGCGGGCAGCGGCCCGTTCAGCGAGATCGTCCACTCGAATGGCCCGACGCCCAACTGCTTTGTGGCGACCACTTGCTTGTTGTAAAGAAACGAGAGCGTAAAGGTCTGCTCGAAGAATCGTTCCGGTACGTCACCTTTGAAATAAATGAGGGCTCCCGAAGGCGACGCCGGCAAGCAGGTCGGAAGCACATACTCTTCGCTGAGTCTCAACCAGCTGTCCCAATCGATCAGGGGGATGTTCTCGAGATTCGTGCGCTGAACGGTCCCAAGATAGTTGTCGGGCTTGGTCAGATAATCGCTCACGCCGGTCACGAGATTTGGCGCCGCAACGATATCGGCCGTCTTGAAATCGGCGTCGCGGGGAGACGGAAGATAGGAGCTGCTCGCCATCCCGATCAGCAGCAAGCCGGCGATCAGGTGACGACCGTCCAACCGTCCCTTGAACAACCAGGCCAGCGCGAACGCGCCGAGCAGCGCGCCGGTCCACATCACTTGGGTCAAGAGCCGGTACGGGAACTGGATGATGCGGAGCTGCACCGGCAGCTGCGACCAAAAGTCGACCGGCGACCAGGTCATGAAGAGCGCCAAGGCAAACAGGACAAGCAGCGCCGCGGCCACACGCGCCGTCCAGCGCCGCCGCGTCAATGTGCCGTCGACCACGAGCGCGTACAAAACGATTCCAAAGCCGACGAGCATCGGCCAGCCGACGGCGGGATTCAGGTTCGGCGTCGTGAGCTGTCCCGGCTGCGGCTCCGGCGGGAGCGACGTTGGGGAAAGCAGCGCCGGCAGAGGAGAGATCCAGTTGTAGGAAAAAGGAGGCCACAGCAAATCACGCACGCGCAAATAGTCTGCCGTCACCCCGGGTCCGAGAAAATAGGCGGCGAGAAGGCCGGCGAACACGACCGCCAGGCCGAGCTTGATCAGTCTCAGCAAATTGCGTCGACTCGTCACGCCGACGATCAGGAACAGGATGCCGCCAAAGATACCCGCGTAGACGAACGTGATGATGTGCGTGGTGGCCAGCGCGAACCAGGACAAGCTTGCCGCAAGAAACCAGCCCGGCCCGCGCGAGGCGTAGCAGCGAAAACTGGTGTAAAGCACGAGCGGCACGAGCCCCTGGGCCCACGCTTCCGTAAACGCGCCCCGCGCGTGGAGATTGACCAGGAAGTACGGCGCGGCCATGTACAGCACGCCGGCCAGGAACGAGGAAACGGCCGAGCCGGTCAACCACAAGGCGAGCCGGTAGACGAAATAGCCTGCGAGGGCCAGGAGCACCCAATACGCCAGCTTGTATGCTGCGTACGGATCGGTTGGCGTCAGGTATTTATAGATGAGCCCGGCCGCGGTGTAGGGAATCTGGGAATAGAATTGAAAGATCGGATAGCGCCAGCCGTCGTACGAATACGGGCCGACGCGCAAAGGGAATTGCCCTTCGTCGATCGCCAGCTTGGCCTGGACGATGAGCGCCATGTGATCGGGCAGATCGGGCGCACTCGTCATGACGTCGGAGGCCATTGGCGCGAGGAGCGCGAGCGCGATGGCCGCGTACGCAAGCGCGACGAACAGCTTGCGCCACCGCGGGCCGGCCGGACGTGCAACTCTAAACATCAACACTCCCGAGAAAATCGAAAGGGGAAATGGGCTGGGGCAATTATATCCTGAAAGACCAGGTAGACAAAAGCGTCCAGTCGCCTGATTTGGAGTGTTACCGAAATCGCACCGTCGCCAGCACGCCAATGTTCTGCGGACGACGAGCCGAATTCACCCACGTGGCGCCCTGGCAAACCCGGCACATTTTTCGGCGCATTTCATTGACACTGCGGTTGATGTGTGATAGAGTCGGGACAAGTCGTACAGCTCATGCGATGTCGCGCGCTCAATCCTACTTTCCGGTTTCATCCTATTACTCAATGTCGAGCATCACCAAGGACACTGTACGCGCTCTATGTCACGACCGCGTTGCCGCGCTGCCCGCCCCGGAAATTGAAGGTGTCCGGCTCGAACAGCGCGTGGTGCACTTGGTGGAAGAAAACATCAAGCGCGGTCGCTTTGCGAAATTCGCCGGCGGCGAATCGAACCGCACCTTCTTCAACCTCGCCGAGTACGTGGACCGCGTTGTCTCTTGTGTGGTTAAGGAAGGACCGCGGATTCAGGCCTTGCAGGACGGAGACGCCACAGAATGGAACCGCCTGGGCAACTTTTTGTTCACTCGCGCCAAGCCCATCGTCGGCAGATTTCGCGGCAGGGGTGGGGCCTCGGCTGACGCTTTAGATTTCGCACAAAAGGCTTGCCTCGTCGTCTTTGAGAAGCAATACCCATTCGACATCCCATTTGATGCCTGGGCCACTACGATCCTCAACCACCTCATCATAGCGGAACTCACGCGCTCTGGCGACGCGCTGGACCGTCCTCAGCCCCCCGAATCGCTCGAGGATCCCCCGGGCAGAAGTCTAGAGTCCGGCCTTCCATTGAGTGAACTGCTTGCCAATCCGTCTGCTCTGGCGCCGTTCGAGAAGATCGAGAACCAAAGCCTGCTCCTCGGCGCAATCGACCAACTGCGCAGTCCGGCACAACAGTTCGTCATCATTCAGTCTTATCTAAACCAAGTGGAGGACGTGGAGATCGCGCGTCTCTTGGGAAAGACTACGCAAGCGGTGTACAACTTGCGTCAGCGCGCGTTGCTGTGCTTGAGAAAGACCATCGAGGAGCCACCGCGCGACAAAACACGGCGAAAACCCATCCCGGAGTTGCCGCGCAAGAAACCGAGGCGAAAACCCATTTCATAAAGTGGAGGATTCGGCCGGCCTCAACGTCAGACGGACGTTTTCGGCCGCTTTCATTCAAGGGTCAAACAGAAACGGGAGCCGCCCCAGATTGCTCCGCGAACCGGGGCGGTGTCAGTACGGATACACGGCTATGCAAAAAAACAAACAGAATTCCATTCCGAAACGCAGCCGACGCTACGCCAAACGCAAGCAGGTTTCGCAGGCACGGAATACGGCGAGAGAGTACCTGAGCGAATCCGAGACACTCGCCCCGCGACTCCAGCGCTTGGCGCAAGCGATTGTGGGCGCCAAGCCCAGGCGCGCGCTCCTGACGCATCAAGACGCTCAAGAGATGCTGGGGTTTTACGTAGAGCGTGAAAACCGCGGCGAGAACGCTCGTGACCTGTATCACGACGTTTACGACCATCTGATGAGTTGTGATGACTGTAGAGCTTCGTACGAGCTACTGAAAAGCGCGCGGCCGCGTGGCGACACCACCAGCCTATCCTCACTTACGAAGCCCAAGATCGATCTGCCGTTCCTGGTGCAATCATCACCCGACGCCGCGTGGAGCAAGCAGGTTCGTTCTCCGATCGGCGGCGGCCCGCTCGGGTTCGTGCTCAAGATCAAGCCGAGCCATCTCGCTAACGTGCTGGCACGGGCACCCCAATTCGCTGGGCGTGGTGAGGCCTCGGCCGAGCGATCGCTGCTGCTGTTGGATTCGATCGCGCTCGGCAGTCGCGAGGTCCAAGTGGAGTTGTGGTTACATCGTGCCGCAAGTCCGGATCATGCTCGCCTTGAAATCTCCATCGTTTCTTCTTCGCCCTTGCCCGAACCGCTTCGCGTCAAACTCAGTTGGAACGAGCATCAATACTCCTCAGCCGTCGAACAAGGTCGAGGATGGATCGACCCAATCCCCATATCCGGTTTGGAAAACGCTCGCATCAGTGTAGAGGTTGAAGCCGGACAGCCGACTCCGTCTACCGAGAGGTAACATGGCAACGGTCGATGACGCTCTCAAGACCGCACGACAACTTGCGCGTCAGATCTCGACCGGCTTGTCAGATACGCCTTCGCCAGTCCCCGCTATCGAAATCACGCACCTCGTCGAACAAATTGCAGCACCCGAACAGCTTGCGGAGATCCCGACTGCCCTCCAGCGCGACGCGCTCGCATGCCTCGATCAAGTGCCGCGCGAGGCATTTGGACTGGCGCGTGTGGCGCACGAGCTTGCGTGTACGGCCGCCGACGACCGTGCGCAGGCCGAAACCGCGCTGACACTTGCGATTGTCCTGAATCGACTTGGGGAATTCCGCGACGCACTGGCGCAATCACTTTCCGCGGCTGGCGAATTTGAAAAACGGGGCGACATGCCACAAGCCGCGCGAGGTTATTTCGAAGCGGCTTGGGCGAATTCTTGCCTGGGCCATCTCAAAGCTACCCTGGAAAATGCCGCACGTGCGCGAGAGAAGGATTTATCGCCGGTCTCCCAGGCACGCTGTGATTGGATTGGGGCGCGCGCTTTGCGTGACCAGGGAAATTACCCCGAAGCCGAAGAACTCTTCGAAAGATCGCGTGCCGTATTCGAGTCCGCGGGCATGCCTCTCGACGCAGCGCGCTGCACGCGCGAACTGGCTCACGTGTATGTGCGCGGTGAGCGACCAGGAGCCGCCGTGCTCCTGCAATCCGCAAGGCAAATCTTCGAGTCCGCCCAATGCGCATTCGATGTCACTTTTTGTGATTTTCTCTCTGGCGTAGACCGAATTGAGAGAGCTTCTTATTCTGACGCAGAGAGTAGTATTTCTCAAGCTCGGGACAGTTTTCTTCGCTTGGGCGCAGAGTTTTTCGTCGCCTGGTGTAACGCGCATCTCGGAGTTATCTATCTATTTCAGAATCTATTCGAGGAATCGCTCGAAGCATCCCACCTCGCGCGCGACTATTTTCTCACCCGTGGCGTGGTAGTAGAAGTCTCTGCTTGTGACATCAATATCGGGCTCACGTGCGATGCACTCAACCGCTATGACCAGGCCCTGACCTTTTATCAAGAGGCAGCTGATTTGTCATTGGAGGAAGGACGCGAGGTTCGGGCAGGGCGGATTCACGAGAACATGGGCTCCGTTTACGCGAAACAGGGCTTGTACGCGAAAGCACTAGAGCTTCAGGAGCGGGCTCTTGAAATTTACTCAAGGAAAGCACTCGAAAGCCTCGTGGGCAATTGCCTCGTCAGACTCGCCATCATTTGTCGGCAATTGGGACAGTACGGGGAAGCCATGGAACATCTGCGCCGCGCACACGCAATATTCTCCGAAAGAGATCTCGCGATTCAGCTTGCGGAATGCGAGTTTACCATGGCAGACGTTCACTTCGCACTTTACGAAACGAGCGAAGCGAATGTTCAGTTACATCAAGCGCGAAAAATATATGCCGAAAATGGATTAGAATCTCTAGTGGCTGTATGCGATCGCCTCCTCGCGTGTCTCGCCAACCAACAAAGTGAACGCATACGCGCTCTATCTCTCGTCTCAGACAGCCGCGCGACGTTTCAAAAGCAGCATCAAATCGTCGATGTTGCTCTCTGCGACCTAACGGAAGGTGAACTACGTCTTCAGTGGAATGAGCAACTCGAAGCCGAGCAGGCGTTTGTTCGCGCCCTAGCAGTCTTGTCGCCGGGCTTTCCAGATCAGGCATGGCGCGTCGAGGCTGGGTTAGGAGACTGCGCAAAGGTTGCTTGCAAACCCTTAGCTGCGATCGAGCATTATCTAAACGCCATGCGCATCATTGCTCAATCGCGTTCAATCCTCGTTACTGAACAGTTAAGCAACGATTACTTCTCCTCGCGCCAGTCCGTTTACGATAGGGCCCTGAAGATCGCGATGGAACTCGACGCGCCCGAAATCGCGCTAGAGATCGTTGAAGCCAGCAAGGCGCGGGTATTTCTATCCTTGTTGCAGAATCGCCGGTGGCATATTTCCAATGCACGGGACGATCCGACCGTTGCTCAATTGCTCGCCCGTGAAAAGGAATTGCGTTACCAACTCGATGCTTTGCGAACCCATGCCACAGTAACTCCGCCCAAGGACAAGGAAGACGCTCTGCGGGGTGACACGCAAGCGCATATCTCGATAGCGGAATTGCAGGAGCTCAACGCGCTGAGCCACGCATACGAGTCGGTTGTGGCGCGCTTGCGGCTCTATTCGAACGGCCTAACCGGCGTTTCTGCGCCCTCTCTATTCGCGCTCGATCAATTTCGCGAAGTGGCGTCCGCGCGGCTCGGCACCGACTGGGCCGCGTTGGATTACTACTTGTCTGGCGATGACCTCACTTGCATTGTCGTGCAACCCACTCGCGTTTCCGTTTCGTCGAGAACACTCTCCAAGTACGATCGGGGAATCCTTGACAAATGTGTGTCGCAAGAACATGATTTGCGCGAAATCGTGTACAACGGTACGCTGCGGGGCGAACCGACTCCTTCGCCTGGCTTGCGTTACTTGAGTCACTTGTATCATTTACTCGTGCCTGAGTGGCTTGACGCCGAGACATTGCTGATCGCGCCGCATGGCGCGTTGCACGCATTGCCGTTTCACGCGTTGAGAAAGGGCGACGATTATTTGATTCAGCATCACACGCTCATCTACACGCCGAGTCTGCAGGCTCTGCAATACCTCCTCGTCGAAGAACAAGCAGGTTCGGCGAAGTCGTTGGCAGTGGGGCTGTCCGAATTTGGAGACCAAATGCGACCGCTCCCTTATGCGAGCACGGAGATAGAACAATTCCAGGCAGTGTTGGGCGGGCAAGCCCAGATCTTGTGGGATGATCGCGCCACGCGCAAGGAGTTACTGGCGCTCGATCAAGCCGGCGCGTTGCAGGATTACGCGCTGATCCACTTTGCCACACACGCTATCCTTGACCGCACCGCTCCGCATCGCTCGCGCGTGCTCTTGCGCGATGAGCCGTTGACGATACTTGACATCATGGACCTGAGACTGAATGCGCGATTGGTGACGCTCTCGGCGTGCGAGACCGCGCTCGGTCAGGGTGGACGCGGCGACGAACTCGTCGGTCTCGCGCGCGCCTTTTTCCATGCCGGCGCACGAGCGCTTGTCGCTTCTCTATGGCAAGTACAAGACCGTTCGATCGCGGAATTGATGGGGCGTTTTTACCGGCGTCTGGCGGATGGGGAGAATATTGCCGTGGCGCTTCGCCACGCGCAGGTCGAGATGATTCAGGCGAACTACTCGCCCTTTCAATGGGCGTCACTCGCTCTAATGGGTCGACCGTAGAAAAGGGGCACGCTTGTATCAGAAGAACCGACCCGCGTCAACATAAAAGAGACGAGAAGCACTGGGAGCTTCTCGTCTCGGACGAGCCTGGCTCTTAGCAGCCAGCGGTGCACGGGCTGTCAGGGTGCACCAGAATGGGCGTGGGCGTTGGGGTCGGCTGGTCGTCCAGGATGTACCCAGCCGTGGGATGCGTCGGGTGCGCCGAGGCTGCAAGAATCGGTGCGGCCGAGGTCGCCACGCCCGCCAGCAGGAACACGGCCAGCAAGAACGCCTTTGTGAACTTGAACATCTCGTACCTCCTTGAAGTTGGATTACTTACACCCTCAAGGATGGCGAGACATCGTATTTCCTAACAGCCTCGCAAGTTATGTTTGCAAGTTATGCTTGCGTTTCCGCATCATTCCTCGTAGAATATGGATGCGGGGCGCGCTGCAGCCCAAACGACCGCCGGAGGGATGTGTGGGGGATCCGTCGCACGATAGTTGTCGCCGCATCGTTCACGCCGAATTGGCGAGGCGGGGATGGCAGCTCGCAGACCCCGAGGCCTTGGCAGACGAGGTCTGCCGGGAGATGGTCGAGAAGCAAGTGCCCGCGGCTGACCTGGAAACAAAGGCAAAGCGCGCGACCCTGCGCCATTACTGCGTCATCCTCCATACCGCCTGCAGCGCGCACGGCACAGACCGCCAGCGCCGGGGCTTCGAGGAACTTTGGTACTACCTGTATCCCATAGCGCACTACAAGTTGCGCGGCGATCCGTCATTCGCTGAGGATCTGACGCAGCAGGCCTTGGAAAAAACCTGGAAGAACCTGGCGAATTGCCGGGACGCCGGCAGTTTTCTTAACTACGCCACACTCATTTTGATCAACGAGATCCGGCAGTACTTTCGAGACAAGTTCAAAAATGGCGGGGGTTCCGACGAACCGGCCTGGTTTGAGAAGGAATTGGACGAGACGGATCTTTCGGACACCAACTCAGAGGGCGACGTCAAGCCGTTCGACGTGATCGAGGATGAATCGAGTGGCGAGGCGCTGGACAAAGTGATCGTGGATGAAGATCTGAAGGAGTTGCTCGCGGTTCTGGAGGAATGCGTCGAGAATCGATTGTACCGGGAGGTGCTAATCGATCTGTTCTTCGAAGACAAGGGCTTTGCGGAAATCGCCTCGTCGCGCCGAATGACCGTGGCCCATGTTTACGTATGCAAGAATCGCGGGCTCAAAGAACTGAGCCAGTGCGAAGCCTTCATTCGGTTCGTCGAGAGGAAGAGACGTTGACGCGTTCAACCCAGGCTGAGAATCTGCAGCACATTCGCCGCGCGGTGCGTTCGCCGCGCGTGGCCGCGCTGCCGCTGCCCGTGCGCCTCTTGGCATACGCGGCGGCAAATCCGCGCGCCGGCGGCCCGGCATGCGTGCGCTGCCACCGCGAGCTCCCTGCTTACGTAGACGCCGAGCTCGACGGCCGTTTGCCGCCCCTCGCCGAATCCTTCAGCCGCCAGCATTTACTTGTATGCGCGAGTTGCTCGCAAGACTATACGGATTTGCTGGACGCCGCCATTCTGTCGTTCGAGTCTCGTCTGGCGAAACCGCCTCAGATGCCCAGGCCGGACCTGGGATTCCTCGAGGACTCTAGTGGCTGACATCGAAAACGAGCGCCAAGCTAGACTGCGTCGCGCGGTCCGGGAACACGGGAGCGAGCTGACTCCCGGGCTCGAACGGCTCGCGCGCGCAGTCGCCGGCGACACCGAGGACGGGATCTCACATGAGGAATGCGTATCCGTCCTGCCCGAGCTCGTGGACGCGGAGATCGCCGGCGAGTCCATCGCTCGGAAATACGGGCGGTTCAAGCACCACCTGGACATTTGTCCGGCGTGCGCTGAGCAGTATGTCGCGCTGCTTGACTTGGCTCTCGCGGAAGAAGCCGGGACCCTTCCCGAGCCAGAGTCGATTCCGGGCCCGAACCTCGACTTTTTGCGCGCCCAGGCGCCCGCAGTTCCAGTTCTCCAGCCCGGCCCGGAGATGACGCTCCCGGAATTCGTCAAGCAGAAGGCGCTGGAAATTCTGAATGCCACCGCGCCGGCCCAAGTGCCAGACCTGTTGAGCGTCGTAGACGCCTTCTTTAGACAGGTGAGCCAATTGAGCGGCGACCTGGCTTTCCAGCGCGGCGCCGGGCAGGCGTTGGGCCTGGGATCGGGCGAGTTGACCGCGCCGGTCGCCACGCTCGCGGTGACTTTTACCGCCGTACGCAGGCTTGTCGCGACACTCTCCCCCGAGCAGGTGGACGCGCTGGCCGCGGAAAACACCCTTGCCGGGCGCGCAGAGGAACAAGCGCTCCTCGCCGCGCGGGAGCTAAACGTCAATGCGGCGACGGCTAAGACCATCGCCGCGGAATTTGGCGCACTCCTCGCGGCGGAACCCCAAACTTTCCGCGGCTTGATCGAGCGAGTCAAGCCCTAGCCCGCGAGACGAGCACCGGATGCCTGCGGACAGCCTGGTCGCTGACCCTTCGGCCAAACGCCTGAACGTGCTCGCGCTCCCGACTCGCACCACCTTGCTATTCTCGCTCATCGTCCTCGCCATCGGGCTTCCGGTCGCGTCCTCTCTCGAGAGCGGCTCGGGAATCGTCGGTCCATTTTTCGTTCTCGGGATGATCCTACTGACGCTCCGCGCCTTTCTCCGCCATCCAATCCTTCAACTCCGTCATTGCCTGGAGATCCAAACGAGTCAGCGCTACCCGTCCCTATTGCGGCGCTGGAATGAATTGGCAAAGTCCACTGCAGGAATCAATCCGCCGCGTCTGGTCCTGGAACAGCTTGGCTCGGCGGAACCCCATACCTTCGGCACATTCACACGCAAGTACATGGCGATGCCGGACCGGCTTGCGCCGGGGCTCGAGCGCGCACTGGAATCCACACGCGACGGAGAACGGGCCAGCGGCGAAGCCGTGCTGCTGCACGAATTGGCGCACTTTGCTCATCACGACGTCTGGATGACATTCTTTGCCGAGAGTCTGCTCAAGGTGACGATCGCGTTCGTGACGCTCGATTTCTTCGTCAATGCGTTGTCCCCCTGGCTGTACAACGGCATCATTTCGTTCTTCGATTTCAGCAAGCTCTTCGCCCCGGAACTCGTTCAACTCGTCGCGGCCTCGGACCCCCAAATGGCACAAGTCCTGGTCAATCCCCCCCGCGTCCCGCCGGTGGTCTGGATGCGCTACGAGATATTCATCTTCACCGCCCATTGGCCGCTCGTTCTGGGCAGCATCGTCCTGCTCGTCCTTTACTGGCGCGCGCTGTTACGCACACGTGAGCTGTACGCCGACGCGCGTGTCGCCGAGTGGCAGGAAAGCGCACAGGGTTTATGGGGTGGGGTGTCGCTGGTGCAGATTCTGCTGATGACGGCGTCAAGCGGGGAAAGCCTGGGGGAAAAACTGGCGGCGTGGCGGGAGCGTCTGCTTTCGATCAGGCCGCCGGGTTGGAGCGCGCTAAGGCGGTGGCTGGACGTGCATCCGCGCCTGGAGGCTCGACGGCAGGCCCTGAGCGAACCCTTCAAGATCTACGGAGGCGACTGGGAGATCGCGTTGAGCGCGGGCGGAACGGTCGTCTTGGTCAATTTGAGTCTCGGCTCGCTTTTTCTCTCGCGATTCACCCGCGGACCGAACAGCGCACCGCCATTTCTGATCGGGTTCGTCGTTCTATCTCTTTCGCTCTTGCCATTTCTGTGCCAGTACCCCGAAAGGCGCCGCGAGTTCACGCGCCGGGTCACCCGTACGGTCTTGGGCTTGACACTGATCAAGCTCATCCCCCAGCTCACCCTCGCGCTGGTAATCACGATCGGCATTCTGGGCGATCCCGCCTTGATCGATCAAGCCGCCTACGCGCTTGTCCCGGGCGCAGGTGCAAATACTCCGCCCACGAGTGTTCCCGTCGAATTCGTTCTCGAGCAATTCGTCGTTCGCCCGGCTCTGCTGTTCGCTTGCGTCATGCCCGTCGTTCTGATGCTCTTCCTTTCGCTGGATGCAAGAATCAAACGGCGTATTCTGAGATGGTACAGCTCGCGTTTCGTCGTTCAGAATCCGGCGCGTGCGTTTATTACAGTTACCCTGCTGCTCGCGGCGGCCCTTGGCTTGATGCTTCTCCCCCTGCTGGACTGGCTGACAAATCCGACCGCACATGACCTGTTCGATCCGCTCACGCTCTTCGGGATGGCGCTGGGAACCCTCGGATCGATTGCGGCGGCGATTTGGTTTTCCGTCTTGGATCGCCGCCACGCCGATCGCTGTCCGCAATGCGGTGCGTCATCCAAGGGAGACTATTGGCTCGGAAAAACGTGTGGCGCATGCGGCCAGACTTTTCATCCGCGGCTTTTGGCTCCCGGCACCGATTGAACCCCGTCCCGCCCCGAAATCTCCTTGAACAAAAGCACCGCAAGATGACCGACGAACGCCATGCCTCCGGTCACTGCCAGAAAGGAGAGCAGACAGACCGGCGTCACCAGGACCATCGAATCGCGAAGGGGCAGCGACGATAGGCGTTCGTATGTCTGGTAGCGCGCCATCGTGACGATCAAGCAGATCGGAAAGCCGAGCCATGCGGCCCCCAGCGCGATCGCGCTCGCATCCTGATAGATCAGGATCAAAAGCAGGCTGACGAGCATCCCCAGCAGCGTTCCAAACACCACGAGCGTGACCACCGCGTTCAAGTTGCGAAGAAGCGGACTCGGCGAGTCCCACAAATTCCACTGCCACTGTAGCCAGCCCTGCGCCGCGATGTGCGGCACCGCCAAAAGTCCGAGCCCGCGCCAGCGGCGTAAGAGGCTGGAAAATCGTAACGACAGCCCCAGTAGAGAGATCACGAAAAGGAGCAAAAGGCCCCAAGTTGCGCAGCCGTCGCGGACGTCGTCTGGCGCCAGCCAAAAGTAAAGCAGCACGACGGCGAGGCTAATCAAGAGGATCCTATTAACGTAGCGTTCTATCGGCATTGCCACCTCTTGACGGACCGATAATCACATTTACCCCACATTCAATCGGAGACTATGCGAGTCTCCCCGCCGGAGGCGGGGCTTACCCCCTTACTAACCAAAAGGTGAGCCAGTAGACGAAATATCCTGCGAGGGCCAGGATCACCCAATACGCCAGCTTGTATGCTGCGTACGGATCGGTTGGCGTCAGGTATTTATAGATGCGCCCGGCCCCGCGGTGCAGGGAACCTGGGAATAGATGGGGCAATTATATCCTGAAAGACCGGGTAGACAAAACGTCCAGCCGCCGGCGTCGTCGCGCGCGCCGCCCTTAAGAAAAACGCCGGTCGGGCACGCATTCGGCCCTCATCCAAACGTGGTAGACCGCCTGCCGCGAAACAGGGAGACGATTGCAGGCGCCGCCGTCCATTCGTGCACTCGCCGAATCCGCATTTCGCACGATGCCGCCGAACCTGGATTCTGGTATGCTTCTCCCGACCGTTCGTGCAGAGCAGTCAAGCGGCGCTCTCGAGCGGTGTGGTACGGCAAACGGATACCAAATCGACATTTAGATTGGAGCTCATGTGACGGCAACCAGCCAAGTGGCGGATTTCAAGCGCAGCAATTCGCTGCTCAACGTATTCAAGGGACACGATTTTGGATTGTTGTGGATCGGGCAGGGCGCTTCACTGTTGGGGGACCAGTTCTACTTGATCGCACTGCCGTGGCTGGTGCTGCAACTTACTGGCGACCCATTAGCTTTGGGACTAGTGCTGGCACTGGCCGGCTTGCCCCGCGCAGTCTTTATGCTGGTCGGCGGTGTCGTCACCGACCGCTGGTCGCCCCGCACCGTCATGCTCGTTTCCGACGTCATTCGCCTGGTTCTCGCGACGGTCATGGCGGTGTTGGTCTTTGCCGGATCGATGCAGTTGTGGATGCTTTACGTTCTGGCGCTGCTCTTCGGCAGCGTAGCCGGGTTCTTTTTGCCGGCCTCGAACTCGATCGTCCCGAAGCTGGTCAGCCCAGAGAGCTTGCAGGGAGCGAACGCCGCCTTTCAAGGCACGGCGCAGCTCTCGGTTTTCCTGGGACCGATGCTTGCCGGCACCTTGATTGCTTCCTTTGCGAGCCCGTCGCCCGGCGGGGCCGCCGACCTGATGGGCATCGGGATTGCCCTTGCGATCGACGCATTGTCGTTCGTCGTCTCGATCGTGACGCTGTGGATGATGAGTTATCGCGGCGCGCCCGCGAAACAGTCCGCGGGCATCCTCTCCGCCTTGCATGCCGGCATTGATTACGCGTGGTCGGATCCCGCCGTACGCATTCTGATGACGACGATGGTGGCGATCAACCTGTTCTTCGTCGGCCCAATGATGGTGGGTGTTCCCGTTTTGGCCGACACCAAGCTTGCCGAAGGCGCGGCCGCTTTCGGGGTCATCCTTTCGGCGCACGGCGGTGGAAACTTGGTCGGCTTTCTCCTGGCGGGCAGCCTGCCCAAGCCCCGGCGAATCGGGGGACTGGCGCTGGGCATGGTCGCTCTTTTCGGATTGAGCTTCCTGCTGTTCGCGTTCGTCGTGTGGACGCCGGTCGTGGCCGCCGCTTTCCTCCTGTTGGGGATCTGCAACGGATACATCAGCATTCTGTTCATCACCTGGCTGCAGGGCAAGACTCCGAAAGAGATGCTCGGTCGTATGATGAGTTTGTTCCTTTTCTCCAGTATCAGCCTCGTGCCGGTGTCCATGGCGATCTCAGGCGCGCTCATCAAGCTCAGTTTGGAAGGACTGTTCGTCGGCGCCGGCGTCCTGCTCATAGCCACGGCGCTGCTGGTCGCCCTGCAGCCCGCAGCCCGCGAGATGGAGATTTGATTACTGATCCTGGGTCACTTTTTTGCCCAATATCGACTGAACGTCAAAAGCCAGGCCATCCAGGCCTGGCTTTTTAAATCCTCGCTCTCTTCCGCGCAGATCAGAATATCAAGGCGCTATAGGGCGCCCTTGCGGACCGATGGCCTTGCCTCAGAGCGCAAATCTCTTCGTCTGATGGCTGAGACGCCCTTTTGAGCGGGTTTCATGTCAATCGCGCTCACGCGCGATCGGAGCTCAGGATGCCACTCGATCCAACGCGGCCGCGAAAATTTCAAGCGCTTGATCGATCTGGTCCGCCGTGACGACCAGCGGCGGGATCCAGCGGATGGCGTTATCGTAGGTGCCGTAGGTCAACAGCATCAGGTTCTGTTCGAACGCGGCCTGGACCACCGCCTTGGTCGTTTCGGCATCCGGTTCCCCGTTCTTGGAGAACTCGGTAGCGACCATCAGGCCCAAGCCGCGCACATCGCCGATGGCCTTGAACTCCTTCTGGAGTCGGGTTAGTCCGCTCATGAGCTGCTTGCCTCGCGCCGCCGCATTCTCGATCAGTCTCTCTTCCTTCATCACCTGGATCGTCGCCACCGCCGCCGCACAGGAGATCGCATTTCCGCCGAAGGTCCCGCCATGCCTTCCAGGCTTCCACCTTTCCATCAGCGCCTGAGTCGTCGCGAGCGCGCTGAGCGGCAGGCCCGACGCGATCCCCTTCGCCATGAGCAGGATATCGGGAAGGATGCCGAAATGCTCCGATATCAGCGTCCCCTCAGCCATTATGCTTCAGTTTCTATCGCCAACTCGCAGAACAATATCGGCGTTTT
>JAMCRS010000338.1:17234-18396 GCA_023380675.1 Chloroflexota bacterium
CAGCAAGCCCCCCAATCGCCAAACGGTGGCAAGTCAACTTGCAACGCCGGACGCCATCCTACGCACCTATGCCTCGAGGTACTCTGGCCGCATCGTGAAAACCGGCCCCATACTGGGGGTATAGGCGACGTTGGGCGCGATCGGGTAGACCGAGGAGCCGAGCTGCGCCGTAGCCTCCAAATTCGAAACGAGCCTGTCGCGCATCATTGCATACGGCGCCGCAAATACCAATTCGTCGTTCTGCGTACCGCCGTATCCTCGGTCCCCAAGGCATGGAAAGCCGATGACCGGTCTGCCGGTCGCTTTGGCGAATCCGATGGAGGAGCACACGGCCGCTTCGGCGACCGTGTCGGCCGTGACCTTGTCGCCGGTATCGTACGTGTGCGCGTGGATGAACCGCATCGCCTGGGCCGGATTGCAGTAAACCACGACGACGTCGGGGTTGTCTTCGACCTGCGCCAGGGGAGCAATCACGACTCCGGCGTATTTTCTACCCGTATCCCCCAGCTTGAAGGTGTGGGCCATGAACCGCCGCCCGATCTCCTCGTCTTTGGTATAGACCCCCACCGGCAGTTTGCCTGATGTAATGATTTCCGGCGTCCTGATCAGGCCGAGGCACGCCGCACCGGTGATGCACACCATCCGCTCCGGCACGCCGCCGTTGGAGAGGCCCTGATGTCGCGCCATCGATATCAGCTGGCAAACGTTCAACGGGATTTCGGGAGGCGCGGCGGCAAGCGGCTCTCCCGGTTTGTAGAACTTTATCGCCGTCGGTCGCGTGGCGAGCTTCAACAGTCTTTCGAGTTTGTCGGCAATTTCGTTGGGCTGCACGTTGGAAATCTCCTTTCCGCCCCCGGGCGGTCACGCTGGCCGCGTGAATCAAAGCCCGGCGCGAGCGCGCTGCGCCCGCGATCGACTCCTTCGCACGCATTCGCCGGGCTCACGGGACTTTGCGCCCGACGAGATTATTTGAGCACGCCGCGCATAAAGAGAAGCGCTTTGCGCGCCTCGGCGTCGAGCTCCAGGCCGGCCCCGAGATCTCGAAAGACCTTGATATCCCGGCCGACCTGACCGCCCGGCATCATAAACGGCTCCATGACGACGTAGCCGGCATAGTCGATCGCGCGCAGCGCGCTGCCGATCTCGGTCCACGGAATGTGAC
>JAMCRS010000339.1 GCA_023380675.1 Chloroflexota bacterium
CCGCGCCACGTGCCGATCATGATCGGCGCGACCGGCGACGCGATGATGGAACTCGCCGGCGAAATCGCGGACGGCGTGGTGCTGAATTATTGCGTGCCGCCGGAGTACAACATCGAGGCGCTCAAGCATTTGGAGGTCGGCGCGAAAAAAGCCGGACGCAAACTCGACGACATCGACCGCCCGCAGCTCGTCGTCTGCTCGGTCGACCGCGACCACAAGCGCGCCGTCGACGCCGCCAAAGAGCTCTTGACGCAGTACCTCGCCCAGCAGCCGCACATCGCCAAAGCCAGCGGCACGCCGGAAGAGACGGTCAAGCAGATCCAGACCCTCCTCGGTTGGCCGGCCACCAAAGAACAGATCCACGAGGCGATGCGCTTCGTTCCGGACGACCTGATCGAACGCGTCACCGCGAGCGGAACGCCGGACGAGGTCCGCAAAAAGGTCGCCGAGTACCGGAAGAACGGCTGCACCTGCCCGATCCTCTATCCGCTCGGCGACGACGTCAAGTTGATGATCGACACATTCGCGCAAGTGTGATCAACTGGCAAGGTAATCCGGTGCCGTATGATGAACCTACGTGAGATCCAAAAACCGACCACTCTCGCCCAGGCGCTCGACCTGCTCCAGCAGCCGGACACGGTCGCACTCGCCGGCGGGACGGAGTTGATCGCCAGCCGGCGCAGCGACGTGCGTCGCGTCGTCGACCTGAGCGCGCTCGGTCTCTCGTACATTCGCGAGGACGCCGGCGCCGTCACGATCGGCGCGACCACCCCTCTCGCCGACCTGGCCGAATCGCCCATCTTGCGAGCGGCCGCCCGCGGCTTGCTGGCACAGGCGGCGCATCGCTCTGCCGGCAGCATCCTGCGCAACCAGGAGACGATCGGCGGAACGCTCATCGCCGAGCCGGACAGTCTGCTCGCGACCGCGCTCCTCGCGCTCGACGCGCAGGTCACCATCGTGCGCAAAGAGCCGATGAATGTTCCGGCGGCCGATTTTCTGTCCATGCGCGAGCATTTGCTCATGATGGCGCTGATGACTCAGGTCGCCTTTCCGCTTGCCAATCCCCGCGCGTCACTTCAGATCGTGGGTCGGACGCCCCGCGACCGGCCGATCGTCGCCGTGTGTGCGGCTGCCCGTTTCGACGGGGACTCGGCGCACGGCGTCCGCATCGCGCTGAGCGGCGTCGGCGAGACGGCCGTTCGCGCTCGCGCCGCAGAGGCCCTCCTCGAAGGCCAGGCGGAGAGCGAGCCTCAGATCGAGGCCGCAGCAAGGGTCGCTGCCCAGGGTCTGGAGCCGCGGGGTGACTTTAGGGGCAGTGTCGAGTACCGCAAGGAGATGGCCGTCGTCCTGACCGGCCGGGCCGTCCGGGAGTTGTTTCAGCCATAGTTTGTGGTATAATGGCTGACAGTCACAATATCTAGGGGGACTGGTTGCTCAGTCAAATCCTCGAGGGTCAATTCAGTGCCGAGGCGCTCGTCGGGCTCGCTATTGCGCTTATTCTAGGCATCAGCGTGCACGAATTCTCGCATGCCCTTGCAGCCACGTGGCTGGGAGATTCGCTCCCCCGGCGGCAGGGCCGTCTTACGCTCGCGCCGCTGGCCCATCTGGACGTGATGGGGTCCCTCATGTTCGTGATCGGCGGGTTTGGTTGGGGCAAGCCGGTCCAGTACAATCCCTATGCCCTCCGGGCCGGTCCCCGGACCGGCCCGGCGCTCGTCGCCGTGGCAGGCCCGATCGCCAATTTCGTGCTCGCCACGCTCGTCGCGATTCCGACGCGCCTCCTGGTGCTCTGGGTCCAGTCCGGCAGCATCTTCGCGACGCAGCCCCCTCAGGCGGCGATCATTCTCCTGAATCTTTTATGGTCCGTCATCTACTACAACCTGATGCTCAGTTTGTTCAACCTCATTCCAGTCTTTCCGCTGGACGGCTTTTCCGTCCTGCTGGGGCTCCTGCCCCCGTCGATGGCCGATCAGTACGAGCAGACGAAGCAGTGGGGCATTCTTGTACTTTTCGTTCTGATTTTTCTCGGCGGCCGCATTCTCGACCCAATCTTGTACGCTCCAGTCGCGACGCTCGCACATTTGTTGACCGGTGTGTAGCGCGTTTGACGCATAGCCTTCGCGCCGGCCAACCCTGCGCGGCCCGGTCTCGCCCGCGCCGTGCGCACGGCCGGTTCGTCCGGCGCGAGAGAAACACGGCACAACGGCGTGCTCACCAAAACCAGGAGGTTCTCAATGAACACTCGCAACACCCTGTTCGTGCTCTTGCTAGCGCTCTTGGCCTTGACCGTCAGCGCTTGCGGCGCCAACCCGACCGCAACCCCCACGCCAAAGCCGACCATCGCCGCCACCCCAACGCTGCCGCCGCCGACAGAGCCGCCGACGCCTACTGCCGTTCCGCCTACGCCGATACCGCCCTCGCCCACTCCCGTCCCGCCGCAGGCTACGACGAAGCAGCAAGTGAACGTGCGGCAGGGACCCGGCACTACGTTTACGATCGCCGGGAAAATGCCCAAAGCGACCACCGCGGTGATCCTGGGCAAGAATGAGGACGCCTCGTGGTTTCAGGTCGCCTTTCCGGACGCGGCGCATCCGGGCTGGGTTGCCAGCGCATTCGTGACCGTGACCGGAACGACCGACCAATTGCCGGTTGTGGCGGTCGCGCCGCCGCCTACGGTGACTCCCGGCGGCCCCACGCCGGTAAAGACCGCAGCCGCGACGCCTACCGAGGCCGTCCCACCCCCCGCCGGGACGGTCGGCTTCGTCTCGTTCGATCAGGCCCAGAACGCGTACATTCTCAAGAACGTGAATGTCGACTCGCTGGCTATCTCCGACTTTCACAACATCGGCCGCTTCCCGTTTGACATCGCCCAGTCGACCAACGACGCCCCCTTTGCGTGGGCGCCGGACGGATCGGGCCGCGCGGCGTACGTCTACGGGCCCTCCGGCGCTCAGAATATCCTGAGGGTCACCTACCCGGACGGAAGCGACAAGCAAGACCTGGACAGCCACCAGGGCGTGTCCAGCCCCACCTGGTCGCCAGATGGCAAGATGATCGCCTACGTCGGAATGGACAACAACTTTGGCTCGCAGTTCATATACACCGTGCCGGCAGCGGGCGGCCCGCGCCAGCCCTTCTTCCCCGCGCGTCAGGACAAGCCCGAGAGCTTTCGCGGTGTCGCCTGGGGTAAGACGCACCTCCTCTTCGTCTCCAACTACACCGGCGCGTACGAGATCTGGCGCTTGAACTCGGACGGCAGCGGCCCGATTCAGTTAACGAGTGACAAACGCGAGAACGGCTCGCCGGCCTGGAGTCCTGACGGGACCAAGTTCGCCTACTACTCCAAGCAGGCCGATGGCAGCTACCAGATCATGGTCGCGAACATCGACGGCACCGGCGCCCACAAGCTGACGAGCGCCGGCAACAACTGGTCACCCGCGTGGTCGCCGGATGGAAACTGGATCGCGTTCGCATCCACCCGCGGCGGACGCCTCGACGTCTACATCATGGACAAAAACGGCGGGAACGTAAAGAACTTGACGGCAAAGAACCCGCTGGAGAGTCTCGTACCAGGCTCCTGGAAATAGGGAACGCAGGGGCGGGGCAGTGCCCCGCCCTTGTTTTCGGAAAGCCTCCCGTATGGCAAAATCACGCGTCACGATCGTCGGGCTCGGTCTGATCGGCGGATCGATCGGACTTGCCCTCAAGAATTCCAAGCTGGACATCCAGGTCGTGGGTCACGACAAGGACCACTCCGCGGCCGGCCGCGCGCAGAAACGCGGCGCGGTCGACACGACCAAGTGGAACCTCATCGACGCGTGTGACGGAGCCGGCTTGATCGTTCTGGCGATTCCGCTCGACGGAATCAAGGATACCCTATCGGCGCTCAAATCGAGCCTCGCGCCCGGAACCGTCGTCGCCGACACGGCCTCGAGCAAGGTGCCGGTGATGGAATGGGCCCGCGACCTCCCGGAAGGCGTCAGTTTCGTCGGGACGGATCCGGTGCTCCGCGCCGAATCCCGTAGGGGTGGCGGAATCGACGCCGCATCGGCCGACCTCTTCCAGGGGACTACCTTCTGTCTCGTTCCGTCTCCCACCGCTTCGCACGTCGCGGTGGACTCGGTCGCGTCGCTCGTCGCGCTCCTCGGAGCCAGGCCCTATTTCGTCGACGCGGCCGAGCACGACGGGCTGATGGCGGCCGTGGAGCATTTGCCCGCGCTGGTGTCGACGGCTCTCCAGTCCGCGACCATGCGGAGCCGCGGGTGGCGCGAGATGGCCCGTCTCGCCGGCGGGAACTATCGCGCGGCCGCCGACCTCGCGCCGGCTTCTCCCACGGCGCTCGAGACGTTCCTGGCGCACCGGGTCGACCTCATCCGCTGGATCGACGAGCTGACGAACGAGCTGCGCGAGTTTCGCGGTGTGCTCGAGCGCGAGGATTCGCAAGCGCTCGCCAAGCTGCTCGACGCCGTCGCGGACGAGCGCGCCCGTTGGCTCAGCGGCAAGCTAGATCTCGACGACACCGGCCCGGAAATGCCGGCGATCGACATGAATCCGGCGCGGCTGTTTTTCGGCGGCCTGGCCGATCGGCCGAAAAAACGGGACCGCTGACCCGAAGGGAACGTTGGAGCGTTCTAACGTTCTAACGTTCTAACGTTCCAATGTCGCATCGCGTATTGATGATCGCCCCCACCTCGTTCTTTCTCGATTACGGATGCCACGTCCGCATCCTGGAAGAAGCGCGCGTCCTCACCTCGCTCGGACACTGCGTCAAGATCGTCACCTATCCCATCGGACGCGACCTCCCCGGCCTGGACATCGAGCGGACGATTCCCGTTCCAGTCCACACTCGCAAAGAGGTCGGGCCCTCGCGTTCCAAGATCTTGATCGATCCGCTGCTGGCGCTCAAAGCGCTCCAGGCCGCACTCGCGTTCAAGCCCAACGTGATTCACGCTCACCTCCACGAAGGCGCGCTCATCGGCGGAATCCTCAGCCGTCTCCTCCGCATTCCGCTCGTTTTTGACTTTCAAGGCAGCATGACGAGCGAAATGATCGATCACCGCTTTGTCAGCCCGCGCGGCGTGATCGTTCCTCTCGTCCGGCGGATCGAATGGTTGATCGACCGGCTTCCGCGCACTATTCTTACCAGCTCGCAGAACGCCGCGCACCTGCTCGTCGACGAATTCCAGGTGCCGGCGTCCAAGCTGCTGGTGCTCTCGGACTGCGTGAACGCGGACGCGTTCGGCCCGGTCGGCGACGCCAGCCGCGCGATCGAGGTCCGCGATCTCCAGGCGCAGCTGAACATTCCGGAAGGACGCAAGATC
>JAMCRS010000340.1 GCA_023380675.1 Chloroflexota bacterium
GGGCTCGTAGTCAGACTGGGATGGACTAATCTCCCTGAAGCGCGGCGCTATTTCGACGCTCATCCGGCCAAGGCGCAACAGCTTGTCCTACGCAGGTTGTCTGACTTTTGAGAAGCCGTGGTCTATTGACGGAAACCATTGACTTGGTCCCGGTTTCCCTGTAG
This sequence comes from Chloroflexota bacterium, assembly GCA_023380675.1. The sequence continues at coordinate 165 of JAMCRS010000340.1, forward strand.
AATGTGCATGGGTGCGGCACGAGTCACGAGCGGCTTTTCCACCGGGATGGGCCGTTTTTTGTTTGGACGCGGACCGTTCGGCCGAGCGGCGGTTCTCGCAACGCGGTACACCCGACTGAGCATTGGACGAACCTCAGGCGAAGGACCAGATGCGTGCGTCGCCAACCAAGGGGTGGATCCCAAAGCTGGATTGGCTCTGGCCCGATATCGGGCTAGGAACCAAGATGACCGCGCTCGCCGTGGCCGCGACGATCACGTTGATCGGCCTGGTCGCCTACCTCGGATCCGCCGCGCTTGGCGAGAGCACCCAGCGCACACTTCAGGACCGCGTCGTCCTGGCTCAGACGAACGCGCGCCACAGCGACCATGTGCTCGCTGGCATCCAGAGCGCATTGACCGACGCCGCCTCGACCGAAGACTGGTCCAGCGCGGAACGCCGGCCGGCGGCGCTCCAAGCCGCCTATCGCCGGTTGGACTTGTACGCCGCGCGCGTCTTTCTCCTCGATGCGACCGGCCGCACCCTCGCGGCAGCGCCCCCGATCACCACGACGGTCTCCTTCGGCGACTTTGCGTCGGTCGCTTCGGTCCTCAAAGGCCAGTCGTTCACGGTCTCCCGCTACACGCGTTCGCTTGCCGCGCTCGGTTTCTCGACCGTCGCCGCGGTTCCGACCTACGGCGCCGCGGGCGCCGTCGCGGGCGCGCTGGTCGTCAGCATCGATCTTTCTGGCCCGCGCCTTCGGACATTCGCGGACCCGATTGGGCTGGGCGCCACCGGCTACCTGGACCTGGTTGACCTCAACGGCGTCGTCCTCGCGAGCACGCGCAGCGTTCGGATCGGAATAGCGAGCGACCACGGCGAAACCCTCGCGGGAATGGTCCGCGACCATCGCACGGCCGCGGCGACCTGTCACGATTGTCATGGACCGCAGGCCGCGGCGACGCCGGACCGCCAGGTGCTCGCCTTTGCGCCGCTCGAAAGCGCGCAGTGGGGCGTCGCCGTTCGTCAAAGCGAAGACGAGGTATTCGCGGCGGCGCACGATCTGCAGACACGCATCCTCGCGCTGATGGCCGTCGTGGTCGCCGGCGCGGTCGTGCTGGTCTTTTTGACGACGCGCCGGGTCATCCAACCCATCCAGCAACTGACGGCGGCGACGCGGCGCATCGCCGCGGGCGACCTGGATACGGCGATCGACATCGACGCGCGCGACGAGATCGGCGCGTTGGCGCGTTCGTTCGACGCAATGCGGGCGCGGCTCAACGCGTGGAATCGCGAGTTGGATTTGCGCGTGCAAGAAAGGGCGGACGACCAGGCGCGCGCGGCAGACAAGATTGCCCGGCTCTATTCCGAATTGCAGCGCAAAGAGCTCTTGAGGCGGGAGCTGCTGCACCGCGTGATCTCTGTGCAGGAAGAAGAATGCAAGCCGATGCTCGAACGCATGCGCGCGCTCGCTCGCCAAGACCGGGCGGGACGGCGTCAACCGCATCATTTTCGATCTCCACCCGACCATGCTCGATCACCTGGGCCTGGTGCCTGCGCTGCGCTGGTACGCCGAGACCCGCTTCAACGGCAGCGGCGTGCAGTTTGCGATTCGAGAGGAAGGGAACGCCCGGCGGGTGGAGCCGAACGTCGAGACGGCGCTCTTTCGAGTCGCGCAAGAGGCCATCAACAACATCGCGCGTCATTCCAAGGCTAAACACGTCGAACTGCGATTCGAGTACCGGGAGGAACACGTCGGCGTCGTGATCGCGAACGACGGTCGAGGATTCGATCCCAGCGCGGGCATCAATCCGGTCGACGGTAAGCTCGGACTGGGGCTCGTCAGCATGGAAGAGCGGATGAACGCGGTGGCGGGCAAGTTCCATCTGCGCGCCGCTCCCGGCGCGGGCACGACGATCACGCTGGTCGCGCCGTTGGAGGGAGGCAGTCATGTCGGCGATTCGGGTCCTGGTCGCGGATGATCATGCGCTCTTTCGCCAGGGCATTTGCGCGCTTTTGGCGCGGCGCAAGGGCATTGAGGTCGTCGGCGAGGCGGAGAACGGCCAGCAAGCCGTCGAGCAGGTGGCGGCGCTCAGACCGGACGTGGTGCTGATGGACATCGCCATGCCAGTCATGAACGGCGTTCAGGCGACCCAACAGATCCACCAGACCTATCCGGAAACGCACGTCCTGGTGCTGACGCAGTACGAGAGCCGGGAGTACGTCTTTTCGCTGCTGCGCGCCGGCGCTGCCGGATACGTCCCCAAGCTGACGCGCATCGACGAATTGGTCGACGCGATTCGCGCGGTGCACACCAAAGGCGCGTGCCTCCAGTCGGACGTGCTGCACGCCGTCGTCGAGACGCTCGACCACGCGCCGCCGTCAGAAACCGAGGCGCCGCCGGCGCTGACCGAGCGTGAAAAGCAGGTCGTGCGCCTGATCGCCGAGGGGTTGACCGGCCGCGAGATCGCGGACCGCCTGTGCATCAGCGCGAAAACGGTCGTCACGCACCGCGCGAACGTCATGGAGAAGATCGGCGCTCACGGTACGGCGGAATTGATCCGGTATGCGATTCGCGAGGGGATCGTGATCGACTGACATTGCGCAGATCGTTTGAGGTCCGGTCAGGCAGGAATTTGTCCCAATGGGCGATTCCTGCCTTTGCTTTTTGCCAACTTGGCTGACCGATATACTATCATTGTACCGTCCAGATACATCGATTGACCGATGGGCGACTTGCCGCGAACGTGTTAGACTTTGGTTAGATTCTCACCTCACCCCCATTCCCCTTGTCATTTTTCGTGCATGAGAACGGCAAGAGGTGAGGTCATTTCCGCGAGGAGGAGTCCATGCCAAATCTCAGCCGACGACAGTTCCTTCAAGCCTCTGCACTCGTCAGCGGCAGTCTGCTGTTGCCCAGCGCGGCGCAAGCCGCCAGCGGCGAGCAGTTCCCCTTGCACAAAAAGATCGGTGAGGGTACGACAATCTGCCCGTACTGCTCCTGCGGCTGTGGTCTC
>JAMCRS010000341.1 GCA_023380675.1 Chloroflexota bacterium
AACATAGGCTGTCTAGACCAGAGAATGGCAAAGACCCGTTATGCGGGCATCGCCTGGACCGGCACGCCCAATGCTTCGGCCAGCTGTGCGTTCACGACCTGGCCGTGCCAAAGGTTGACGCCCCGGGCAAGCGTCGGGTCGCGTTTGATCGCCTCGTCCACTCCAAGCGATCCGATCTCGGCAAGGTAGGGGAGCGCGCCGTTGAGGAGCGCGTGGCTCGCCGTCCGCGCGACCAGCGAAAGAATGGTGGGCACGCAATAGTGGACGACGCCTTCTTCGACGAACGTTGGGTTCCGATGCGTGGTCGGGCGACTGGTCTCGACGCACCCGCCCTGGTCGATGGAGAAATCGATGATGAGCGAACGCGCCCGCATTCGCTTGACCATGTCCCGCGTGATGACGACGGGGGCGCGCTGGCCCGGCATCAGTACCGCGCCGACGAGGACGTCCGCAAATTCGAGAACTCGCCGCAGATTGTATGCGGTCGAGAACAGCGTGATCACGCGGCCGGCGAAGAGCTCCTCCATCCTCTGGAGACGCGCGGCCGCGTGGTCGAGGACCGTTACCTGCGCCCCCAGGCCCAGGAACGCCCGCGCCGCGCTCGTTCCTAGCGCACCCGCGCCCAGGATGACGACCGCCGCCGGCGGCACGCCGAGCACACCGCTGAGCAGAATCCCGCGCCCGCCGCGCGTGCTGGCAAGGAACTCACCTGCGATCACCGGCGCGAGGCGGCCGGCCACTTCGCTCGAGGTCGTCAGGACCGGCAGCGTACCGTCGTCGGACTGGATCATCTCGTAGGCGATGGCGGTGATCGAGCGCTGCTGCAGCGCTTCGACGAGATCCGGCGACGCGACGGCGAGGTGGGAAAAGGAGAGTACGGTCTGGCCCGGGCGCAGCAGCGCGTGCTCGCCGGCGGTCAGGCGCGTGACTTTGGCCAGCAGGTCCGCCCGACCGTACGCCTCGTCGGCGGAGTAGACGATCTCCGCTCCGAGCGCGCGATAGTTTTCGTCGGTAAAACCGGCGCCCATGCCGGCGCCCCGCTCGATGTAGACCTGATGGCCCTGCTCGACCAGCGCGTGCACTCCGGCGGGCGTCAATCCCACCCGGTTCTCCTGATCGCGCACTTCTTTGGGAACTCCAAAGTTCATGGTGCACCTTCCGGGTTCTGGTATCCCCAGTATACCACAAGCCCACGGGTGGACAAAGAAATACACGAGGAGCACGGCACCCCTCGTGTGTGTTTGCGTCTCTAATATCGCCGTCCGACGAGAACGGTCAAGCCGGGATCAGGCATCCCCGGAATTGCGCAGAAATGCGTCCATCGCCAGCGCGGCGCGCCGCCCGGCCGCCATCGCCGTCACGACCAGATCGGGCCCGGTGACGTTGTCGCCGCCGGCATAGATGCCTGGACGCGAGGTCAGCCCCGTCGCCGGATCGATCACGAACAGACCCCATTTGTTCGCCTGGAGGCCCGCCGTCGTGTTCTCGAGCAATTTGTCGGCGCCGTAGCCGAGCGCGCAGACGACCGTATCCGCGTCCACGGTGAAATTGGAGCCTTTGATCTCGACCGGCCTCCGGCGGCCGGAAGCGTCCGGCTCGCCCAGCTCCATCCGGACACATTCCATCTGCTGCACGTGGCCGTTCTCGTCGCCAATGAACCGCACCGGCGCCGTGAGAAACTCGAACTGAACGCCCTCTTCCCGGGCGTGACCCCGTTCCTCCACCTTGCCTGGCATTTCTTTCTCGGTCCGGCGGTAATAGTCGGTCGTCGTTCCTTCCGCCCGGCCGCCCTGTACCTGCAGACGGCGCGCGCTCCGAACACAGTCCATCGCCGTGTCCCCGCCGCCGATAATGGCGATGTGACGGCCGGCTTCGGGATTCGACTGAATTCCGGCAGGGAGGCTTGCGGATGGGAGGTTGGCGCGGACCAAATACTCGGTCGCCATATAGATGCCCGCGAGGTCCTCGCCGGGTGACTTGAGCCGGGTGGGAACGCCCGCGCCGGTGCCCAGGAATACCGCGCCGAACCCTTGCTTGAACAGGTCGTCGATCATGACGTCTTGGCCGACGGTGGTGTTGCAGACGAACTGAACGCCGATCGTCTGGAGGAACGCGACCTTGTCGGCGACGACCTGTTTGCTCAATTTGAAACTGGGAATGCCGTAAACGAGAACGCCACCCGGAACCGGCCAGGTCTCGTAGACGACCACGGTGTGACCGCGCTTGGTCAGCTCTTCGGCGACCGCGATGCCGGCCGGACCCGAACCGACCACCGCGACGCGGCGTCCCGTCGGCGGCTCCAGGGAAGGCTGCGGAATGCCGGTGGTTCGTCGCTCAAAATCGGCCACGAAGCTCTCCAGTTTGCCCAGATAGACCGGCTGGTCCCGCTTGCCGACGACGCAGGACCCCTGGCAAAGGACCTCTTGTGGACAAACGCGGCCGCACACTTCGGGCAGGTTGCTGGTGGACCGATAGACGCGCGCCGCTTCGAGGAACTCGCCTTGCGAAATGTGCCACGTGGCCAACGGAATATCGTTGTGCAGCGGGCACGCTTTCATGCACGGCGCCGGGTCCGGGCACTGGAGGCAGCGGCTGGCCTCGATTTTCACTCCCTCTTCGTCAAAGCCCAGATACACTTCGCGAAAGTTCAGTACTCGGTCAGCTGGCTTCTGTTTGGGGACGGATTGACGTGGAATTCTCAAGCGTGCTTTGCGATCAATATCGACGTTACCTGTGCGGTCCGGTTGGATCGCCATCACTCTACTCCTCGCCAGAATGTGTCGGGCCAAAATGAAAGCAGCATGTTACCCTGGCGTTGCCACAACCGCTCAAGCAAAGGTCGGGCGGACTTCTTCGGTCACCAAGAGCCGGAAGATGTCCGATTCCGTGATGATACCGACCACCTTGCCGCCGTCCAGGACGGGCAGTCCTCCGATCTTGCGTTCGAGCATCAACCGCGCGGCTGCCTCGATCGACGTATCGGGAGCGATCGAGATCGGATCGCGCGTCATGATTTCGTCCACCGTCAGACGGGATAAGAGATAATTCAATTCATAGATGCTGAGCGACGTCGCATTCGACGGGGAAGCCTCGCGAATGTCGCCCAGCGTCACAATACCCACCAGCCGTCCGTTCTCGACGACCGGGAGCCGGCGGATGTTGCACTCTTTCATCAAGCGCCCCGCCTCCGGCAGGCTGGTATGCGAATCGATGATGATCGGATCGGGAGTCATCCAGTCTTTGACGAGATGTCTTCTAACGCCCATTGCGAAAAACCTCCTCTCCCGCGCCCGGAACAAGCTACTTTGATTCGGGAGGACCCGGCTCTCTATTGCTAAATCCACGATCGAATCTTCCTGGGCTGAGGAGCTGCGACGTACCCAAAGCGGTCGCCCGCATACACGCCCGCTTTCTGCGTGTCTCAGTATATTTCGATCAAGTCAAAAGCTCGTCTGCCTGCGGTCAAAATGCGGTCAAAACTCACCCGGCGGATCAGGCGGCCACCCGATCCACCAGCGACATCCCTCGCCGCAACGCTTGTTTGTTGAGCTCCAACTTGTCGCGATGGCGCGCGCTGACGTGCGCGTCGAGCACGCGATCGAGAGTGTCAAGCGTGACGACGCCGGTGACGGCGACCAAAGCGCCCAATAGCACGACGTTCGCCATCTGGACCGCGCCGATCTCGGCCGCGATATCGTTCGCGGGGATGGGGAGAAACCTCAAATCGGTCCGGTGCGAAGCGGCGGAAACCAGGGACGAGTTGACCAGCAGAACGCCGTCCGGCTGAACGAGCGGCTCGTATCGATCGAACG
>JAMCRS010000342.1 GCA_023380675.1 Chloroflexota bacterium
GACAAGAGGTAGGCCGGAAACGATACCACTCGAGCCGCCGAAGGATTGGACATCGCCGAGCTGGCGTCGTCCACCTCGCCCGCCCAATCCCCGGTCTCGATCCCCGCGCGGATCGGGAGCGCAAAGCTGGCTCCGTCGTTCCCAGTCAGCACCAGATCGCCTGCGGCAAACCCGGCCGGCAGGCTACCCGGATTATCGAGGTAAGAAGTGATCACGACCCGGCTCGTTACAGTTGGCGCCAGCTCTAGCGGTCCCTGAAAGAGATCGAGAACGACCGAAGCAGTCGGCTGCGCGAATTCGGCCGGCAGCGGTCCGCTCGGTTGAATAAAGTAACGAATATTCATCAAGTCGACCATCGCCGGCGACAGGTCGGCAAGATAAGCGTCGTTCCGCGCAAGCTCGAGCGGCGAATAGTTCTGTGCCTCGTCGATATCGTAAATCAGCGGGTGGTTCGGCCGGAACGTTTCGTTGTAAATGTTCGTAAAGATCCGGTACGGCGCAGCTCCGCTTGCAAGCGCCTCGACTGAAATAGGCGCCTGCATCAATTCCGCCGGCGTCGTGGTCGAATCGAGCGAAGCGAGAAACGGTCGAGAGAAGGACGCCAAATCGAGCGCAGTGCCGGTCCAGAGCAGGACGACCAATCCCGCAGAGGCCCACAAAGCGGCCGCCGGCGAAACACGCAATCGGCCCAACCGTTTGAGTAATTCGTCGACACCCACGCCGGCGAGAATCGCCGCTCCGACCAGGAACAGGTAAAGAAAGCGAGCCGGCACGCGGAAACCGTTGACCACCGGCATGGCGTCGAGGATCCCATAAAGAGGATTGAGGCTGCCTAAGGTCAGCGACAGCGAAACGATCGAAAACACAGCGAGAAACGTCGTCGAGACACTGCGTTTGAGGAACGGGGCCGCCAACGCCAACATGAGAGGCACGAGACCGAAGTAGCCCCAATACTCTTGATTGAGCACCGTGGGGGGACCAGACCACGCAAACGGGGCGATGAATTGAACGAGCGCGGCCGGAGTGAGAGAATAGCTGGTGCTGAAACCATCGCCGGAACTCGCGGGGCGGACCGAATTGGCGAGCAACTCCGCGGTCGGAATTAATTGGGCGGCGGCGACGAGCGCACCGGCGGCGATCGCGGCGCACGTCGTGAGCGCGGTCTTGGCGAGCCGCTTGAACGTGCGGTGCGCCAAGTCGCCAATGTTCGTCACTTGGTCGTCAAACCACACGAGGGGCGAGAACAGGCCAAACGCGCAAAAGGCGAGCACGTTCAGAAATTCCATGTGCGGAGAACCGCAGAGAAATTGAATGCCGATCGCGAGCGAGGAGAGAACAAACCAGAAACGCGAGTGCGAGTTTGGGGTGGACTCTGCCCGCCAGTAGCGTCCCTGGAGATAGAGCATCCACGGAAGCCACGCCGCCGCGCTCAAGAGCGCCAGGTGCTGCAAGTGCGCGAGAAAAAACCCGCTGAACGATAGCGCGATTCCGGCCAAAAAGCCGCCGGCGGCTCCGGCACCGTTCAGCCGGGCGAGAAGATAGATACCCACGGCGGCCCATGCCACGTGAACCAGAATCGTGTAAGAAAGCGCCTGCGGAATTGGGAGCAAACGGTACAGCAGCAGGTTGGGGGGATAGAGCGCGGCTACCTGGCCTTCGGCAAAAAGCGGAAACCCTGCGTGCAGATGCGTCGTCCACAGCGGCAATTGCCCTTGTGCGAGCGCGCGTTCCAGCTCGAGACGAAACGGAAGAAAAACGCTGGAGATGTCACCGTTGTCGAATACCCTGGCGCCGAGTGTGACCTGCCAAAAGTAAACGAACGGAAGCGCCGCCAGACAAAGCATCGCGAGCGCATCGGTCAGCGCTGGCCGACGTCGCAACATGCCGATCATAGCTCGATTTCTCGTCCAATTCCGCGGGCCAAGGCCTGTCGGTACACCCATGCGCCTGCGGCGACGTCCTCGGCCGCGATACCGAGTGACTTGAAGAGCGTGATGTCGTCTCGGCCGGCGCGGCCGGTCACCTTGCCTGCAACAACCTCTCCAAGCTCGCAGACCCGGTCCCACGTGAAGCTGCCGCGCTCGACCGGGGAAATCAGATCGGTTGCTTCGATCTTGGCCTGCTCGACGGAATCCACGCAAACGAACGCGCAGCGAGAAGGAATCTCGTCGTCAAGCTCGCGCGCCGTTAGACGATTCGATCCGATGGCATTGACGTGGGCGCCGGGAGCAAGCCACTCCCTGCGGACGAGCGGCTCGTTTGCGCTGGTCGCCGTAACGACAATGTCCGCCTCGCGCACTGCCTGTTCGGCCGAGTCGACTCCCCGTACATCCACGTTCAAGCGGGCGCTCATCGTCCGGGCAAATGACTGGCGGTGCTCGGGGTCCCGGCTGAAGCATTGAATGTCACGGATCGCGCGCGTCGCGCAGATCGCTTCAAGCTGGCTTTCCGCCTGCCAGCCGGTCCCGACCAGGCCGACGCTCGAGGCATCGGCCCGTGCGAGGTAGCGCGTCGCGACGCCGCTGGCCGCTCCCGTACGCTGCTGTCCCAGCCGGTCCGCCTGCATTACGGCCAGCACGTCGCCCGTCGTCGCATCGAGGAGGTGAAACCAAAACCGGGTCTTTGCCGCGGATGTATAGTATTTGAATCCGGCGTAGCCGGCCGCAACGAGGCCGGCCGGCATCACGTTCAGCGTCATTTTCTCGGAGCGTACACGCTGCCGCGGCCGGTTGACCGCGCGTCCGTTTCCGAGGTCACGAAAGGCGTCCTCGACGACGCGCAGCGCGTCGGCCATCGAAAGCAGGTCGCCTACTTCTTGCTCAGTGAGGAATAGTGTCATATCAAACTCGCTCCGTCCGCGCTCGGTCCGGCCGATTCATTCTATGGCGTCTGGATCAAACGGATCGACAGATCAACCGACTGGAGCACGGACCGCTCAACCGGGTCGTAGCCTTCGAATTGGTAAGGAAGGTATTGAAGAGGGTGCGGCGTTCGCAGCAGCACAGTCCCCGCCGGCGGCTTTTTGGGCGCCTGGATAGGGTAAAGATATTGCGCATTTACGAGAACGTAGCGCGAGCTGACGCTCGGGTCGCTGCCAAAGACCGGCGGGCCTTTGACCGTCAGCGCCCTTCCGACCGGCCCATAGGTCGATTCGACCGCCTGCTGGACTTGCGCCGGAAATTGTTGCACGATGGGCTGCCAAAAGTTAAGGGCAACTTGAACGGCAACAAGGATCATCGCGTACGGGGCCAGCTTGGGATTCAGGCGCAATCGACCGGATATGCAGACGACGGCCGCGGCGGCTGCAAGGCAGAAAAAGGGGACCAGCACACGAGCGAGCCGGCCGTAGACGACGAACTTCTCCAATCCTGTAGACCCCACCGCGAGGATGAGATAGAGAGCCGCGGCTGCTCCCATCCATGCCATGGCGCGCCGCGGAACCGAGTCACGGTGGGCAACCGTCATCCACACGAGCAGCACTGCCCCGGCCGCCCAGATCAACACGAGTCCGTGTTCCGCGTCCCAGAGATATTGCCAGGGCAAACGCCACCCTTCGGAAAAGGTCCCTTGATTAACGGTGCCGGCAAACTGCGCCATCAAATCGACAAAGGGGGTCGCGCCGGCCGCAACGCTGACGCCGGTCAGCACAACCGGCAATAGAACAACTCCGACCGCCGCTGCCGCTCCGCGGATGAGAACGTCCAGCAACTTTGGTCGTCCCCAAAGCACGTGCACGAGGCAGACCACCAACGCAAGGGACCAATAACCAAAGTAGGTGAAAAACGCCAGACCCGCAAGAATCCCACAGGCGAGCGAGCGGACAACGCTCGTTCGCTCGTCTAGTCCAAGCCACAGCGCGGCAAGCGACAGTGCGAGCGAGATATCGTACGGCACCAGGTGCCTGGAATAGTAGAACATGCTCGCGGCCGCTGCCGTCAGGCCCGCCGCGAGCAACGCCTCGCCGGCCGCCGCGCCGGCGCGACGGGCAACGGCGTAAACGAGTGCGATGCAGGAGACGGACACCATAGCGATGACCAGCCCCGGAATCCAGATCGCGCTGCGGGCTGCGTGACCGAACAGGGTTTCGGCCGCATACTCGGCCGCGGCGGGTATCGTCCCGAGCAGCAAGAATCCGGGGTTTTCGGGGCTGGCGACGAGCAGGTCGAGCGCGCCGGCAGGGTCTCCGTGGGCGACGAGTGATACGAAATCCAGCGAACGAAAATAGCGGCCTTCGTCCGGAAAGTAGAGCTGTCCCCCGCGTACAACCAGCAAGGCGCGTAGGGCAAAGGAGAGCACCAGAAGGGCGACGAGGACGCGACGTTCGGTCCACGTTCGGGTGGGGACGATTACGGCTCTGGTCGACACGAATCTGACTCTGACATAGCGATCATTGCAGGAATAATGTGGCCGACGATTCTACGCGCGGCGTGCGCTGGATGCGACGCATCCAATCCCTTTCCGCGCTAAGCATTTAGACGAAATGATTTGCCGAGCGCCCATTCGCGTGTGCGTCGGAAGACTGCCGACGCGCGGCGGATCTGCCCTGCTCTTCAGATGACGGCAGCCTCGAGCAATGCATTCCCGTGGGCGATGCGCAAACGTGTTCCGCTCTCCGCTTTTTCACGTCTTAGGTAACCCAGCGCGAGCGGCGCCTGGCGATCGAACGACCAAACCGGGCTCGTGATCCAGCCGACCTCTCCGTCGTAGAGAACGAGGTCGCCTCGGTCTGGCACCGTGTCGCCGTCGATCGAGAAACGGACCAAGAGCCGGTTGACGTGGCCGCGGTTCTTGATCCGGGCGATGACTTCTTGACCAGTATAGCAGCCTTTGTTTTCCGCGATCAGCGCGTCCAGACGCGCTTCCGGCGCGAGCATCGTCGCGTCATAGTCATCGCCGTACCACGGCTTGCCGGCCTCGACGCGGGCGACGTTGAGCGCCGCCTGCCCGACCGGCCGAGCACCTTTCTCGGCCAGCATCTTCCAGAGGATCTCGACGTGCCGCCGATCGACCACGAGGTCCAGTCCACCGTCTTCGATTCGCGCGGCGTCGACGACGAGCAGATCGCCGTCAAAGAATTTCGCGCTCACCACGCGGCTCCCCTGCGGCACGAAATACGTGCCCAGCGTCCGACCGAGAATTTCGATCGCCTCGGGTCCCTGGCGAGACACCAGCGCCGGGCCGTCGTCAGGAGCGAGAAACACGCGCTCCCGGAATATGGCCCTCG
>JAMCRS010000343.1 GCA_023380675.1 Chloroflexota bacterium
CGCCGACGCAAACCGCCCGCCGATACGCAAACCGCCCGCCGATGCGCAAACCGCCCGCCGATGCGCAAACCGCCCGCCGATGCGCAAACCGCCCGCCGATACGCAAACCGCCCGCCGATGCGGAAACTGCCCGCCGATACGCAAACCGCCCGCCGATAAAGTCGGCGGGCTACAGAGCGACGCCCCATGAATGGGGCTAGAGCGGATTCATCTACCGGAATCTTGTGCAGGGATGCACGCGGCGGCAGACCGCAAACCGGGCTAGGCGGATTCATCTACTGGAGTCTTGTGCAGGGATGCACGCGGCGGCAGACCGCAAACCGGGCTAGGCGGATTCATCTACCGGAATTTTGTGCAGGGATGCACGCGGCGGCAGACCGCAAACCGGGCTAGGCGGATTCATCCGCCGCAGCAAATAGCCCCGCCATTCATGACGGGGCGACGACGGCACTGGTTCGGTCGCTGCCATAGACTTTGCCGGCCAATGGATCAAGCGACGTCGGCGACCTGCAGCCTATTCTGCGGATTTGTACTCGGCGATCTTCTGCTCGACAAGCCCACGGTACCAGGCTGTGACATCTGGCTCCGTCGTGGGGCATGAGAGGACCGGGAGTTCGAAGCTATATGCATCCAGTTCGAGCTGATCAATGCTCCACTTTCCGTCTAGGCCGTTGTTTGACTGCCACACATGACGAGCCTCATGAGCGATGATCGCCATCAGCTGCACCTCAATTCCGTCCGTGATCGGGCCGATTTCGAGAGTGTGCTGGCTGAACAAAACTCCGCCAGTGTTGTCATCGAGGTTGACATCGTACTCTGTAACCTCAAACCGCGACACGTAAGCGCGGACGGTCTGATAGATGTCTGGCTTGCACGTTTCCAAGCGTGCGAGCGCATGTTCTACGTAGGGAGACAGACGTGGATCGATCGTGGGAAGATACGGCGCGTCGGGCGACAGCGTGTTGAGCAAGGGGAGCGTCGGCGCTGGTCGTTTTGTGGCTGTTGGCACAGCCGTCGGAGTGACACTTGGGGTGACGGTCTCTGTTGCGGTTGGCGCCCGCGTGGGTAGACGCGTTACGGTCGGCATTGCCGTCGCAGAGGGAACGACCGTCGCAGTCGCCGGCATAGGCGTCGGCGGAGGCGGTGTGGCAGCGGGAGAACACGAAGCGACGACCAGAACGAGGGACGCGCAAAGCGTTTTTCTCATACCTCTATTGTAAACCAGCTTGTCAACCGTAAGGAGCGAACATGAGCTACTACATTCGACTGCCAGATGGGACCTGGGTAGACGTCGCGAGCACCGTCACGACGTCAAGCGGAGGCGTGAATCAGGGAGACGGCAGTGAAGGGGGTGGCGGTGGCGGCAGCGGCCCGGGTCCCAGCGCGCAGGGAAATTGGCAACCGCCGCCACCCCCCAAGCCGTTACTTTCGCCGCTCATGCAACCGGCGGCAACCGGCAAAGTCACGGCTCCGCCAGACTTTGCGTCGCTCGGTTATCAGCCGCAGTTCAACTTAAATTTTCACGTCCTTCCGCCCGGCGGAAAGCAGGACGATGCGTCAGACAAATCCGGCACGAAAGGGCAAGTCGGAAGTCTGGGGGCCGACGGGGCCAACAACGGCGGCGTCGCCACAAATCCGGCCAATGAAGCCATTCTTGCCCGTCTTCGACAGGGCATGGCGTATGCAAATCTCATGCAAAGAGACCGGAATCAGTTGCGCATCATGCAGCGGCTAATGTTCGGAGCAATGAACGCGAATACGGATGGAGCGGATCTAAACGATCCGGAGGTCATGTTCGGTCTGTACAGAGATGCCGTGAAGGCAACGCCGTTCAACCTGGGAAGACCGATCCCTGGCGCGTTTCACGGCGGCAGCCGAAGTGGGGGTCGCAGGGGAGGTGGAAGTCACACCGGTCCTCCGGCCAATCCGTCCGCGGAACCGCCGGCGGAGTCGGTCGAGACCAAGCTTTCGCCGTTCGGCAACCCAGCCGCCGGCCGTCTCATCTTCGGCGAGAACGATCTGGGCGCGCTGCCGGCGGATGCGCGAATGTACGTCGATGGGATGATGCGCGCCTTGGGATACTCGCCCACCGGCGTGGCCGGCCAGTACGGGGCCAAAGAGTATGTCAAGGCCGGCGGAGGAATGTCCATCGAGAACTATTTGGCGACGATCAGCGATCTTCGTCTCCGCGCGTGGTTGGCTTGGCTCGCAGGCCAAAAAGGGCTCAGCGCGTCCCAGGCGAACTATCCAGGGGACTCAAAATGGTTCAACGGTGTCGTAACCGCTCCGCAGCAGCCGCCCGAGCCCGAGGTGCCGGCGGGCACAATTACCGAGCCGGCAGCCTAGCTTGAGCAGAGACTCGCGAGTGTCTGCGACGAAGCTCGAACGCGGAGCAGATCAACTCGAGCATTCGTAATCTGATGGGAGAAGTGCGCCATGGCGTTTCAACCAACCGAAGAGGATTATTACAGGTGGGTGAACGGGGAGTCAGACGACGACTATGGATCGTCGGGCGACGAGGACGATCAAGACTGGGAGGATGATTCATCCGGAGATGGACCGGCTTCGGATCCGCAATCTCCCATGCCGCAGCCGACCCAGGACCAGGCCTATCTCGACACCGACGGAATGGACGATGAAACGCGCGGCCGGATCGCGCAAGCATACGCCTATCAGAACGCGTGGGATCGCGTGCAGCAAGAGCTGGACCGGCATCGGCGTGAAGAGAACCCGGACCAGTGGGCGAACTACGCGGGGCCAGAAGCAGATCAATCCAGCCAGGAGCAGAATCCGCCGGTCGGCCCGGGGCCGATTCCGCCCCCGGCTCAGGCGGGACCGCCGTCAGGGAACGCGGGACAGATCGCTGCGCCGGCGTGGACGCGAGCACTGGCCGCCAATGGCTGGCTCTATGGTCCGCAGCGTGATGCAAACTATGAGAGGGCAATTGCGCTTGTGCAACAGGCCACGCAGCAAGAGCGGCAGGCGAACATGCAGCGGGGACTGGCTATCGCCCAAGAGGCGGCGGACGAAGGAACCGCAACGCAGAACGCTCAGCCACCAAGCGAAGACTGGCAGGTCCTGCGTGCTCAGTGGGAGCAGGACGTCCGCGATCACCTGAACCCGACGGCAGCCGACCTGGAGCGGCAGCGCGATCTTCTGATTCGGTCTGAGCAGGTTGCTGCAAATCAGGAGTTGAAGCCGCTATTCGAAGCGGGAATCACCAGCTTACTCGAGCCTCTCATCAAGCAAAATCAGGCCATAAGTGAAGCGTCGCGCGATGTGAGGCCGGCTTTTGAGAAAGGTGACTTTGGAACTGCGGCGGCGGGGATGGCGAAGACCGGTCTCACTGCCGGGTTAACAGTCCCGAGCGTGGGTCTTCAATACTTGGACAAGTACATGAGCGCAATGGAGGAGCCGGCAAAATGGGTAGAGCAAGGCTTGGGTGACTATTACTTGCAGGGAGCAAATGACGTCGCGAAGAAAAAGGCGTCCGGGCGCTACTCCATTGACGAATACTACGTTGGAGACCGGGCGCCTACGCCGGAGGATTTCCGTTGGATGGGGCGAGAGAAAATCATTGCGGCACTCGCCGCGCTCCCGGACGAGCAGCGACAAGAGGCGATTCGGGAACTTGGACGGATGGCATACTCGCCTCAGGAGAACCAGGTCAAGGCACTCCAGGACGTCGTCGTGCATGGCTTGACCTGGGACCAGGCAATCCAGCTGAACCAGGATGCCGTTTTGGAATACGCCGGGAGAGAGATTCTCAACCCTCTACTTCTGTTCTCGGGTAAGCTACCGCACCAAGCCGCGTTCCGGCGGCTCGGAAAAGGTATTGACGCTATTTTTGGATCGGGGAAACTTGGCGAGTCGATCATGGACTCACCGTTCTTTGATGCAGCCCTCAATGCCATGCGTGGGTTCGTGAAATCAAGGCTTGACAACCAAGACCAGCCGCACACGTCCGTCATGCAACCGCCATTGCCGTATTCTTTGGGGCGACTTCCACCGCTTACAGACGAAGAACTGGAACGGATCATGCGACAGCCGTACGTTCGGACTGATCCAGACCCACTCCTACGTATCCCAATCTATCCGTTTGACAAGACCAACCCGGATCTTTCGCTGGAAGAGGTGCGGAAATTCCTGGAGTGGTATGAGACTCAACATCTCCGCCCGGTGACTACTATCGGGCCTCCAAAGTATCCGAAGTACTGGTATGCGCCGCCACAGTAGGCTGCGTCGGTCAGCGAGATGCTTAGCGAAGACCCCTGCACGGAGTCTTTGCACGGCCCGTGTGTTCTGCCAAAGAGTCGAGGTTGTGCGCTGGAAGCCAAACGCGGCAGTCAAGGATGGAAGCATATCGCGTATTGACGGACCGGCCCAAGTCGGCCGGCACCGCGAACTTTTCAAACGATTTTCTCACATCGCGAGTTTTACAACCACCCGGAGGAGGTAAGCGAAATGGCAAACGACGACAACACGGCTGTCCCTGGTTCCGGAGCGCCTTCCGGCGCTTCCACGAGCCACACAGGCGCAGAGTCAACGCCGCCCGCAGCGCCGGAGTCGCTTGCGGCGCATGCGTCAGCCCAATCGTCCGAACCGGCCGCGCCGCTCAACCGCGACGACGTCGCGGCGATCGTGCGCGAAGGTCTTTCGAGCGCGCTCCCCGAGGTCGCTCAGCAGTTCGAGGGACGGCTTGAGAGATTCGCCCAGAGCGCCAGCGACAAGCGGTTCGCCAACCTGATGCGCGAGCTGGCTCCCGAAATGCGGGGGATCGATTCGGCCGTCCGGCGCGGCTTGATGGACGCCCAGTCCGCTCGCCAGGCCAAAACCGAGATGCTGCTGGAACGCGCCGCGCAGCTCGGCGCCGAAGAACGCGAGCCGCGCAACGCGCCGGCGGCGCCGCGTGGGTTCGACTGGCACGCCGCGGGGATGCAGATGATCCGCGACAGCGGCTTGACGCCGGCCGAAATCCCGGAGCTCGCACGCGGCAGCGTGGCGTACGACCGGCTTCCCGCGATCATCGCGCGCGTCAAGGCCGAAAAGGAGATCGCGGCCCGCAAGGACGCCATGAAGGTGGAATGGATGAAGGAGTACGAACAGTCCCGGTCCGCCGTGCGCTCGGCGGAGCAGCAGGGCGCGCTGACCCCTCCCCCGCGCGGCGGGAGCGCCGCGGACACGAACAACCTGAACCCGTATACCGTAGAGTCGCGCGAGCTCTACCGCAAGGGGCTGAGTGGGCGTTAGAACGTCAGAACGTTGGAACGTTCGAACGTTGAAACGTTCGAACGAAGGAGAAGGATCATGGCAGTGACACTCGTCGACTATTTCAAACAGGCGAAGGACCCGATCAGCCAGGGCTTTATCGCCGACCTGCTCCGGTTCTCCGACCTGTTCAAGGTCTGTAAGTTCGACAACGTGGACGGACTGCAGGTGGGAGGCACCCGCTGGCAGACCGTCCCGACCGCCGCCTTCCGCAAGATCGGCGAAGGCTACACGGAGGGCACCGGCACCACCGAGAACATCGTCGAGACCCTTTCGATTCTCGGCGGCGACGTCAAGGTGGACCGCGTGCTCAGCCAGGCCAAGAACACCTACGAAGACCCGCTGATCACGCAGATGCAGATGAAGGCCAAGGCGGTCGCATTTGCCTTCAACGACGCGTTCGTCAACGGCGATCAGGGGACCGACCCGGACACGTTCGAGGGGATCAAGAAACGCGTGAGCAACATGCCGGCGCGCATGTCCGTCGACTGCTACAACACCGTCGACGCCGGCGACGGTCTGCCGATCCTCAAAGGCGCGGCCGAGGAGAACTTTTTCGTCGACGTGCTGCATCAGGCGATCAAGTACGTCGACGGCGCGACCCACATCTTTTGCAACGAGACCGTGTGGCTGGGGCTCGGACGCGTGCTTCGCCGGCTGGGCCTGCTCGATACGACGACGGATGCCTACGGCAAACAGTGGGCGTCCTTCGCCGGCGTGCCCTTCGTCGACGTGGGGCTCCGCAGCGACAAGAGCACCGAGATCATCTCGAACACGGAGAATCCCGGCGACGGCGGGGCGGACTGCACTTCGCTCTACGTCGCCCGCATGGACATGGACGACGGTCTCCACGGCATTCAGCTCGCCGGCAAGTCGCCCAAGCCGTACGATCCGCTGAACGGAAACGAGATGGAAGGCGGGCCGCAGCTGCTGCGCCGGATCGACTGGCCGGTCGGCCTGTTCAACCTGTCGCAGTACTGCATCTGCCGCGTCAAGGGCTTTCGGGTGGCAGCGGCGTGAACGTTCGAACGTTGGAACGCGGTGGCACGACCATTATTCGTTGCCGAAGGCAACGAGCCACGGACGTGCCACCGAACGTTGGAACGTTGATAAAGGAGGGAAGATGTTTGACGCGAATTTACTTTTCAGCGACGAGCAGGCGCTCGCGGCGGACGGTTACAGCGACCATGCCGTCAAGACCGCCAAGACGCCGGCGAACGGCGCCTGGATCGAGATCGCGGTGACGGCGCTCGCCTCCGTCACGGAGCTGGACGTCCTCGTCTTGGAGAACAGCGCGGACAGCGGCTGGGACTATGCCAGCACCGCGCAAAAGCTCGCGCAGAAAAA
>JAMCRS010000344.1 GCA_023380675.1 Chloroflexota bacterium
AAAGATATTGCGATGCTATGAACCCGCAATTCGCAACCGTCCTCAGCTCGGACAGCCGAGTCCCCGCGGGCGCGCCGGAGAATGACGTGGAGCTGACCTCCGCCCGCACCGGGACGGCGCAATACGACATCCGGCTGGATGAGTGGACGAAACAGGTGCGGCTCTTCGTCGCCGCGCCGGTCGTTTCCGATCGCCGGGAGCCGCTGGGATTTGTCCAACTGTCCGTTCCCATGGCGCCCCTCTACGCGGCGATGCAGCAGACCTGGCTCAGCCTCTTCGGCATTGCCGGCGCCATCCTCTTGGTCACCGTGATTGCGAGCGCCGTCCTCGCGCGGCAGATCGCGGTTCCCGTTCAGAACCTGACCGCCACCAGCGAGCAGATCGCCGCGGGACGCCTGGACGAACGCGTGGCGCCGGGGGGTCCTGGCGAGATTCGGCGCATGGGCGTTGCCTTCAACCGCATGGCCGAACGCGTCCAGGAAATGATCGGACAGCAGCGGGCGTTCGTCGACAACGCCGCGCACGAGCTGCGCACCCCGCTGACCAGCCTGCGCCTTCGCCTGGAAATGCTGCGGACTCACGGACGGAACGATCCGGAGTTGACGGAGCGTTACCTCGCCCAGATGGAGCGCGACGTCGGTTTCTTGCAGCGATTGGTGGACCATCTGCTCGCGCTCGCCACGGTCGAAGAAGGAGCCGAGGCGCCGCGCATGTCGCTCGAGCCGGCGCGGCTCCTCCACGAGCTGGCCGACGCGCTGGCGCCGTTGGCCCAGCAAGAGGGAGTCCAACTCGTGGTCGACGTGCCGGACCACCTGACCCGTCTGCGGGCGAATCCCGAGCAGATGGCTATGTTGGTACGAAACCTGCTCGACAACGCGATCAAGTATGCCCACGGAAATGGGACCGTCACCCTGGCGGCGCGGCAAGTGGACAGCTGCCTGGAAATCAGCGTCGCGGACACCGGCGCCGGCATACCCCCGGACGCGCTCCCCCACATCTTCGATCGCTTTTATCGCGTGGACCGGGCGCGCTCGCGCCGGGAGGGCGGCGTCGGCTTGGGCCTCTCGCTCGTTCGCTCTATCGCAGAGGCGAATGGCGGGCGAGTCGAGGTGAACAGCCGCGTCGGCGAAGAACAATCTAAACAAGGATAGCAGGGAAATCACGATGAGCAGTCCAAAGTACACTCGAACTACGTCTACACGCAAAGATACCAGTGCGATCAAAGCCTTGATCATGTTGAGTTCGCTCGGCGCCACGCTCGGCGGTTGGGGCATACTTGCCGCCGGCCAGGTCCAGAGTACGACGACGAATGTCAACGCATCCAGCATCCCGGCAGCCGTTTCTGACCAGACGACTTCGATTGGAACATCGCAGCAGGCGCTGCAGCAGTCTGTCGCACCTTCCGTCCAGTTCCGCTCATTCGCGCGGACTCGGTCTTCGAGGTAGGAAGGGAAAATGCAGCGCATTGAATTCAGGGCGATGGGATGTCAAATGATCGCGCTCGTCGACTCCGACGAGGCTCCCGCGGCAGGCGCGGTTGCGCTAGTGCCCGCATGGTTTGAGCGGTGGGAGTCGAGTCTAAGCCGCTTTCGGCCGGAGAGCGAGCTCAGCCGGCTCAACCGGCAGTCCGGGCAAGTCGTACCGATCGGCGACGTGATGTTTCTGGTTCTGCAGTGCTCGCTCGACGCCGCACATGCGAGCGGCGGGGTGGTCACACCCGCCGTGCTCGACGCGCTCCAAGCGGCCGGCTACGATCGCTCCTTTGAATCGCTGGACGCGGATCGCTCACTCTCGGCCGGACCGGCGCCGGCCGGCGATTGGCGCGCTATCGAGTTGGACCCGATCGCGCAGACCGTTCGCGTGCCGGCCGGGATGCACCTGGACCTGGGAGGCATAGCCAAGGGTTGGGCCGCCGATCAGGCAGTCCGCCGGCTCAGCGCGTACGGTCCTGCGCTCGTGGACGCCGGCGGAGACATTTCCGTGAGCGGAGCATTGGCGAACGGTCAGCGTTGGCCTATTGCCGTGGCCAATCCGCTCCGCCCCGAATCCGACCTGGCGCTCCTCATGGTGCGCGAGGGCGGGGTCGCCACCTCCGGGCGTGACTATCGCCGCTGGTACCACAACGGCGCGCCGGCCCATCACATTGTCGACCCGGACACCGGCGAGCCGGCGATCACCGACGTCCTGGCAGCGAGCGTGATCGCGCCCACTGCGCGCCAAGCCGAAATGGCCGCCAAGGTCGCCTTCATCCTGGGCGGCGAGCGTGGTATCGCCTGGCTCGACCAGCGCGATGAGTTCGCCGGCCTGCTCGTTCGCGAGACCGGCGAGACCGTTCGCAGCCGCCGGTTCGATGATTACGTATGGAGCGAGTCGCTCGCTCTGATCGAAAACTCTGCCGTCCCGGCCTGGAGCTGAACCATGTCCAATCGATTGACCAACCTCCAAGAGTTCGATTCGACCGAAGCGGTCGTTCCGCTCTCCAGCGCGCTCGCGGCCCTGTTCGCGGTGGCCGTCGGTACCGTCGGCGCGATCCTGGCTATGGAATCGTGGCTGCCGGCGCTAACTCAGTCGCTCGTCGGCCCCACTCCCCAGGCCTATTGGGACCTCGCGCGGGTCGGCGGAATCGTATCCTATGTGCTGTTGTGGCTATCGATCGTCTTCGGCCTGGTCGTCACGAACAAATTGGCCCGCGTCTGGCCCGGTGGTCCCACGGCCGTCGACCTGCATCAGTTCACCGCGCTCCTCGGCTTTGCGTTCGCTCTCTTTCACAGCCTGGTTCTCCTGGGCGACCAATACGTCAAGTACTCGCTGTTACAGATCGTCGTCCCGTTTGCCAGCGCGAACTATCAACCTTTTTGGGTTGGCCTCGGACAGCTCGGATTTTATCTTCTGGTGCCGGTTGCGTTCAGCTTCTACTTCCGCAAGCGGATCGGATACGGTCTTTGGCGATCGATCCATTACGGCAGTTTCGTCGTCTATGCCCTGGTGACCGTCCACGCCTTACTCGCCGGCTCCGACACGACGAATCCCGGCATGCTTCTGTTCTACGCAATGACCACGGCGGTTGTCTTCTTGTTCACCATCTATCGCGTGATGGCCATGTCGCCGTCGCTCGCGCCGGGCGGCTAGGACCGCGCCTGAGTTCGACTGCCCTTTCGCGCGGCGCGGAATGGGTGACGGAGCCCGGCGCGACAACGCTTTTGCTGGCGCGCGCCAATCGGAGTATACTGCTCCGTGATGGCCTCCGTAAATTCCCAGTCCACCCGCGTGCTCTTGATCGAAGACGACGAAGGCATTGCCGAACCCCTCATCTTTGGACTCAAGAGTGAGGGGTTCCAGGTCTCGTATGCGGGGACCGGCGCTGCCGGGCTCGCAATCGCCCGGACCGAGCATCCGGACGTGATCCTGCCCGACGTGATGTTGCCGGATATGGACGGCTTTTCCGTTTGCCGGACGGTGCGCGGCGAGTCCGCCACGCCCGTCCTGATGCTCACCGCGCGTGGACAGGAGATGGATCGCGTCATGGGGCTGGAACTGGGCGCGGACGACTATATTGTAAAGCCCTTTAGTTTTCGCGAACTGCTCGCGCGCGTCCGCGCCGTCGTCCGGCGCCGCGAATTGGACCGCGGCGAGGGGTTGTCCCCCGTTGAGCAGCTGACCGTCGGCAATCTGCTATTGGACCGGACCGCCCGCCAGGTCCGGCATCGCGGCCGTCCGCTCGAGTTGTCGCCGCGCGAGTTTGACTTGCTGGCATTCATGATGGAACACATGGGCGAAGCGTTGTCGCGCCAAGAGTTGTTGGATCGCGTGTGGGGCCAGGAGTGGATCGGCAACCCGCGTACCCTCGACGTCCACGTCCGCTGGCTGCGCGAAAAGATCGAAGAGGATTCGAACGCGCCCCGCTACATTCAAACCGTGCGCGGGCACGGATATCGTTTCGCGGACCCGGACCATGACACGCAGTAACTGGATTCCCCAGAGTCTGGCCGCCCGACTTCTGCTCACCTACGTGACGCTGATGGCGGTCGGCATCGGCGGCGTCATCGCCTGGACCGGCCAGCGGCTCGCCGACGAAAGCATCCAGCAGGCGCAGCGCGAGCTCTCGCTCCAGTCCAACATCATCGCGAACGCCCTGCGCGACCCGCTCGAGCGCCCGGATGGAAACGTGCCCCCGGGCAGCCGCTCGGTCGACAGCCTCGTAAGTTCCTACGCCCAGAGTATCGGCGGGCGCGTGACGCTGGTGAACCCGCAATTCGCAACCGTCCTCAGCTCGGACAGCCGAGTCCCCGCGGGCGCGCCGGAGAATGACGTGGAGCTGACCTCCGCCCGCACCGGGACGGCGCAATA
>JAMCRS010000345.1 GCA_023380675.1 Chloroflexota bacterium
CTCGACCGCGCCTTCGAGGACGCGCCGCATGTTGCCCACGCCGGCGCGGTGCCCCTCGTTGCGGTCCAGCCCGCGTTGCTTGGCCCAGCGTCCGTTGCCGTCCATAATGATGGCGATGTGGACGGGGACTTTGGTTAGAGCGCTCTTGTCGGTGGACATGGTAGATGGACCGATGGCGGTCCAACCTCCCGAAGGGGGTTGAACCTCCTTCGGGAGGTTAGACCGCCATGATTTCGGCTTCTTTGGACTTGGAGACCTGGTCGACCTGGGCGATGTAGCGATCGGTCACTTCTTGCAGCATTTCTTTGCCCTTGAAATGCTGGTCCTCGGAAATCATCTTTTCCTTTTCCAGGTCTTCGAGGTCTTTGAGCGCGTCGCGCCGGACGTTGCGCAAGGCGACGTGCGCCTCCTCGGCGTGCTTGTGCACCACCTTGGTTAGGTCGCGGCGGCGCTCTTCGGTCAGGGCGGGAATGGAAAGGCGGATCAGCTTGCCGTCGTTCATCGGCGTGAGACCGAGGTCCGATTTCAGGATCGCCTTTTCGATCGCGCTGAGGGTCGCCGGGTCGTACGGTTTGATGGTCAGCAAGCGCGCCTCGGGCGCGGCGATCGCGGCGATCTGCTGGAGCGGCGTCGGCGAGCCGTAGAACTCTACCCGCAGAGGCTCGATCAGCGCCGGCGTGGCGCGGCCGGTGCGGATTCCGATCAGCTCGCGCTTGAGCGCGTCGATCGTCTTTTTCATCTTGTTTTCGGCGTCGGCTTTGACATCGTCAATCATCTAGCAACTCCCGCAGAGTTGTTATTCGAGCAGCGCTCACGCGCTCGTTGAGTCTCCGCAGTCACGGACGGCGGCCTTCCAACCATTTCTTGAAAGAGCGCTGACTCTCGCCGGACGGCTGGCCCATGATCAGGTTCTCGACGCTGATGTCCTCGTCGACGTCCGGCCAATGGATTCCCTCTTGGTCGCCGACGAAGGTCCAATTTACGCGCTCGGCCGGACGGGCGTGAAGGAGGCGCGGATGCCACGCGAGTGGAACCGAAATCGTTCGCCCGTCCGTCAGATCTACGATCAGGCTTGCATCGGTAACGGTGACGCTCTTGGCGTTCACTTTGCGATCAAGGTGCCGATCGACTCGCCGAGGACGACGCGCTCGATCGCGCGCGGCTGCGAAAGATTGAAGACGACGATGGGAAGGTTGTGCTCTTTGCAGAGCGCAAAGGCCGTGTCGTCCATTACCTGGACTTGCTCCATCAGGATCGCCTCGTCGAACGTCATGCGCTCGAATTTCTTGGCGTCCTTGAACTTCATGGGGTCTTTGTCGTACACGCCGTCCACCTTGGTGGCCTTGAGCAGGACGTGCGAGTCGATCTCCTTGGCGCGCAGCGCGCCGGCGGTATCGGTGGTGAAGAAGGGGTTGCCGGTCCCGCCGCCGAAGATGACGACGCGCCCTTTTTCGAGGTGGCGGATCGCGCGGCGGCGGATGTACGGCTCGGCGATCGCGCGCATCTCGATCGCGGTCTGCACCCGGGTGAACACACCGCGGGCCTCCAGCGCTTCCTGCAGCGCGAGCGCGTTCATCACCGTCCCCAGCATCCCGATGTAATCGGCGGCGGCGCGATCCATGCTCTGCGCGTAGGGATCGTTGCCGCGCCAAAAGTTTCCCCCTCCGATGACGATGGCGACCTCGACGGGGTGCGTCTTGACGGCCTGGATCTCGTCGGCGAGATAGGCGATGGCCTGGGGATCGATCCCGTTCTGCCCTTGACCGGACATCGCTTCGCCGCCCAGCTTCAACAGAACGCGTTTCCTCTGCGGTTCCCTCATCTCCCCCTCGTCCACGATTCGATGGATTGTGTCACAGCGGATTCAGACGTGCACGGAACGGGAGGATCGGCGCTGGTCGGCGGCCTCGGTCCGCGCTCGACGCGGCAACCGGACAACGAAAGGGGAAATCGGTCCCGGGCTGCCGCTCCTTTCCCCTTGAACTGAGCTCAGGCTCCTCCCAATTCGAACCGGGCGAAGCGGCGAATGACGATGTTCTCTCCGAGCCTGGCTACGGCCTGCGTGACCAGTTCGCTGATCTTGACCGATTCGTCCCGGACGTATTTCTGCCTCATCAGGCAGGCTTCGTCGTAAAAGCTCTCGAGCTTGCCCTGAACGATCTTGTCGACGATGTTCGCCGGCTTGCCTTCCGCCCGGGCCGCATCCGCAAATATCTTCCTTTGCTCCTCGACGACGCTCGCGAGGGTATCCTCCAGCTTGACGTACTGGGCTCCGAGAGCGGCGACCTGAAGCGCCAGGTCGTGGGCGAGCTCCTTGAACACCTCGTTGCGCGCCACGAAATCGGTCTCGCAGTTGATCTCCAGCATGACGCCGATCTTGCCGCCGGCGTGCACGTAGGTCTCGACCAGCCCTTGCTTGGCGGTGCGCTCCGTCTTCTTGGCTGCCGTTTTGAGCCCTTTTTCCTTGAGCACGGCGAGCGATTTGTCGAAATCGTCGTCGAACTCTTCCAGCGTGCGCTTGGCGTCCAGAACGCCGGCGCCCGTCATATCACGTAGTTTCTTGATCTGTTGTGCGTTGGCCATGCCGGGGCTCCTTAGGCTTCACTTGCGGGTTCGACCTCTTCGGTCGGCGGTTCGCTCTCGGCCGCGACTTGAGCCGGCGGCGTCGCACTTGCCGGCGCTGCGCGGACCGGAGCCCTTTCCATGGGCGCCGGGATGCCGGTCGCCTCTTCCGCTTCCGCGGCGATGACGCCGCGGATATTCTTGCCTTCGATCGCCGCGTCGGCGATCTTGCCGGTCATCAGTTTGATCGCGCGGATCGCGTCGTCGTTCGACGGAATCGGGTAGGTGATCGGCTCGGGATTCGAGTTGGTGTCGCACATGGCCACGATCGGAATGTCGAGCGTGACCGCCTCGCTGATCGCGTTCTCTTCGTGCCGCGTATCGATGATGAAGAGCGCCTTGGGCAGCCGGCGCATCTCCTTCAATCCGCCGAGCCGCACCTGCAGCTTGTTGAGCTCGCGCGTCAGCGTGAGCGCTTCCTTCTTGGAAAGCTTGTCAAGATCGCCGCTCGCCTGCCGCTCCTCGAGCTTGACCAGATAGTCGATGCGCGAGCGGATGGTGCGAAAGTTGGTGAGCGTGCCGCCGAGCCAACGGACGTTGACGTACGGCATTCCGCAGCGCGCGGCTTCGGTCGCGACGGATTCCTGCGCCTGCCGCTTGGTTCCGACGAAGAGAATGGTGCCGCCGTCGGCGACGGTATCGCGGACGAAATTGTACGCTTCTTCCAGGCGCCCCATCGTCTGTTGGAGATCGATGATGTGGATGCCGTTGCGCTCGGTGAAAATGAACTGGCGCATCCGCGGATGCCAGCGACCGGTGCGGTGGCCAAAGTGGACGCCGGCTTCGAGCAAGGACTTCATGGGTAGGACTGACACGTGCGAATACCTCCTGACGCATCGCCGCGAGCCGGCGGGCCCGGCGCTTGGCGAGACGTCGTGTGTTTTGTCCCGGCGGCGCTTTGAATTTCCGCCGGGCGACCGCCTCCTTCGGCTCCCGCGAGAACCGTGCCGCCTGCGGGGCGCACGGCACACCTCGCGGGATCGGGAGGCGTGATTATTCGCGAGCCATCACAGTCGACGGTTCGCGTGAATCAATGTCCAAGCCGGTATTATAGTCGAAGGCGGAGGAAAGAGCAAATCGAAACGGGAGACGCGGCTGCTGCACGCCGGCGGGTTCGCGCGCCAGCGCGGTCACCCATTCGGCCGGCGGTGGCGGCACCGTGATGACGCACATTCTCCTCGCGTTACCCCGGGTTGCGAGGTCGTGTTATAATGATCCGGCAAATGAGCCAGAATCTGCCAGTCCAGGAACTCAAATTGTCGCCGGACCTTGTCCGTGACCTCATGCGCTTGAATCCGTGGTGGGAGGCCAAGGCCGGACCGGTTTTGCCCCTCACCCGTCGCTCGCTCGTCGGCATGATGCGTCGGCGACTGCAGCAGGGTTTGGCGCCGATCGTGGTCGTGCGCGGCCCGCGGCAGATCGGCAAGACGACCGCGCAGCTCCACCTGATCGAGGATCTGCTCTTCGAAGGCGTGAGTCCCACGCGCATTCTACGCGTCCAGTTCGACGAGATTCCGGCGCTCGGCAAGCTCGAAGAGCCGATCTTGCGAATCGTCGATTGGTACGAGCGCGTGATCCTGAAAGCCACGCTGAATGAATCCGCTCGCCGGAATGAGCCGGCCTACCTCTTTTTCGACGAAATACAGAATCTGAGCGATTGGGCGCCGCAGGCAAAGTCGCTCGTGGACGCCGCGACGGTGCAGGCGGTCGTAACGGGGAGCTCGGCGCTGCGGATCGAACTGGGGCGCGACAGCCTGGCCGGCCGGATCACGTCGATCGAAGCCGGCACGCTGTCGCTTACCGAGATCGGGCAGTTTCAAGGCCTGGAGATGCCGCCGGCGTTTCTTCAGGACAACGGTCTGGAGCCGTTGACCCAGAAGGACTTTTGGATCGACCTGAAGGAGCACGGGGCGCGTGTGCGCAAGGTGAGGGATGCCGCGTTCCGATATTTTTCCGACCGGGGCGCGTACCCGCTCGCCCACCGGGCACGCGAAATTGCCTGGTCGCAGATCGCGGATCAACTCAACGACACGGTGATCAAGCGGGTGATACAGCACGACCTGCGAGTAGGGGACCGCGGCCGCAGACGTGATCCGGCGCTGCTGGAGGAGCTCTTTCGCCTGTCTTGCCGGTACATCGGCCAGTCGCCGGATGCCGCGCTCTTTGCCCGCGAGGCGCAGCGCTCGCTCCACGCGAATGTGGGAACGGTGCGCGTTCAGCAATACGTTCAAGTTCTGGCCAACTCGCTACTGATACGTCTGATCGAGCCGCTCGAGATCCGGCTGAAGAAAAAGCGGGGCTCGCCCAAGATCTGCCTGGTGGACCACGGGCTGCGCGCCAGCTGGCTCCAGGAGATCGTTCCGCTGGCGCCGGAAGCGTTGGAGCGCTCGCCGCATTTGACGGACCTGGCCGGGCGCGTGGCCGAAAGCGCGGCGGGCGCAATGCTGGCCACGATCGGAGGCTTGGACCTCGCGCATTTCCCGGCGCGGCCCCGCGAGCCCGAGATCGACTATGTGATGACGATCGGCGTGCTGCGAATCCCCGTCGAGATCAAATACCGCCGCCGGATCGACGCGCTCGCGGACACGGAAGGGCTGCGGACGTTCCTCGAAAAGGCTGCGTACAACGCGCCGTTTGGGCTGCTCGTAACCCAAACGGATGAACCCCGTATCGACGATCC
Organism: Chloroflexota bacterium; assembly: GCA_023380675.1. Next base: position 5,303 of record JAMCRS010000345.1, read on the forward strand.
TCGAATCATCTGCCTGCCCCTCTGCAGCCTAATGCTGCTGCGGTAAAGCCAGCAGCCTAATGCTGCTGAGGTAAAGTTGGGTCGAGTTCCCACCATTCAGTATGCCATTTGACGGAGGAGAACCGTGACGGCGAGCGCCGCCAGGGCGATCCAGATGGCAACGACGACAACTGCGGCTGCCTTGTTCACCGGTCTTTGCTGTGCCGCGAGCAACCGTGATCTTTCCTGGCAGTCTACCATCACGTCGGGAGGAATCATCTTCACGGCGATCGCGATTCCGAGAGGAACGATTACGAGGTCATCGAGGTATCCCAGCACCGGGATCACGTCTGGGATCAGGTCGATCGGACTGAACGCATATCCGATGACGCACGCTGCAAAGATCCTAGCGTAGAGGGGTACCCTGGGGTCCTTGTACGCCCGACATCGCTTGCCCACCCAGCCCCTCGCCCCGCTCGTGCCTCGATGGCGCGGTGCTACGCACCGCTTTTGGACGCGCTGGCGTCTTCCCTCCGCCGCGCTTGCGCATCTTCG
>JAMCRS010000346.1:0-1142 GCA_023380675.1 Chloroflexota bacterium
TTGTTCGTCGGTCACGAATGCTTCGGCGGTCTTTGTGGGCGCGCGCCAGTAGCCGCGAAATACATTCGAGCCTTGCAGGAGAATTTCGCCGACCTCTCCGTCCGCAACCGGCCGGCCCTGCTCGTCGCCGACGCGCACCGTGACTCCCGGGAGGGGCACGCCAACGGTGCCGGGAATGCGCCCGCCCGCATAGAGGTTCGACATATTCATCGCCGTCTCGGTCATGCCGTATCGCTCGAGAATCTTATGTCCAAAGAGCTGCTCGAACTGCTCAAAGGTTTCGACGCTCAAGGGCGCCGAACCGGAGACAAAGAGGCGCATCTGGGGAACCCTCACGTCCGTCATCCCACGCCGACGGGCTTCCTCGATCAGCCGCACGTACATCGTCGGCACACCCATGAACAGCGTGATCGCATCGCGGCTCAATGCATCCAGCACATCGCCGGCGCGAACGGCTGAAGCACGGTCGTACAGCCGGTCGTCAGGGCGCCGTGCAAAGCAACTCCCAGCCCATGCATATGAAAGAGCGGCAGTGTCAGCAAGAGGACGTCGCCCGCGGTCCACGCCCATGCCGAAACGAGCCCGGTGATGTTGGCTGCGAGGTTGTTGTGGGAGATCATCGCGCCCTTGGACCGGCCGGTGGTGCCGGACGTATACATGATCATCGCCAGGTCATCGCCGTCTACGCGCGTACGGACCGGCAAGGCAGATTCGCTCGCGACAGCCGCATCGAGCTCTTCGGCGAAAAGCACGTGCTGTACCGAGCCAAGGTGCGCCCGCAGGGGTTCGACTACGGGCCATTGAGGTCGATCGGTCACGAGCAATCGCGGCTCGGCGTCCTGGACGATGTGGTCGATCTCGGTATCACGGTACTGGGTGTTTATCGGTACCGTGACAAGTCCTTGCTTGAGGTTCGCCAGATAGGCGTATACGAATTGGAGGCTGTTGCCGAGGTAAAACGCTACGCGGTCGCCGCGCGCGAGTCCGAGGCGCTCGAACGCGTGAGCGACACGGTTGGACTGGGCGTCCAGTTCGGCGAAGGTGACTGCGGCGCCCTGGAACCGAATGGCTGTCTTCGATGCACGCGACCCGAACGGAATGGAGAACAGGTCAACGAGATTCATACGAAATGCCCATCAGCA
>JAMCRS010000346.1:1152-8187 GCA_023380675.1 Chloroflexota bacterium
TTGCCGAACCGCGTCGGAGGGCACTTGCGGCAGCGCCTCGAGCAGTGTCTTGAGCGGCCCGAACGCCCAGCCGTGCAGCGCCTCTTCCAAAAAGGACCGACTCATCAGGGTCGTATCGGGTAGATACGCGGTGATGGCCGAGGCGAGGGTTCGGAATGCGGCGCGATCAGAGTCATCGCCGGTGCGGAGCGTCACCAGCATCGCCTGCGCGAAATCGTCGCCGGTGGGTGTGAGGCCGGGCCCCTGTCCGATCAGCTGCCTGAGCATGGCCTGGAGCGTGCTGGCGTCCTGACGCCGCAGCGCATCGGTGAACGCATCCCACGCTTCGGCAAGTGAATCCCAGAATCCGTGTACCTCAGGCAGATTCAGCCCTTCGATCAATTCCGCGAGCTGCTGCATCGCCGTGCGCCGCTCGTCGGCGTTCAACGGCCGACGATTGGGGCGCGGGTCCCACAGCGCGTCGGCATCCCATTGGAGCGCCCCGCCGGGTCCGACGAGAGCGCCGCGCGACGGCGGGAGAAAGCTCGCCTCGTGCGGCGTCTGACCCGATGGCTCGCACTTGACCCGTGTGCCCAACTTCCAGGCCGGCAGCAATGGCACGACCATGCGGAACGGACCGGGGTTGGCGTTGACGGTGATCCCCCACACCTGGTCGTCTTCTCCGAGCAGCTGCAGCGTCGACTCAAAACGCGCGATCACGCGCGACGTTTGACATTGTTCGAGCCAGAGGGCGAGCGGCTCGCCGATCGATCTCGCTTGGATGACTGTCATAGGCTAGACGAACGCGACGGCACGGCAGAACGCCGCCTCGCCTCCTTTGAATTTCCAGGGAAAAGCCCCGAGGGTGATCCGTTTGTTGTGCAGTTCTTTCAGTCCGATGTCGCCGCCAAGGTTTTCCACGTGGATGCAGTCGTGCGGGAAAAGCGCGTTGTGCGTCAGTTGGTACGCGGATTCAGGAAAAAGCTCGTCGACCTTGTCCGCGCCGAACTTGGACTCGACCTGCTTGCGGACCTTTTGCCAATGCTCCAGTCCGCCCCGACCGAGAAAACGGCCGATCGGGAGGTTCATCGGGTGGTCCGTCGAGATCATGTCGACGCCCCAGATGTGGATCTTTTTCTTCAGCAGCCAGTCGCAGATGCTGTGGTGCGGCCCGGGATGCCGGTGAATGTACTTTTCTTCGTCCGCCTCGTCGCTGAGGAACGAATAGTTGTGCCAGCCGGTATGGATGAAGAGAATGTCTCCTTCGCGCACCTCAGCCCGCTTCTCGATGTCTTCGGGTCGAAATAGATCGAGCTCGCCGAGCATATCGCTCAGGTCGACAATGACGCCCGGCCCATAGCACCATTCGATGGGGATCTGGTCGATGGTCTTGCCTTTGGTCACGAAATGCCGCGGGGCATCCAGGTGCGTCCCCATGTGGTTGGAGGTCTGGATATACTGCGCGTTGACGCCTTGCTCCGCCTTGCGCTTGATATACTTGACCTCGAACGGTGGATAGAACGGCCAGAACGAACAGTCCTGGTTGAGTGGCTGGGAGAGATCGTATATCTTCATCGGGTCTCCTCGTTAGAGTTGTCTGCAGCTTGCGCCTGCTCCGCGAAGGCAAGCAGCGCCTGTTCAAAGCACGCCATGGGAGGACGGACCAGACCGGCGCCGATCTGGCCGACGCCGGCGTCCTTGTGCGCGATGCCGGTATTGACGCGCGGCGTGATCCCCTTTTCGACCACCTTGCGAATATCGATGCCGACCGGCGTGCCGCGGAAACCGAGATAGGGCACGGTAAAGTACTGATGCTCGGCGAACGTGATCTCGTACATTTCCAGAGTCGCATTGATCGCGTCCTGCGGCGTGCCGCTCACGAAATTGACGACGGCCGGCGCCGCGGCCATCGCGAACCCGCCGATGCCGGCGGTCTCGGTGATCGTACTGTCGCCAATGTCAGGATTCGCGTCCTGCGCCTGAAACCCGGGGAAATAGAGCCCGACCGGAACGTCGGCCGGCGCGGTGAACCATCGGTCGCCGAGGCCGCCGACGCGAATCCCAAAGTCGGTACCGTTCCGCGCCATCGCGGTCACGATGGTGCTGTCGGCGATTCCGTGCGCCGCGTCTGCCATTGCCTTGCAAGAGGCCATGACCGGATTCAGGCTCGTAAGCGCCGTATCGCCCATAAAGCGGAGGACGTCCTCCAGCGTCGTCCCGGCCGCGGACCTGGCCGATCGCGCCAGATAGGGCGCGAGCGAGCGCAGGAAGAGGATCGAGCCGGCCTTGAGCCGGTTATGTCCTTCGTCTCCCATATGGAGCGCTTCCGCGATCAGCGCCTTGATGTCGACGCCGCCGCTTGCATCGATCGCGTCGGCGAGCAGCGGCGCCATAACGTCGTTCATCCATCTAAGCCGGGTCAGAACGTCCTCGCCGTAGGCGCCGTAGCGCAAGACCTTGCCGTACCCTTCGTTCAAGCCTGAGTAGGCGCGATTCCCGTGCGTCTTGTTCTCTACGACGTAAACCGCCATCGACGGGGAGATCACGCCGGCCATCGGACCCACCGCTCCGTGAGCGTGACACGAATCGAATCGCACGGCGCCGCGCTCGACCAGGCTGACTGCGTCCCCTTTGGAAGCGGCGCGCCCTTCGAAAATCAGCGCGCCGATCACGGCGCCGCGCAGCGGTCCGGACATCCGGTCCCAGACAATGGGAGGGCCGGCGTGCAGCAGCAGATCGTCCTGCATCCCCGGGATGACATCCTTCGCTTTTCCGATCCCGATCAGGACCGGCCGCGCTTGCATCATCCTCTCGACCGCCTGGGCGTTCGCCTGGTCAATGTTCATTCGGCCTGCTCCTTCAGTCCACCAATGTGAGCGGGTCGCCGATGTATATGTGGCCTGGCTGCAGCACGCGCGCGTAGACGCGGGACCAGCCGGGGTTGAGCTTGTGGGAGATCCGCTCGTAATGACCCTCGAGGAAGGAGGCGCTGATCGTCGTGCACGGCGACGTGTACCGCGTCACCTCTACCAGAATGTCCTTGCCGATGCGTAGCCGCACGCCCGGCGCCATCTTGTCCCAGTCCAGACCCACGGTCGTAACGTTCTCGCCGAGCGAACCAGGAAAGAGCGGATGCCCTTCGGCTTGCAACGCCAGAATGCGTTCGAGGGAGTAGAGGCAGAGCGCGCGCTCGGGACCGCCGTGTTCTTCGGGGTTCGCCACGCGGCTGCCGACGATGCCTTGGACGCCCACCTCAGCCTCGCGCAAAGCGAGCTTGGGCACTCCTCCTTCTTTGGATGCATTGATTTGAAAAATACGCGGTCTCTGGCTCATTTCTCCTTTTTCCCTTTCGCCTCTTGGATCAGCTCGAACAGCCGATTGGGCGAGATTGGAATTTCCAGTATCTCGACGCCAAGATCTGCCAGTGCGTCTTCCACCGCCTGCGCGAAGAGTGCGCCGACCGGGATAGCGCCGGCTTCGCCGGCGCCCTTGACGCCCAGGGGATTCCACGGCGACGGCGTTTCGACGTGTCCGATATCCATGCGCGGGATCTCCATTGCGGTCGGCAGCAGATAATCCATGAACGACCCGCTCAGGAGCTGACCGTTCTCGTCGTATACGATCTGTTCGTAGTACGAGTTGCCGATCCCCTGGGCGACGCCGCCGTGCACCTGACCTTCGAGGATCATCGGATTGATGACTTTGCCGCAGTCGTGGACGACGACGTACTTGACGATGCGAATTTCCATCGTCTCCGGATCGACCTCGACGATCATCGCGTGAGCGCCGTTGGAGGTGACCCCGCTTTGCGGACCGAAATATCGCGTCGCCTCCAGCCCCGGCTCGGTATTCGGCTTGACGGCGCCGCGCAGCGGGTTGGCCTTGGTGGCCAGCTCGCCCAGGGAGATTCCCTTCCGGGCCATGTCCTTGAGCTGGACGCGTCCGCCAACCATCTCGAGGTCCCCTTCGTAGACGTCCAGCACCTCGGCTGCCAGCGCGAGCGCCTTTTCGCGCACTGCCCTGGCGGCTTCGTTGACGGCATTGCCGGCGACGACGGCGCCGCGGCTGGCAAACGTGCCGGTCCCCCAGTTGAATTCCCCCGTATCGCCCGTGACGATCCGAACGTCCCGTACGTCCACGCCAAGCTGATCGGCAGCCACCTGCGCAAACGACGTGTAATGCCCCTGCCCCTGAGTGCCGACGCCGGTGGCGACCGTTACTTTGCCGGTCGGCTCGACGTGAACGCGAGCGCCTTCGTAGGGGCCGATGCCGGTCCCCTCCACGTAACAGACAAGCCCGATCCCAACGTGCTTGCCTTGCTCGCGCTGGCTCGGCTGTTCGGCGGCAATAAAGCGGTCGTAGTCGATCATCTCCTTGGCCTTGGACAGCACCTCTGGGTAGTTGCCGCTGTCGTACTGGAGCGGCGCAAAGTCCTGATAGATGATCTCGTTGCCGTAGGGGAACTCGTGCGGCTGGATCAGATTGCGTTTGCGGATCTCGGTCCGGTCCAGGCCCAGCTCCTTTGCGCCCAGGTCGAGCAGGCGTTCCATCACGAACACTCCGTGCGGACGGCCGGCGCCTCGATAGGGACTGACGATCGTCTTGTTGGTATAGACGGCGACGAACTCGGAGTGATAGTTCGGCACTTTGTACATCCCGAGAAGCGTGCACTGTGCGTTGAGCGGCACCGTCAGGCCGTACGGCATGTAGGCGCCCGTGTCGTACATAAAGCTGTCCCGAACCGCGAGGATTTTGCCGGTCTTGCTCAACGCGATCGCGGCGTCGTGAATCTGCTCGCGCTCGTGGTTCATCGCGACGAAATTCTCCCGGCGGTCCTCGAGCCACTTGACGGGGCGGCCGAGCTGCATCGCCGCCCACGGGACCAGCAGTTCTTCCGGGTAGAACATCATGATCTTGGGACCGAACCCGCCGCCAATGAACGGAGCGATCACGCGAATCTGGCTTTCGGACAATCCCAACCGGCTCGCCCACGTGGCGGACCTTGTCGCGCGCCAGGGGGACCTGTGTCCGATCGTTGAACGCGTGCAGCTTTTTGACCGGCGGCGGGGCCACCAGCAGCGGACCGGGCTGCCAGTAGTCGCCGAGGTCCGCCGCGGTATAGACTGCCTTGACGCCGGGTCGCCGGCGGGCGCGGGCCGCGTCGACTCGTAGCAGCCGCGCGTGGGCGTGGCTGCTGCGCAGAAAAGCGACGTGCAGCATTCCCGGCAGGTCGACGTCGTCGACGAACACGGCGTGGCCGGTCAGTAGGCGGGGATCTTCATTGCGCGTGACGCGCTCGCCAAAATACCGGGTGGTCATGGTTTTGAGGCTCGTCCCCCATCAACTCTTGCCTTGAAGTTTGAGCGCCGCGGAATTGATACAATAGCGCAGGCCGGTGGGCTGGGGCCCATCGTCGAAGACGTGGCCCAGGTGCGCGCCGCATCGGCTGCACTGGACCTCGACGCGCCTCATCCCGAAACTCGTGTCCTCTTCGGTCTCGACGTCTTCTTTCGATATGGGCGCCCAGAAGCTGGGCCAACCCGAGCCCGACTCGAACTTGGTGTCCGAATCAAAGAGCTCTTGCCCACAGCACACGCAGCGAAAAGTGCCTGACTCGTGCGAATTCCAGTATTCGCCCGTGAACGCCCGCTCGGTCCCCTTTTCGCGAGTCACGTGATATTGCTGCGGAGTCAACTGGCTTCGCCATTCTTGTTCCGTCTTGTCCACTTTGTCTTTCATTTCGTTTTTCCCTCTACTTGATTGAGATAATCCAGGAACGGCTTGAGCGCCTTGCCGGCCTTGACGACGTGGGCCAAGAGTCGGTCCGACGTGACCAGGGTGTCCGGGAGGCTATGGCTGGCGACGATTTGTTTGAGCCTGAGCAGATCGATCTCCGGATGGTCACGCGCGTAACCTTGCGGCGCGGTCTTCAATCGAACTCCCTCGATCGCACCGAAATAGTGGATAAACTCTTTGGCGCCGACGACGCGCTTGAACTCACGCGCGCGGCGGTCGATCGCGCGGCGAAACGCGTCCAACTGAGCCGTCGATGGCATGTACAAGCCGCCGGCAATCAGGCTTGCATCATCCGGCGCGATGTGCAAATAGTAGCCGAGCATGTCAGATTTGCGGCCGCCGCATGCAACGTTCGCCGCGAAATGCATTTTGTACGGCGACTTGTCCTTTGAAAAACGGACATCGCGATTGATTCGATACAAGCACGCGTCAGCCTTGAGGTCGCCAAAATCCTCGATCGACCTGAGCTCGGCGATAAAGGCGTCTACCAGAGCCTCGAAACTCGCCTTGGCCCGTTCGTACTCGCGACGATGCTGCTCGAACCAAGGCCGTTCATTGTGCGTCTTTAATGCCCGCAGGAATTCGAGTGCAGGCGCCAGATCGAAAGACGATTTCACGCCACGCCGCCATCGGCGATCCCGCCCGCGGCGTCCCCGCGCCGATCGTTCCGTTTTGCCGCGAGCAAGACCGCGTCGACGATGTTCTGGTAGCCGGTGCATCGACAGAGATTGCCGGAGATCGCTGCGCGGACGTCCTCTTCGGTCGGGTCCGGGACCAGCTCGAGAAAACGGACCAGCGTCATCAACAGTCCGGGCGTGCAAAAGCCGCACTGCAAGCCGTGCGCGTCTCGAAAGGCCGACTGGAGCGGGTGTAAATTGGACTCGCCGCCGAGGCCTTCGACGGTCGTGACCGCATGGCCGTCTGCCTGTACGGCAAAGATCAGGCACGATCGCATCGGCTCGCCGTCAAATAGAGCGGTACACGCCCCGCACACGCCGTGCTCGCATCCCACGTGCGTGCCGGTCAAGCCCGCCTCGTGCCGAATGAAATCGCTCAACAGCAAGCGCGGCTCTACGCTGCGTGTAAAGACATTGCCGTTGATGGTAACGCGGACAGCCGGGTTATCCGTCATAGTGCCCCTGATTCAGCGTTGGTCTAATGCCTCGGACCGGCTACAGCTTCGGTCGAATCGTGCGCGGCCGCCCGGTTCGCGCGCGCGGCTGCTTTTTCCCGCACACGCCGTGTGAGAACCCGTGCAAG
>JAMCRS010000347.1 GCA_023380675.1 Chloroflexota bacterium
TTTCGCCATAGGCACCACGTCACGCGGGACGTACGCGCCGGCGAGAAGTGGATCGAGAAAGCTGCTGTGGCTGATGGCAATGATCAGAGCGCCCTGTTGGGGAACGTTCTCCCGGCCGCGTACGTCGACCCGCAACAGCAACCGGAAGGCTGTCCGCAAAAACCAGTTGCCGAAATAGTAAAAACGCGGTCTCGGTCGCCGGACGTCCATCACCGGGTCTATTCGCCCACCCCCATAGTGGAATGAAATGTTTTCGGCTTGTCGGTAGCCTGCGCTGCGATCGCCTGCACGCGATCCAACACTTCGGGAACCGACAGATGAGTCGAGTCCAAGTAGACCGCGTCTTCTGCGCGCGCCAACGGCGCCACCGAGCGAGACGAATCGATCTGGTCGCGCCGCCGGATGTCGCTCAGCACCGTCTCGAATGGCACTGTCTCCCCACGCGCCAAGCGCTCCAGATGACGCCGGCGCGCCCGTTCTTCCTCGGTCGCGTCGAGGTAGATCTTGACGTGCGCCTCCGGCAGAACGACAGTGCCGATGTCCCGGCCGACCATGACGACGCGGCCGCGCAAGCCGATACGCCGCTGCTGCGCCGACATCGCGCGACGGACCCCCGCGTACGCGGAGACGGGCGAAACGTTGGCGTCGACCTCGGGAGAGCGGATCTCCCAAGTAATGTCGCGTCCATCGGCCTTGACGGTGTACTGGCGGCCGTCGTTCACGTCCGGCGCGAGGATATCGATCTGGATCCGCTCTGCAAGCGCGGTGACGGCTCGCTCGTCGTCGATCGGGATGGAATTGGACAGGGCCACGTACGTGACGGCGCGGTACATCACACCCGTATCGAAATAGAGATAGCCCAGCCTATCGGCGAGCTGGGCGCCGATCGTGCTCTTTCCCGACGCCGCCGGTCCGTCGATCGCGATGGCTGTATCCACCTGAACCACTGTTGCCACTGGAGCTCCCCTGAGGATCTTGACTCTTCAGCTCGCGTACTTCGCGTTCGTCGAGCTCGCGCCACGCGCCGCATCGAAGGGATCCCAGCCTGATGGGACCGATTCGGACGCGGATCAATCGGTGCACCGGATGCCCGACCGCGGTGCATAGGTACCGGATCTCGTGTTTTTTACCCTCGTGGAGCACGATCGAAATCCACGCCTCGCCGGGCCGCGCCTTGCTCCACCCGTGCAGACGTGCGGTATCGCCAAGATGCCGTACGATGCGGACAGAATCCGCGCGCAGCCGTTCACCTTCGTACCAAATGCCTTTGCCCATGCGAGCCATCGACTCGTCGGTCGGCTCGCCGTGCACCAGTGCCAGGTATTCTTTTTCATGCTGGTAGCGCGGGTGGGTCAGGCGATGGGCCAGATCGCCGTCGTTCGTCAGCAGCAACAGCCCTTCGCTATTCGCATCCAATCGGCCGGCCGCGTAAAGACGCTCGCTGCGAGGGACCAGATCGAGCGCAAACGGTTTGCGCAATCCACGCACGGCTTCGCCGGACGCGGGGTCTACGTCGCTCAGGTAGCCGCGCGGCTTGTGCAGAATGATGTACTTTTTCTTCTCGGCGCGCAGCTCCCGGCCGTCGACCTCAACCCGATCGCGGAACGGGTCGACCTTGACACCCAGCTCGGCGACGATCCGCCCATTGACGCGAACGCGCTGAGCGACGATGAGCTCCTCGCATTTGCGACGCGATGCAATTCCGGCGTGAGCGAGCACTTTGTGTAAGCGTTCCATATTGACGAGTGGGATAAACTACTTTATCCGGTCGGCTACTTGCTGCGCTGCCGCCTGAGCCTCGGCGACGGCATCTGCGAGCGCCTTCTGGGCCTGGTCTTCGAGCGGCGGCAGGTCCTCGACGTCGCGCAGACCAAATTGCTGCAGAAAGTCGAAGGTCGTCGTGTAAAGGATAGGACGCCCGGCCGTCTCCTGCCGTCCGGTTTCCTGGATCAAGCCGCGTGCCAGGAGGGAGTGCACGACTCCGTCGCAATTCACGCCGCGAACGGCTTCGATCCCCGGGCGCGTGATCGGCTGTCGATAGGCTACGATCGCCAGCGTCTCGAGTGCAGCGGCCGAAAGGTGGGCCGTTCCGTCGATGCCGAGGAATTTCTCGATAGAGGGCGCAGCGTCCGGCGCGCTCACCAGCTGGATCTTGTCGCGTGAGCGCTGAACGCGTATGCCCCGATTGGCGTAATCGTGCTTGAGCTCCACAATCGCTTCGTCGGCTTGCTCTACCTCTACGTCGAGCGCGCGAGCGATCGCGGCGATCGCCACCGGGCCTTCTGCGACGAAGAGCAAACTTTCGACCAGCGTCTTGAGCGGCACCTTTCCGTTTGAACCCTGTTCGGTCATGCTGTCGATTCGCTACTTTTTCGGCTGGGTGTGGTGCACCTGGACCTGCACCTTACCGACTTGAAGGCCCATCTGTTCTTCCAACACCTGCTTGGCCGCCGCGATGACTTCTTGAGTCTTTTTTGGCACGTTGACCTCGGGGCTCGTCTCCAATTCGACGAAAAGGTCGAGGACCGTACCCTTGCTTGCCGAAACGACCCGCGCCTTTACCTTGGCAATATCGGCAATCTGCAAAATCGCATGTTCCAACCGGTGCGTGATCGCGTCGGCCGTGACGTCCACCCGACCCTCCGTAACCGATTGAACACGGAGGTGATGCGTCGAAGGACGCTGGAGCTCGAGGAACAACAGGATCGCGGCGACGACGAAGACGAACGCGGACACTCCGACGCACGTTGCCTGGATCAGCGCGGCGTTGGGTCCGGCGACCAAACCGAGCACGAACGCGTTCACTGCGTCGGCAATTCCCGCCCTGAAGAAGACGGCGACGACGATGATTATCGGCATGAGCGCGAGCGCCAGGAGAAGTTCAACGATGATCAAGAGACGATTGACGAGATTCATGAATGCCTCCAAGGTCGGCGCGCATTATACATCAAGTTACGCATTGCGTCTACGCGAAGCGATGGCGATACCGAGCAAGATTAGGACTCCGACGCCGCTGATCGCGGCGCCCACGTATACGCTCGTGGGCCTGAACACGAATTCGACTTGATGCGTGCCTGGCGTAACCGGCAGCGCCCGGAAAATCAGGTCGGCGCGTGTGATGGGGGTTGGGGCCCCGTCAACGCTTGCGCTCCAGCCGGGATACCACGTGTCGGCGAGCAGCAAATAGCCGGGACGGGACGCGTGGACGGAAACAAGCACGCGCTCGTCGGCGTAGTCTACGATGCGGACCTGTTCATCGGGGCTTTGAGCGCCGCCGGCCTGTAGGGCTTTGCCTTCAGAGAGGATCAACTCTTGCTGCGGCTTGAAATCGTCGCGGGTCATGGCGCCGAGCGCGGTCTCGTCGTCGGCCACGATCGCATCGTGCACCAAGAACGCGCGGGGAAGGGCATCCGGATTTTCAAAGACCGCTACGTGTTGCGCATCCCGATAGATCAGCGTCTGATCGTCTCGCCCGATCAAACTTGCCAGCGAGGTCTCAATGCCGTCGGGCGAAACAAAACTCAGCTTCTCGACGTGAATCAGCCCGGGATCGACCAGCGGCGTGACGCTCACACCGGTCACACGGCGCGGCTGACCATTCTGCGTGACGTCGAATCGGGCCAAGTAGTTGTGGCCGGGATGCTGCTCGACCGGGAAGGCTGAATAGGCCGGGAAAGTCGTCGCAACCTGCGGCATCGAGTGTTTGACGATAGCGCGAACGTCGCTCCGCTCGTAGGCCCACTCGGCGGTGTCCAGGCCGGCGCGCAACGAAAACTGGTACTCGTCGCCGTTCTCGGTATACAGGGTGACCGTCGCCACCGGCTTGCCGTCGGGCCAATCGACCGACTGCGCGAGGGACGAGACAATCGTGACCTGACTGGCGGCGGTCGGCGCGAACGTTATGCGGCCGCCAAGAAAGTCCGGCTCGAACTCGTTCTGGAGGTCGCTACCCTCGGTTGCTGCGTCTACCGGAAGCAATTGGGGACGGAGATAGTAGCGCGCGTTGCTTAGATTTAGCATCGGCGCGTTCATCTCGTCGAGGTACTCGCTCACCCGCTGCATGATGAGCGGTGTATAACCGACGGCGTTCGCAACGCCATAGATCATCGAGACATTGGGGTAGAGACTTGCGCGCATCGTGTCCTGGACCGGATAGATCCAGAGGCTCGTCATCACGCGTCCGTCCTGCGGCGACAGCCCCTGAAGCACATCGAGCACGCGCGGCCGCGCGTCCAAGTCCGCGATCGGAAGCATCATATCGTACGTCTTGGCGTAGACCGCCGCAAAGCACCCCAAATCGATCATCGAGACGGCGCTGGCCAGCACGATCAAGGTGCTGCGCGCGAACAACCCGCGCCGCGCCCTCAACACAATCCATCCGGCGGAGATCGCGAACACGACCGGAAGCCAGACCCAGGCAGATAGCCACACCGACAGGGGAGTCGACGGAACCAGACCTACCACAACGCCCAATAGAACGGCCAAACCCAGATAGGCGAGCTTCTGCACCCGGCTGAGACCGAGAACGGGACGCGCTCGTTCCAGGAGCGCGTCGAACGTGATTGCGGCGAGG
>JAMCRS010000348.1 GCA_023380675.1 Chloroflexota bacterium
AGACGATCACGCCTGACGGGAGAGAGCCGAGAAGGTACGCGACGAGCGCGGTTGCCAGATAAGCGAGCATCGTGTTTCAGCGACAAGAGCTAAAGGACGCAGGCCCTCTGTTCGATCGGCGGGCCTCCGCGGTCGAGCTGTCACGCGAGGACCTGCAGGTGTTTTGGGAGCACTTGGATCTCGAGCCGGTGCGCGCCGACGTACGGGATCTCGCCGTCGGTGTCGACGACTAACGGGTCGGGCGACTCGACGACGATGTGGGTGCCCTGCTTGATGGTCACCCGCGGATCGCCTACGTGTGTGCCCTTCATCACTTTGGGGAGGAGCGACAAGATTCCTGCACGGCCCAGACCCCGGGCGATCATGACGTCCAATAATCCGTCATCGTTGAGCGCCGACGGCGCGATCCAGAAGCCGCCCCCGATACAGCGCCCGTTCGAGACGGCGATCATTGTGCTACGCTGCTCGAGACGGTCCGCGTCGACCTGGATCGACACGCGTGGGACGGAGTAGTCGACAAGCGTCTTGAGCACCGCGGCCAGATACATGCCCGTCCCCTGGAGAAGGGGGACCCGATGAGCGTTCATGGCGACAGACGCGCCGAAGCCGGTGTCCAGACCGTTCACATAGTAGTGGGGAGAGGACGGGAAGCCGGGGGTGGGCAATCACCCGAGACCCGGCCCACATCCACCCAGCGGACCTGATTCGAGAGCACTCGCCGCACACTCGAGTGCCAGTCGATGGCGGCGGGCTTGTCTCCCGGACTCGGAAGGCCCGAAAGCATTTTCGTAAAGTCGTTGCCTGAACCGACGGGGATGACGCCCAGAATTCCGGCGGGCGAGCCGTCCGAGGCGCGGAGCAGCCCGTTCGCAACCTCGTTGACGGTCCCGTCGCCCCCGATCGCGATGAGGGTCGCGTAGCCGTCGCGCTTGGCCTGTGCGGCGATATCGACGGCGGCCCGGGGCGCCGGCGTGCGAACGAGATCGAACTCGAGTCCTCCGGCGCGGAGCGCGGCATCGATCTGGGGCCACAAGCGGGCCCCGTGCCCGTTGCCCGAAACGGGATTCAGAACAACGAGCGTCTTTGCCATGACTCCTCCACGACGAGTGATTTTGCTTGCGGCAGTTGTGTACGTGCAACCGCGATATCGAATCCTCCGAGCAGCCGCGTTGACAGTCGGATTGCGGCAGATTATACTTGGAAACGCGGCGCGTGTCGAGGTACGCGGGTGGTTGCACACGGCAGATTCTGGCTGCTCGAGATTGCTCCTGTGGGCGACACTCAACTTTGCCGGATTCGGGCACGGCGTAAGTAAGCAATTGGGGATATGCATTGAATTACACGCCGCGGCCCGGCTAACGTATTGCGCTGTGGGTGAGTGTCGTCCGTTTTGCAAAGCCTGGATTCGTGCGGCGGAAAGTGACGGCGGATGAACCGAATTGTGACCTTGACGACAGACTTTGGACTGAGGGACGGCTACGTCGCTGCAATGAAAGGCGTCATACTCAGCATCAATCCGAACGCGACGATCGTCGATATTACGCACGACATCGCTCCTCAGAGCGTGCAGCAAGGGGCATTCGTGCTTGCAGCTGCGGCCAAGTATTTTCCGTCACGCACCATTCACGTGGTCGTGGTCGATCCGGGTGTTGGGAGTGCACGGAGGCCGATCGCGATCCAGACAGGCGAGTCTACCTTCGTCGCGCCGGATAACGGAGTGCTTGGCGCGGTCGTATCGGAAATGAGCACCGCAAGCGAGGGAGGTGGCGTTCGGGCCGTTCATCTGGACAAGCCCGAATATTGGCTGCCCCGCGTCTCGAACACTTTTCACGGCCGCGACATTTTTGCGCCGTGTGCCGCACACCTATCGCTGGGGGTTCCCATTGAGTCGCTTGGCGATCCGGTCCAGGACTGGATTCAGCTTGCCACGGAAGATGCTCCGCAAAGGGTTCAAGACGTGATCGAAGGGAGTGTGATTCACGTCGACCGATTTGGCAATGCCGTGACGAACGTAGGTGAAGAATTGCTGCAGGGCCTGGACCGCGCTCAAATCGTCGTGGAAGCACGCGGTGCCAGGGTGCACGGGATCCAGAGCACCTATGCTGCGGTCGACCGCGGCCAAATGCTCGCTTTGATCGGCTCCAACGGGCATTTGGAGTTGGCAGTGCGAGACGGAAATGTGGCTGCCCGGCTCGGATTGATAGTGGGCGATACGGTCCGCGTGACGGTCCGCGTGACGCTTGACAGGTATTGATTCTTGTGCTAGAATATTAGCACTCTCGGTTTGAGAGTGCTAATAGAGAAAGCTTCGATTTTATGTCAGATTTGAGCGAACGGCAGGAGAGAATCCTGGCTTTTGTTGTCCAGGAATACGTCGAAAACGCGCAGCCGGTCGGTTCCGAAACATTGCGACGCCGGGGGTTGGGAGTGAGCTCGGCCACGATCCGAAACGACTTGGCCGAGCTGGAGGAATTGGGCTATCTGACCCACCCCCATACGTCAGCCGGGCGGACGCCGACTGAGAAGGGGTATCGCTACTTTGTAGAATCGCTGATGGATGAATTTGAGCTACCGCCGGTAGAGCAGCGCATGATCAGCCACCAGTTTCACCAAGTGACGCTCGACGTGGACCAGTGGATGAGACTTTCGGCGGCGGTCCTGGCGCACGCGTCCCACAGCGCGGCGCTCGTCACCGCACCGCAGGCATCGGACTGCCGGTACAAGCACGTGCAGCTGGTGTCGATCAGCGATCAAGTCGCGCTGCTCGTGCTCGTGCTCCAGGATGGGACGATCAAGCAACAGATGATCGCCCTATCGGACGCCGTAATGCAGGAAGAGATGGGCCGGGTCTGCAACCGGCTGAACGATCACTTTGCCGGGTTGGAGGTCGAGCAGATTGCTTCGACGAATTTGTCGTTGTCGAGCTTTGAGACCGGCGTCGTCCACGTGGTGATCGACTTGATGAAGCAGATCGATCTGCGCTCGTCGCACGACGTCTACCGCGACGGGATCATGGATATTCTGCGCCAGCCGGAATTCTCGGCGATCGGGCGGATGCAGGCGCTACTCGAGATCCTGGAGCAGCGCCCGACGCTCGAACAGATGCTGAGCGACCTGGCGCCCGAGCGCGGTGTGCAGGTCGTGATCGGCGGCGAAAGCCAGTACGACGGCATGAGCGGCTACAGCATGGTGCTGTCACGCTACGGCTTGCCGGGCGAGGCCAGCGGCGTCGTCAGCGTATTGGGTCCACTGCGGATGCATTATCCGCGGACGATCGGCGTTGTGCGTTACGTCGCGAGTCTGTTGGACGACCTGATGTCGCGGATGTACGGAAAATGGCCCGCGCGGTGAGCTAAGCGCGACGGGCGCGGGCTGTCGTCGCAGGCACAGTTCGGTTGCCCCTTATCACCCGTATTGAGATTTGATTCGGAGGGAACGGCATGGAAGTAGCGGAAGAGAAAAAGGAAGAGACGGCCGGCGTAGAAACGCCGGAGGATCCGGTTGCGCTCAAGAAAATGCTCGAGGACGAGCGGGCGAAATCGGCGGAATACCTGGACAATTGGCGCCGCGCGGCGGCGGACATGTCGAACTATCGCAAGCGAATGGAGAAGGATGCCGGGGAGATGACGCGGCTGGCCAACAGTGTGTTGATCGCCCGGCTGCTGCCAGTGTTGGACGATTTCGATCGCGCACAGCAGACGATCCCGGACAATTTGCGGGACCTCACCTGGATCGACGGCGTCATGCTGATCGCGCGCAAGATGAACGCGATCCTGGAGTCGGAAGGGCTTAAGCCGATTGAGGCGCTGGACAAACCGTTCGACCCGAATGTGCACGAAGCGGTCATCCACGAAGAGACCGATCAGCACGAAGAGGGAACCGTCGTCGCAGAGCTGCAGAAGGGGTACAAGCTGAGCGACCGGGTCCTGAGGCCGACCCTGGTCAAGGTCGCCAAGAAAAAAGCGTCGAGTGAGGGGTAGGCGCGAGACCGGCATCAATCGCGAACCCCGCGCGGCACTCGAACCCAAACCCCATCTGGAAATATAGGAGTCTCTAAATGGCTGCAAAATCAAAGATCGTCGGAATCGATCTGGGAACGACAAACTCGGTGGTCGCCGTGATGGAAGGCGGAGAGCCGGTGGTCATTCCGACTGCGGAAGGGTCGCGGCTGCTGCCGTCCGTCGTCGCCATCACGAAAGGCGGGGAGCGGCTGGTCGGCCAGGTCGCCAAACGGCAAGCGATCACCAACCCTGAAAATACGATCTTTTCGATCAAGCGTTTGATGGGCCGGAAATTCACCGAGCCCGAGGTGCAAAAGGCCGTCAAGATCCTGCCGTACAAGATCATCGAGGCGCACAACGGCGACGCGTGGGTCGAGCTC
>JAMCRS010000349.1:0-718 GCA_023380675.1 Chloroflexota bacterium
ACCCGGACAAAAGCGATTTGGCGACCGAGGTCTCGAACTCCTCTCGAGTCAGAGCGACGCAGTTCAGGCCGATGGAATCGGGTGCGAAAAGAGCCCTCGGCGATCTGGAAGCCGGGATCATGGAGCTCATGTGGAAGTGCGACAGGGCGTCCGTACGGGCGATCCACGATAGGCTCAGCGACAGGGCGCTCGCCTATACGACCATCATGACCGTTATGTCGAGGCTTGCCACTAAAGGGTTGCTCAAAAAAGAGAAAGAGGGTAAGCAATATATTTACTCCGCCGCTCTGACTCGAGAGGAGTTCGAGACCTCGGTCGCCAAATCGCTTTTGTCCGGGTTGACAGGAAACCTGGGGACCTCCACCCTCGCCTCCTTTGTAGACAACATCGAAGGCGACCGGGCGCTCCAAGAGTTGGAGGAGCTCATCAGGGAGAAAAGGAAGCTTTCATGACGACGGGAAATCCCGGAAGAGACGCCCGCATCAGCATAATCGGACTGACGGCGCTCGCAGTCGTGGGTATGGCCGGAGCCTGGTACTCGATCGATCGATTGATCGTTGATGGAGCGGTAACGCGGAAGGTCGCCGACGCGTGCCAGGCGGTGGCGAGCGCGTGCGGCGCGGCCGTCTCGCCGGTCGTCTCCTACCTTCCGGGGGCGAGAACGCTCTTGGCCGCCCTCAGCCTGGCGGCCCTCGTTTTTGCCATCGTCAAGGCGGCG
>JAMCRS010000349.1:728-3132 GCA_023380675.1 Chloroflexota bacterium
TTTTCGCGCACTGGTTGAGGGCATCCGAAGGCGGCGGTGTCAAGACGCCCGACCGCGTCTCTCTGGCGGCTTACGAGGTTGGGGCCGAGAGAGCGGCGATTCGATATATCCAAAGCGACGAGCCGATCGCGTATACGAACGGCCTTCTCAAAACGACGATACATCTCTCTTCGGGAATTGTTGAAGCGCTCGACGACGCTCAATTGCGCGCGGTGATCGCACACGAATACGCCCACGTCGTGCGCAAAGACAATCTGGCGATTTTCATCGCGCTTACGCTGAGGGATTTCCTTTTCATTTTTCCGCTCGGTCACCTGTTGTTCGCGAAGTTTATGCGGCAGAAGGAGCACGCGGCCGACGACATGGCGGTCGAGCTCACCGGAGATTCCGTCGGGTTGGCGGATGCGATCGTCAAGGTAGCTCGATTGCGGAGTAGCGGAAAGCGCCTTTGCCCGGCCTACGCGACGTTCTTCCCCGAAAAGGCGAGCGTGAGAGAGCGGGTGGTTCGTTTGCTCGGCAGCGGACAAGCGGGCGAGATCGGAAAGGTTCGGGCGGTCGTCGCCACAACGGCTACGATTTTGATCGTGGGTTTATTGGCCGGGGTCGCGACGGCCCAGCCGTCGGTCAAGGTCGGCTTGAGCAAGGCGTGTCAGGTCAGGCAAGATTGCATTCGTCAGGGCGCCGCGTGCTGTCCTAAGAAGTAAAATTTTTTGGCCACAAGTACTATGTAATGTAGTAATTGGAAGTTAAACTTTCACATGCGGAGGAAAAGAATGGCACCCAAATCAAGTGGTTCCAAGGGAACCAAGAGCAAGCGGGCCAAGGTTGTCGCGAAGAAGAAGAGCGGCGCTCTCATGTTGGTAGTAGGTGCCGCGACCGTGTTGGTCGCCGTGGTAGGCGGAGCGGCCTATTTTTCGGGTTCGGGGAAAGCGAAGGAGCCACCGGCCGCCGAGAAGAAGTACCTCGGTAGATATCTTCCGGCGGGTTACCGGGAGTCTAAGCTGACCGACAACATACGTTATACTACGACGACCAAGATGGCGACCGTTCAGTCGACGGCTGCCGGTCAAGATGTTTCCGTAGAGGCGGGCGACGTAATTCAAAACAAGATCGTCTACTTCGAGTACCGGAAGGCCGCCGGCCAGGCGATCCCGATGATCGCTTACATTAAGCCATCGGGTAAGCTGTTTGTCGGCGTAAGCTACTGCCCGCCATGTCAGGGCAAGTACCAGAGAATCGAATCGGATGGCGCGCTTACCTGTGAAACCTGTGGCACCAAGCGGGATCTTGAGACGCAGGTCGGAATCTCCGGGGCGTGCCAGCAGTATCCGCTGGACGAGATGCCGGCGAAGGTAGTCGGCGGCAAGATCACCCTTGCCAAGTCGGACCTGGATCGTTACTCTCCACAGCCGCTGGACAGACCGATCGGCGGTTAGCGGCGTTGAAGAGTCGCAAGGAGGTTGAGGTGAGCGGGCAAAAAATTCCCCAGGACATCGAGGACAACCTCGATAAAATCGATGAGGTGGAGCGGCGCGAGAACCGTGTGACTACCTTGCGCTCGGTCGTCCTCTGGGTGGCGCTGATGGCGCTGATATCCGGAGGCCTGGGGTATGCCGCGAGCAAGCGTCAAGCGGAGCAAGCGCTTACGAGTGTCGGTAATCAGGCGGCAGCGAACAACCGGCAGGCGCCCGGCTGGTCCGGACCGGTCGGGGGCGCGGTCCCGACGCGGACACCGGCCGGGTACCCGCCGAACGGCGTGGCGGCGGGCGGCTGTTGCGGCGGCGGAAGCGCTTCCGCAACCGGCACGGCCGGCGGAAATATCAAGTGGCGGAACGGCGGCAATTAGTGATTTGTAAGCCGCTAAGCGCGTCCGAGCCGAGCAAGGGATCTGCTTTAAAGGAGCGGGCTTAAAGCTTATACGCGGGTCGCTCGCGACTCACGAGACTGGTTGACTATGACTCTCTTACATATAACCCTTAAGAACATACGCTTGCATATCTTTAAGGTCGCCGTTCTCGTAGCCGGTCTTGCGATCGGTGTCGCGACCGTCGTCAGCCTGCTTTCGGACCTCGAAAACAAGCTCGACGAATACGGCGCCAATATGGTCGTTACTCCTGACTCGAAGAGCCTGCCTTTGACGTATGGCGGCGTTTCGCTCGGCGGATTCTCGTACGACGCGAAACTGCTCACGGAGTCCGACGCGGCTAAAATTCGGACGATTAAGAATGCGGCCAATATCAACATCGTCGCCCCGAAGTTGATGGGTTTGGCGGCGGTGGACGGGCGGCGCTCCGTCATCGTGGGTGTGCGCTTCGCCGACGAGCTCAAGCTCAAGAAGTGGTGGAAGATCACCAAAGGGGCGGCTCCCAAAGGGCGCAACGACATCCTGGTGGGAGGGAAAGTG
>JAMCRS010000350.1:0-1242 GCA_023380675.1 Chloroflexota bacterium
CACCGGCATGAGCGTGATGCTCGCGCCGAAGAGCCGTAATCGCATTCACGCACCAGCGGTCAAGCCGCCGCAGCCTGCCGGACCGTGCGCCCGCGTCCACGGCGCGGTCCGGCTTGCGCCCTATTCGTACCGCAGCGCGTCGATGGGGTGCAAGCTCGCCGCGCGGCTCGCCGGATAACTTCCAAAGAACAAGCCCACGGCGGCCGAGAACAACACCGCCAGGATGACAGAATCCGGATCCACCGACGGAGTAAGCGAGGTCGAGCCCAATTGGATACCCGATATAAAGTGCGCGACGAGCGCGCCGAACAAGATTCCGATGATGCCGCCTCCCAGGCTGAGGATCGTCGCCTCGGTCAGGAACTGCGCCAGGATATCGCGCCGGCGGGCTCCCACCGCCTTGCGGATTCCAATCTCGCGCGTGCGCTCGGTAACGGAGACGAGCATGATGTTCATGATCCCAATCCCGCCGACGATCAACGAGATTCCGGCGATGCCGCCGAGGAAGATCGTCAGGATACCGGTGACCTGGTTTGCGGTGTTGAGGATATCCTGCTGGCTCTGGATGCTAAAGTCATCCTGGAACTGAACATGATGCCGCTGCCGCAACACATCGCCAATTTCCTGCACCACCGCGTCCTGCGCCGAAGTGTCGGTGATCTTGATGTTGATGGTCGAGACCGCATTTCCGCCGCGAAACCGTCCGCCACGGCTCAAGCGGCTGATCGCCGTCGTTATCGGAACGATCACCTGAGTATCTTGATTGAGAAAACCGGTGCCCCCCTTGGCCTCCAGTACGCCGATCACCCGAAAGGTCTGGCCGTTGATCCGGATGGTCTGACCGACCGGGTCGACGGTTCCGTACAAATCGCTCGCGATCTGCGCGCCGATCACCGCCACGGCGGACCGTGCGCTGACGTTCGAGCTCGAGATGAACTCGCCGTCCGCGACGTTGATATTGATGGCGTTCACATAGTCCGGCGTGACGCCCAGAATGCGGGCGTTGTCGTTGGCGCTCAAATAGACCACCTGTCCGAAACTATCCACTTCAGGCGCGACGGCGACGACATCCGGCAGCCCGACCAGCGCGTCGCCGTCTTCCAACGTCAGCGTCGCCGCCGAGCCCTCCGCCGCACGGACTCCGCCGCTTTGGGTCGAGCCCGGGCGTATGTACAACAGGTTCGTGCCTATGCTCGTTATCTGGCTCGTGATCGCCGCCTGGGCGCCCCGCCCGATCGACAG
>JAMCRS010000350.1:1252-21052 GCA_023380675.1 Chloroflexota bacterium
AGCATCGTCAGGCTGGGCCGTCTCTTATTCGCGTTGAGGCTGCGGATCGCGATCCGCGCGCTTTCAAAGAAATTCATATCGCTCCTTATCCTGCGTTCGGGAAAGGGCTCCCGCGTCCTGCACTTTAGTTGCCGCTGGTCACGATCATTCCGTCGCGGACGCGGATCACTCGCTGTGCTTGCGCGGCGACGCCGGGGTCGTGCGTGACCAATACCACCGTCAGCCCCTTGTCTCGATTGAGCGACTTGAAGATGTTCATGATCTCAGCGCCCGATTTCGAGTCCAGGTTCCCCGTGGGCTCGTCTGCAAGAATGATGCTGGGATTGTTCACCAGGGCACGGGCGATGGCGACGCGCTGCTGCTGGCCGCCGGACAGTTCGTTCGGACGATGGTTGATTCGCTCCTTCAATCCGACCGACTCCAGCGCGGCGAGCGCACGTTGGTGCCGGTCCGGCGCGCCCGCATACACCATCGGCAGCTCCACGTTGTCCACGGCGCGCGTGCGCGGCAGCAGGTTGAACGTTTGAAAGACGAATCCGATCTTTTTGTTGCGAATCATCGCCTGCTCGTCGTCGTTGAGCTTGGAAACATCCACGCCGTCCAGGATGTATTCGCCGCTCGACGGCGTGTCGAGGCAGCCGATGATATTCATCAAGGTGGACTTGCCAGAGCCGGACGGACCGGTGATTGCCACCATCTCGCCGTTCATGACGTCGAACGAGACCCCGTTCAACGCGGGGACCTCGACTTCGCCCATCTTGTATATCTTTTTGACGTCCTTACCCTGAGACTGCGCGACGGATCTGAATGACTGCCTGAGTGACTTGCGGCATGGCTAGTCTCCTCGGAATACTCCGCCAATTCCGCCAAACCCAGGCCCGCCTCCGCCGGTCGTTCGCGTGGTGGTCTGACCAAGGACGACCTGGTCGCCCGCCTTCAAGCCCTGTGTGATCTCAACCGAGGTGTCGTTGGTGAGTCCGACCTGAACAGGCGTATCGATCTGCTGGCCCTTAAAAAGAACCGTCACGAGCTTTTGATTGCCTTGCGTGCGGACCGCGCGGAGCGGGACCAGGAGCACATTATCCCGCTGGTTGATGATGACGCTCAGGTTGGCCGTCATGCCCGGCTTGATCTGATCGTCCGGGTTGGTGACATCCACCGTGACCGGATAGTTGACGACGCCCGAAGTCACCGTGCCCACGGGACCGATGGCGGCCACCTTGCCGTCGTAGGTCTTGTTGGAAACGGCGTCGAGCGTAATCTGCGCCGCCTGTCCGACCTTGATATTCGGAATGTCCACTTCGGCAACCGTGGCGTTGACTTGGAGGTGGTTGAGGTCGGCGACGACGACGGCCGTGCCGCTGGCCGTATCGCCAACGGCAAAGTTCACCGCCGCGACCGAGCCGTCAAACGGCGCGACCAGTTTGGCCTTGTCCAGATTGTCCTGCGCCTGGGTCACGGCGACCTGAGCGCTGTCGACGGCCGCCTGCGCGGTGGTGACGGTTGTCGTATCCGTGATCCCCTCGGCAGCAATTTGATAGTTCGCGAGCGCCGTCTGATAGGCGATCGTGGCCGTTTGAAGCGTCGACGCTTGCGACGTCATCGCAACGTCGTTGCGCCACGCGATCGCGTTGTAGGCCAATTGGGCCTGGTTGAGCGTCACGCCCGCGTTATCCAATGCCTCCTTGGCGACGACCAGTTGCTGCGGGACCTGCGCTTGCTTCAGTTTCGCCGAGTCGAGACTGGCCTGCGCGCTAACGAGCCCGGACTGGGCGGTCTTGAGCGCGGTCTGCAGATCGGTCGTGTCCAATTCCATGAGGACCTGTCCCTGTTTGACCTGCTGGCCGACTTGGGCTTCCACCGCCTTGACCGTGCCCGAGGAAGAGAAGGCGAGCGACGCGGTGTTCGGCGCGGTTATGTTGCCGGCCTCTGCAACCGTGGCAACCAACGTTCCCAGCTGCGCCGTGGCAGTCTGCACTTTGGTTGCCGTGGCTGCCTTGGCGTTCATCTGTTGAATTCCAAAGAATACCGCTGCGATCACCACGACGACGATGACGACGGCGATAATTAGTACGTTGCGTTTCATGAAATCCTCTCCTCTAGCGAATATTCACGCGACTCTCGATGACGATTTGCCGTCGAGGCGGCGGCAGTCCAGAACGCACACCGGCAGACCCGCATAACAGTCAACCGTCTCAAGCTCCCACCGGCCCTGGCGAACCCTGTCCGGCCGCCGAGCCAGAAGAATTGGAAACGTGCACCCATTTCGCGATGATCCGACCCTGGCCGTCCGGCGATCCGATGGCCGCAATCCGGTCACCGACCTGCAGATCAGAGAACGCGATCTTGCGGGATCCTTTCTCGATCCGGCTCTGATTGTTGACGAGGACCACCTGGGTCGTCCCGTCGCGCAGTCTCAGGGTAAGGGTCTGTGAGCGCGCGTCGATACTCTGGATCGTACCGACGGCACCGTGCCTCGGGTTGCTCCCGAAGAGCGGCCGAAAAAGGCCAGGAGGTCGTCCGAGCTCGGGATACCCCAAGCGGGCCACAAAAACCCCGGCGCTCAACAATGCGCAGAGCGCCAGCATCGCGCCCACGGCGATCAATAGAACCCGCAGCCAAGTGTCCCGCATGGGTCGTTCCCACAATGCGCGAGTATGACACTCACGCATTAAGCGTCAATGAGAATTGGATGAGAAATGATCGTGCGTCAGCTGGTCGACGTACGGGGATGAGCCGCGTCGATCCACTGCTGGACCAACACGATAACGGTGAAAAGGGCCGACAGCAAAAGCGCGCCCTCCGAGAGCGGGAGCGCCTCAATGCACGCCCAGATTGCATCCACGGTGTCCGCCGAAAGAATCTCCGGCCGGCTCGTGAGCAGCGAAAGCAAGTACAAGGTCCCGTTGTCTTGCAGCGCGATGGTCGTCTGTATCCCGAACCAGACCAGTAGCACGAGCGACAGTCCCATCGCCGCTGCGACGTACGGCAGCCGCGTTCGCCGCAGCCGTACTTGAAACGCCTGGAAATCGACGGCCGCCGCGATGCGGGAAGCCAGCTCCGGCGACGCCGGCTCACGCGGGAGCGCACGCAACGCGCCGATCAACTCACGGCAGTTCGCGGCGCGCGCCTGACACGTGCGACATTGTTCCAAATGCCTCACCCTGTCCTCGCCCCTCGGGCCGCTCAATTCCCCCTCGGCGTAGAGATCGAGCTCCTCCCTCGAAAGATGCTCGCTCATTCTAGTTCTCCTTGGGAGCGCCCTTGCCGGCGTCCCCTTGCCGGATCGAACGACCGACTGGCGACGCGTCCGCGTCGCTCTCGAGTATTTCCTTCAGGCGTATCTTGGCACGACGCAAGTGCGTCCGGACGGTGTTGATCGGCAGGTCCAGCGCGAGCGCGATCTCTTCATACGAAAACTCTTCGACGTAGCGCAAAACGATCACCGTTCGATAGATCGCCGACAGCTGGTCCACTGCGTCGGCCAGCCCGGACCACCGTTCCTGGGCCACGGCGTGCTCCCACAGCGGGGGGGCGTCGTCCGGGACGGACTCACCCGGCTCGTCGACCCCGGCGTCCTCGCGTCCAGCGGCCACCAGATCGCCGAAGAGCAGTGGGTGTTTCTTGCGCGCCAGGTCACGGCAGAGATTGACCGCCACCCGGAACAGGTAGGGTTTGATCGGCGTATCGAGCCGGAGACGGCCCAGCGCAGTCACCAGCCGCAGAAAAGTCTCTTGAGTTACGTTCTCCGCTTCCATCGGATCGCGGAGGAACCGGTAGGCCACATTGTAGATCGGCGCCGAATATCGATCGACCAGAGTGCGAAACGCACGTGCGTCGCCGGCCTTGAATTGGACGAGCAGAGCTTCGTCGCTTGGCGCCATGAGAAGCACTGTTCCCCTTCCCTTTAACACGAGTCGTGCACGCCAAAGTTTCAGGTGCCGGCCGCCTCCTCCGATCGCCGACCGCCAGGCATTATATCACATTGTGGCGGGGCCCAAGCAAAATAGACCTTCCTTTGACCGCTCTCAGACCCCTTTTTGACCTCGCGATGATATTCTGGATGCGGTGGGGTAGGCCCTCACCCATGACTGCGCGCAAGGAGCCAATGATGAGCAGTGCTACCGCCCCAACGCTGGAGCGAACTCGGACCGCGAAGATTAGCGGGAAATGGAAGTTTATGATCGGCGGCGTCCTTATCCTGGCCGCCATCGCTTTCGTAACGATCTCCACCTTTCAGAATAACGCGATCTATTACCTCTCGCTGCAAGAGTTGAATGGGCAGCGGTCCTCTTTGATCGGTCAACCCGTGCGCGTGAACGCTCCCCTCGACAAGTCCAGTATTCAATTCGACGACAAGACGCTAACCCTCAAGTTCAATCTGTTGCAAGACAACCTTGTCTTACCGGTGGTCTACCACGGGGTCGTTCCAGATACTCTGGGCGAGGGTGAATCGGTCGTCGTCGAAGGCCGGCTGGGCGCAGACGGGGTGTTCCAGGCCAGCACCATCCTGGTCAAGTGTCCCTCCAAGTACGAAGCAGAGCCCACTGGAGGCCCGGCAACCTGATCTAGTTCGGTCACGCTTTGATCGATCGGGGCTCGACGTAGAGCCAAGACGAACTTTCGGAAGGAGTCGAAGCCATGACAGACTTCGCAATGGCCGATCTCGGTTACGCGGCACTGCTGCTAAGCCTGATTCTCTCCATCTATGCAGCGGCCGCGGCTTTTTATGCCGCGCGCCGCAATCTTTCGCACGTTTTCGCCAGCGCCAAGAATGCCGTTTTCGTGGTAGCGGCGCTTACCACTCTGGCGGTCGGCGTTCTCGAATGGGCGTTGATCACTCACCAATTCGGATTCACGTACGTCGCCATCGAAACCAGCCGCGCTCAGCCGCTGCTCTACAACATTTCGGCGCTCTGGGGCGGCCAGGAAGGCTCGCTCCTCTTCTGGGCCTGGCTGCTCGCCCTCTTCACCGCCGTCGTCCTCATCCAGAACGATAACAAGAATCGGGAATTGCTGCCGTACGTGGTCACCGGGCTGGCGTTGTCGGAAGCCTTTTTCCTCGCGCTGCTGACGATCGCGGCGGACCCGACGCAGGCGGGCTTGTTTCTCGCCCTTCCGCTGAATTCCACGCTCGCAAACGCGCTCGTCGGCAATCCGTTTCGGACTTTGGATTTTACACCGATCGACGGCAACGGGTTGAATCCTCTGCTCCAAAATCCCGGCATGTTCATTCATCCGATAACGCAATACGTCGGATACGTGGCGTTCACCGTCCCCTTTGCGTTCGCCATGGCAGCCCTCTTTACGGGCCGCCTGAGCGACGTGTGGATTCGGACGACCCGCCGCTGGACGCTCTTTGCGTGGCTTTTCCTCAGCCTTGGCTTGTTATTCGGCATGCAGTGGGCTTACGTCGAGCTCGGTTGGGGCGGGTACTGGAGCTGGGACGCCGTGGAGAACTCGAGCTTGATGCCCTGGCTCACGGGGACCGCGTTTCTGCACAGCGTCATGATCCAGGAACGGCGCGGCATGCTCAAGGTATGGAACCTCGTCCTGGTGATGCTGACGTTCGTGCTCTCCATCCTCGGCACGTTCATCACTCGCAGCGGCGTGATCGAATCGGTGCACGCATTCGGCGTGTCGAGCCTGGGTCCCTGGTTTCTCGCGTTCCTTGCCGTAACGCTTCTCGCGTTTCTCTACCTGCTCTTCAATCGGATGGACCATTTGAAAGAGGAGAACGAGCTCGACTCGCTCATCTCGCGAGAGTCATCCTTTCTGCTTAACAATCTCATACTCGTCGGCGCCGCGTTCGCCACCTTGTGGGGCACCATCTTCCCGATGGTCAGCGAGGCGATCACCGGTAAAAAAGTCACGGTGGGTGCGCCGTTCTTCAATCAGGTCAACGGACCGATCTTTTTGGCCTTGATCGTGTTGATCGGCATTTGCCCGCTGATCGGCTGGCGCCGCGCCACCGGCGAGAACTTGTTGCGGAATCTTCTGCGACCCGTTTTGGTAGGGCTGGTCACGGCGGTCGCGCTCGTCGCCGTCGGGGTTCGTCAATGGTACGGAGTCGTCGCGTTCAGTGCGGCGGCATTCGTGTTGACGACCATCGTCTTTGAGTTCTATCGCGGCATCGTCGCGCGGCGCCGCCAGTACGGCGAGAACCCGGCTTCTGCGGTCGTCAACCTGGTGACGAACAACCGCCGCCGCTACGGCGGATACATTGTCCACATCGGTGTCATCTTCGCCGTCATCGGAATTGCCGGCTCGTCCTTCTACCAGGTGGATACTCAAGCGAACCTGGCTCCCGGTCAGACCGTCCAGCTGAATCAATATACCATCCAGTTCGATGGTTTGCAGACCTATCCTACCGAAAACCACGAAGTGGTGAACGCCCAACTGACGATCCTCAGCAACGGATCGCGCATCGGGTCTATGTCGCCTGAAAAGGACTATTACGTCGGCGCAACGCCCGACCAGTCGCAATCGACCACCGAAGTGGCGGTCCGGAGCACTCCGCTGGAAGATCTGTACATCATTCTTGCCGGCTTTGATTCCAATACCGGAAGCGCGACGCTCAAGGTGATCGTCAACCCGCTGGTCTCGTGGCTGTGGGTGGGTTTTGGCGTTTTGGTGGCCGGCACGCTGCTCGCCGCGTGGCCCGACCCGCGTGACGAGCACGCGCTCGTCCGGGCCCGCGTCAAGGAAGCGCTGGCGCATGCGTAGGATCGGCGGACGGAGGCTTCAACTCGCCCCGAGGGAGGACCCATGGTGGTGTTAGCAATAGCCCTAATGATCGTCGGCGCGATCGCGTTCGTGGCCTATCCGCTCTTTGCGACTGCACGCGAGCTGGACGATTCGCTCGCCGAGCGGACCGACCCGGCGCTCGAAAGCCTCGTCGTGCAGCGCGACGCAACCTACGCGGCCATCAAGGACCTGGAATTCGATCATGCGATGAGCAAGCTCTCGGACGCGGACTATAGAACGCTGCGCAGCAAGTACGAGGCAAAGGCCGCCGCCACCCTGCAGGAGCTGGATGGTTTGGCCGAGACGCGGTGGCGGCGCGTGCGCGTCCCCGTGAACGACGAATCGATCGAGCGCCAAGTGCAGCAGTTGCGCGGCGCACGCCGCGTACGGTGCGCCAAATGCGGGACCCTGGCCGGACCCAGTGACCGGTTTTGCGCCCGCTGCGGGGCACCGGTCCATCAATACGTCGGCCTGGAGGAAGCGGCATGACTCAAACAGACCTCGCTGCCAGAGCGGCGAGGGTGCAGATCGACCACCCCAAGCCGGTCGGGCTATACTGGAGCCTGATCGACGACTCGCGCAGCGAGCCGATCGCTCGTGTGCTCGGAATCGCCGCGCTGATCAATATTGCCGTCGCCTTCTACATGGCGATCTGGTACGCGCCGCGCGAAGAGACGATGGGGGACGTGCAGCGGATATTCTATTTTCACGTGCCGAGCGCCTGGATCGGCTTTCTGGCGTTCTTTGTCGTGTTTGTCGCCAGCCTGCTGTATATTTGGAAGCGTGAGCGAAAATGGGACGCGTTAGCGCTCTCGGCCGCCGAGATCGGCGTCGTCTTTACAACGCTCGTGCTGCTCACCGGTCCGATCTGGGCGAAACAAGCATGGGGCGCATACTGGGTCTGGGACGCGCGTCTGACCACGACGCTCATCCTCTGGCTCATTTACATCGGCTACCTGATGCTGCGCGGATCTGCAGAAGGCGAACGTCGCCAGCGCTTTGCGGCGGTACTAGCCATCGTCGGCTTTCTTGACGTACCGATCATCTATTTCTCGGTCGAGTTCTGGCGGACCATGCACCCGATGCTGCTCATCGGAGAACAGGGAGGGCTAGCACCCCCGATGACGCAAACGCTCATGGTGGCGCTCCTCTCGTTCACGCTCCTCTTCGCATACCTTTTGATCCAACGGGTGCGGCTCGAGCAGGCGCGTGACCAGGTGAATTTTATGGAAGAAGCGCTGGGAGAAGAATAATGGAATTCGTGGCGGTTGCGTACGGCTTGATCGCGATGGTATTGATCGGCTACGCGCTGAATCTCAGGGCGCGCATCGTCGCGGTCGAGCGGCGGCGCGCGAGGTTTGAATCAAGGGACGACTGAGACGATTGTGGTTGACACGCGTGCCCGCCGCAGATATATTGGCCTCTGAACCGACGCTAGGCATTGGGCGCCGAGTGCCGGCAGCACGTGGCGAGGAGGAAACGTGGATGCGTTTTGGCGGAGGGATTCGTTCCACCCGCTCCCTTTACGCTTGACGAGCTGGATCCGGCGGGACTGCTGCCGGAGCGGGTGTACGAAAAACACGAGCTCCTAGCCTATCTCGAGCACGGGCGCGATAAATTCCGTTCGACCGTCCAGGGATTGACGGACGAAAGAGCACGCCAGCGGTGCAGTTTCTCGTGGGGTGAGATGAGCTTTGCAGAGCTTCTCCTGGACAATATGCGGCACGTTCAAGAGCATGCGTCGCAGCTATTGCTGCTCCTCGGTCAGACAATCGATTCGGTCCCCGGATACGTCACAAAGAGCAAGCGTTGATCATCGACGACGGGGCACTTGCTGATGCATTAGCACGAGCGGCGCACAATGTGCGCCGCTCGTTTCTATATCGGTAGGTGTCCGATGCTTGCCAGTCCGACGAGTATTATCAATAGCGGGACTACGAACAACGCCAGACGCAGCAGCGGCGTATTCGATCCCTCGCGCTTGGTCATCCTCTGCAAGCCGTGTGCGGCAGCCAAACCGACAAACATGACAATCGGATGAACAGCCTGCGACAAACCGCCGAGCAGAATAATCAAGATGCCGAGCAGTGCTTGCAAGTCGTACAAGCCTACGAACACGGAGGCAAGCGTCCGGTCGAGATTGCCTGGGACGCTTTTGCGTGCCATCGCCATGAGGGCTGCGCCGATTCCTGCCAGCGCTACGAGCAAGATAACGAACCGGACGAGCCCATGAATAACGAGTACAATGTCCATGTCGGTTCTCTCCTCGATGTGACGTGGTCTGCGAGGCCCGCATGGCCTCGTTAAAGATGGGCACAGCATATCGAAAAACAGAGGATTCGTCAACGCCGTTTTAGACGCCGTGTGTGAAGATGCCACGAATTTTGACCAAATTCTGACTTGTGAGATATGTTACAAAGACCTTAACCACATATACTCAAAATCGAAGATGAAGATATTCGCATGTGCGAATATGTGTCGTCCTCAAGGAAAACGGATGGACAAACAGCTTCTCAAAGAGATCAACAACCTTCACGCCGAAATCTGCGGTGGGCTATCGGACCCAAAGCGAATCGCCATCCTCTACGCGATCGTGGACGAGCCCAAGAGCGTAATGGAGCTTGCCGAAGCGTTGGACTTGCCGCAACCAACCCTCTCACGTCATCTCAAAGTACTGCGCGATCGCGGCATGGTCATCGCGGAACGACAAGGCTCGAACATCATTTACTCACTGGCCGATCGCCGCATTCTGCAGGCACTGGACTTGTTACGCCAGGTCCTGGCCGACAACTTGAACAAACGGAGCGCGCTTGCGGAGGCAATTTCCTAGAATTGGCATAATCCAACCGAAATCTGGACTTACGGTCAAAGGAGATTCGAAATGGACAAGGACAACAAGCTTTCGATGGTCGTGTTCAGCGGCGACATGGACAAGGTCATGGCAGCCTTTATCATCGCGACGGGTGCGGCGGCCTCCGGCATGGACGTGACAATGTTCTTTACCTTCTGGGGGCTGAAGGCAATCCAGAAGGACAGCTCGCTCACCGGCAAGGGGTTGTTCGGCCGGATGCTCGGATTGATGAACCGCGGCGGCATCGACACGATCGGCCCATCTCGCTTTAACTTTGGAGGCATGGGCCGCTGGATGATGAAGACGATGATGAAGTCCAAGAACGTGGCTTCATTGCACGAGCTGCGCGACCTGGCGATCGAGCTGGGCGTCAAGATGATGCCGTGCCAGATGAGCATGGACGTGCTCGAGGTCGGCGCGGACAAGATGCTGCCTGCGACGACGAATCCCGTCGGCGTGGCCTCCTTCGTCGAAGAGGCCGTACATTCCAAAGCTACCCTGTTTATTTAGACAAGATATCGGATGCTGTGGGCTGGACGGTCGGAACCGCGCCGATGCGCGGCCCCGATCTACAGCACCAAAGCTAAACCAAAGGAGAGTTTCAAATGGCTGACCAAATCAAGCCGGATGTGGTGCTCGATCTGAAGGGTCTGTTGTGCCCCATGCCGGTCGTCAAATTGCAGCTCGCGGTGAAAAAATTGCAGGAAGGTCAGGTCGTTCAAGGCATCGCGACCGATCCCGGCGTGATGGCGGACATTCCTGCGTGGGCGCGTACGAGCGGCAACGAGCTGCTGTCCATCGAGCAGGTGGAAAAGGAATACCGCTTTGTAGTCAAGAAGACCGCCGGAGTTGCGCGATGAGCGCCGGCCTCCTCACTGGCGTCATGGCGCTGGCGGGGTTGGTGTTTTCCGCGGCCGTCTTTGGCGCACGGTGGTCGCAAATGCAGCGTCTGCCGTACGCCAGAGATCTGTCTCAACCCAAAGATTCGGCTGGCCGCGGGGTGCTGTACGCTTTTACGTTAGGGATGGCCCCCTGGGCCAAAGAGAGCACGCGCCTGCACATGATCGCCTACTTGCGAGGCATTGCCTTTCACGTGGGCATCTTTGCGGGACTGTCGGCCCTCTTGATCAGCCCGTGGTTCAGCCGGCTTCCCGCCGTCGTGCTCATCCTCGCCGCGATTGTGACCGGATTGGGCGCGGTGATGGGAGCCATCGGCGGCGTCATG
The DNA here is from genome assembly GCA_023380675.1 of Chloroflexota bacterium. The sequence continues at coordinate 12,076 of JAMCRS010000350.1, forward strand.
CGGTTGACGGAACACAATCTCAAGGCTATCAGCACGGCGGACGATCACGCCGCGGTCTGGCTCGTCACGGTCTATCTCGCCGCGACGGCAGCCGCGCTGGTATCCACCGCCCTGCTCCCGGTCATGTGGGTCACTGCAGCGGCAATGCTCGCGTACGCGCCGCTCGGCAAGATCAAACACTGCATCTACTTTTTCTACGGGCGCCTGTTCTACGGCACACACATCGGACGGCGCGGTGTCGTCGCCGGGATGCTGGCACACGCACTGCCTTTGCGCGGGGAGGTGTCCCATGGCAAGTGAGGCCGTCGCCACGGCGCTGCAAGTGCTCGAAAAGCAGATCAATCGCCCTCTCATGGCCGCCCTCGAGGTCTGCGCGCGGTGCGGAATCTGCGCCGAGGCCTGTCACTATTACGTCGCCGAGCCAGAGCTCAAGCACGTGCCAGCTTATCGCGCCGAGCAGCTTCGCAAGGTCACACGGCGCAAGCACGACTTTTTCGGCGAGCACTTTCCCAAGTGGGTCAACGCGCAAGACCTGGACGAGCCCATGCTCGAGCGAATGGCGGAGATGGCGTTCAGCGAATGCACGCTTTGCCGCCGCTGCACTTTCAATTGTCCCATGGGGGTCGATACGCCGCTCATGATGCGGGCCATCCGCGCGATGGCGACCGCTTCTGGCAAGGCGCCCGAGCTCCTCGTCATGCTGGCCGACGCCGCAATCGAAAAGGGAGAGCATCCGGAGATCTTCAAGGACCTCTTCGTTCAGCAAATCGGCGAGATGGAAAAACAATTGCAAGCGATGGTCGGCGACCCGGGCGCGCGGATCACGGTCGACCGCAAGGGCGCGCGCGTCTTGTACGTGGCGCTCGCCGGAGCTCACACGATCCTGCCGCCCGCCGCCATCTTCTGGGCCGCCAAGGAAGACTGGACGCTGAGCATCTTCGAAGCGGCGAACTATGGCGTCTTTTTGGGAGACACGGCGCGCGCGAAAAAGATCGCCCAACGCATCATCGACGAAGCCAAGCGGCTCGAGGTCGAAGAGGTTATCGTCGCCGAATGCGGACACGCGTGCGCTGCGCTGGTGTGGGATGCGCCGAACTGGTTCCAGGAGCAATTTCCATTCCGGATGCGCAGTATCGTAGAGCTCGTGGCAGAGTATGTGAAGCAAGGGCGGCTCAAGCTCGACCCGACGGCAAATCCGGAGCCGATCACGTATCACGATTCGTGCAATCTCGCCCGCACGAGCGGGATCTACGAAGAGCCGCGGCAGATCCTTCGCGAAGTCACGACCGATTTTCGCGAAATGACGCCGCACGGACTGGAGAACTATTGCTGCGGCGGAGGCGGCGGCCTGGTCGCACTCCCCGAATACGAAGACAAGCGCATGGCAGCCGGCCGGCCCAAAGCGGAGCAGATTCGCAAGACCGGCGCGCAGATCGTGGTCGCGGCCTGCGAAAACTGCCGGCTCCAGCTTGGCGACCTGAACAGCTTTTACGGACTAGATGTCAAGGTCAGCGCTCTGGCCGATCTGGTCGTCAAAGCAATGCGGCTGCCCGGCGTCAACGCGGCAGCACCGGCCGAGGCGAAACACGTCCCGGTGATGGCCGAGTAACTCGATAATTAGGCTGGTGGCCGGCGGAGCTCACGCGTAACATCGGCCATCAAGTTTATCAAACGAAACAACACAGACGAGGAATGTGTCCTCGTCTGTGTTGTTTTTCGAATATCGACAATTACAGCTAGTGCATTGGCAGATACATATTGCCGAACGACGTGAGCGCGCCGGTGTTCCAGTCCACGACCGGCGTCACAAAATAGCTCGACGCCCAGCCTTCGGTCCCTTTGATCTTGGAAGCAAACCACGCGTACCGAGTGATCTTGGACTCGCCCTCCATCCAATTGATGAAGGTTTGCGCTTGCTGAATCGCGCCCGATGGGCTCGACGGCGAAGTGGGCGAGAACGAAAATTCGGTGACCCAGACCTCGGGCGTTCCCCACGAGTTCGCCCAACTCTCGAATTGCTGAGTGAACGGGATACATTGGGACGCATACCAGGCATAGCAGTGAACAGCCAAGCCGTCCAGTCGCGGCGGGGTCCCATAGTCAGAGACATAGGCATTGCGGAAGTTGACGAGCCAATTCGGATTCGAGCCGCTCGGGGCCGGTGCCAGAAGCTTGCGGTCTGGGTATTTCTGCTCGATCTGCCTCCAAAGCGGGGCTGCGTCAGTAGGCGAAATGTTCGCCTGGCTGGCGCTGTCCGGCTCGTTAAATCCCATGATCCAATTGGAGTTACCGCCGAGCGTCGCGTTCACGTCCGATGCCCACCACATCATTGGCACGTTCTCAACTCCCGCGCAGTTGTCAGGCGAGGGAGACCACCCGTACTGCCATATCGCGCCGACCGCGCTGACGCTGGAGCAATCGTGGTAAGTGAGACCGATACCTTTCTTGGCGACCGTTGGCGTGGAAGCTGCTGAAGTGGTCTGCACGTAGGGAACGAAGACGAGGAACTGGCTGGAGCTGGTGGCGCGTTTTGCCGCCGGCGGCTTGCCGGTTGGCGATTGGGCGAACGCGGCTGGGCTAGACATCAACGCAACCAGCGTCAGCCCCGCGACAATCAGCGCTATCTTGGCAACGTACCGAACCTGCATTTCCCCCTCAGTACTAGGCCAGGCCCGCAAAAACAAAGGCCTGTCATCGCCGCTCTTCGCGGGACAGACAGGCCTGTTTGGCAGGAACTAGTCAATCCACTTTCGGCGGCCTGGCAGTCAGCTCTCGCATTCGAGAGTTGAGACCCATAGCTTTGCGCCCTCATCTTTCGATGAGTTTGCTCTTATCGAGTGATTCCGGAGCAATTATATCGTCTGGAACGCTTGGCGGCAATGGGAAAATAGTAATGAGCATGCGCATGCGCCACAGACAAGAGCAAACGGGTTGCCATGCTTACCGGGGACCTATTATTCTCGGGGCTTTGGTCTTATGCGGCACCAGCGACGCACAGAATTCGCGCGCTCGGCGGACGTTGTGACTTTGGTCCTTGCGCCTGGCGGAGGCTAGAGATAGAATAATCCCGGTTCATTCGCGGGGCGACGTGGGCAAGTGAATCCGCGCCATTGAATAAGCCTTGATTCGCTTCAATAGAGACCCACGTGCAACGGGTGGTCGCATGAACGACAAAAAGCTAATGATATTACTTCCGCACGAGCACGGCGCGTGGGCGATGTTGGTTGTGCCCTTGCTCGTCGGCGTGGGTGCGTCGCGCGTTCTGGACATTCGCGTGGTACTGTTCTTGCTGGCTGTCTTTGGTTTCTTCATGCTGCGGTATCCGCTCGTGCTGCTCGTCAAGAGCCGAGCAGCGGAGGTGCGTGAGAATGCCATGCGTTGGAGCGTGATCTACGCGGCGCTCACGTCCGTCGACGCCGCTGTGCTCCTGGCACTCACCCGGCTCTGGCTGCTCATCCCGCTTGGACTGCTCGGACTCGTGTCACTCGTGGTTTACTTGTGGCTGGCGGCTCGCCGCGTGGAGATGTCGACGGCCGGCGAATGGATTGGCATAGCGGGGCTTGCGCTCGGCGCGCCCGGCGCGTACCTGATCGGCCGAGGCGCGCTCGATGCAACGGCCGTCGCGCTTTACGCGCTCAACCTGTTGTACTTTGGCGGGACCGTGTCTTACATCAAGTTCAAGGTGCGCGAGCAGATGCGGTCGGTTCCGCCGGGCGCGAGTTGGACGGAACGAATCGCGGCCGGCCGCGCGACCGTAATTTACCACGCTCTGGTCCTCGCGAGCGCACTGGTGCTTGCTGTGGCCGGAATTCTGCCGGCGCTTGCCGCGCTCGCGTTCGTCTTGCCGGTCTGCAAAGTGGTCGGCGGTGTTTCGGTGCGACCCAGCCGGCTGAGTCTGACGCGACTGGGAGCCGTCGAGACAGCGGTCACCGCGGCCTTCGCACTCGCTCTCCTGGCGGCGTACATCTAGCGCGATTGCGTCGCGAAGATCGCGATGACTCGATCTGTGATCGACCGACGAGGGCCGCGAACTTTAACGTATAATTGATTGACAATCCGGTCTCGGCAGGTACAATTACTTGTGATTATGAACGTCAATTCGTGCGAACAACGGCAACCGCCGCGCATACGAACGATCGAGACCGTACGTCCCCTGCATTGCGCCTGTAGCAGCGCGTCGTCGTGAGTCGTCCGCAGGCCAGGCCTGCGCGATTCCTCGGCGGCGCGAGCGCGGAAACAGGCACGCCCTCTCTTTTGTTCGAGGGGTGCTCTCCCGCGCACGAGCACTCTGCGATAATCCTGCCATTATCGCAAGCGGCGCGTCCCCACCAGCCTCAATAGAAGACATTCTTCGATTCACGCCACAGCCTGTTCGTGCGACGCCATTGGGCGCGCCGAAGATGTTGTTTGGGCCCGCGGGGTCATGCGGCGTGGCCGCGCGCGAGGTTGGATCGCGGGGAGATTACGACCAGTCTGAAGCTATCGGGGGGAGAGATAAACAAATGAACGAACGAATCGAGAAGGTAGACCACTCGGCGATTCGCGTGAACCAGGCTTCGATCATCAGTTTGCTGCTCATCGCCTTTGTCTTGAACGGGACCTGGTTGGTCGCCGCGGTCGCGCTGGTGATGCTGGTGGGCGCAGCGCTCGGTCAGCCGGGGTTTCGATGGATATACGCCGGCATCCTCAAGCCGAGCGGGATTGTCAAGCCGGACTATGTCACCGACAATCCCGAGCCGCACATTTTCGCTCAAGGGATGGGAGGCATCGTCCTGGTGTTAAGCGTCGTGGGCTTGGTTTCCGGGAGCGCACTAATCGGCTGGGCGCTGGCGTGGCTGGTGGTCGCGTTGGCCGCGCTCAACCTGTTCGTCGGTTTCTGCGCGGGGTGCTTTGTTTACTATTGGCTCAGCCGGCTGCATCTGCCCGGCTTTGCAGCCCACCCGCCCTCCGGCACGTTCCCCGGAATGCGCCCCACTAGAAAGGCTGGCTGATGGAGCTGCTCACGCGAATTGCGTTGGCTGCCCTCATCTCGCTTAGCGGGATCGCGCTCTACGCTGCCGTGAGCCGTTTGCGCGTGATGGTCCTGAGCCGGCGCAGCGCCGGCGGAAACGCTCTGGCCGACGTGGGACTGCACGCCGGCACGCCGGCGATCCTCTACTTTACGACTCCCGGGTGCGTCCCATGCCGGACGACGCAGAGACCGGCGATCGCGGAACTGGAGGAACAGTTCGGAAGCCGGCTTCAGGTCGTAACGGTCGACGCCTCGGAACGCTCCGACCTCGCGAACTTTTGGGGGGTATTGAGCGTCCCGACGACCTTCGTCATCGACGCAGACGGACGGCCGCGGCACGTCAACAATGGCGTGGCATCGGCATCGCGTTTACGCCAGCAGCTACGCGAATTCGCCGGCCTGCAAGAGCCGCCGGACGACGGCGCCAAAGCGACTGCGCCCGTAGACCAGTTTTCACACGCCGAGTGAGATTGGCGCCAACAAAGAAGAGACCTTCCGGATCAGGATCTGGAAGGTCTTGTCTTTACGGCTGAGCCAGCAGTTGCTCGATTTCGGTGCGTATCGCCGCGTCGCCGGGCCAGCCGGCGAAATTGATAACCACCTTTCCTCCGCGATCGAGCAACGCGATGGTCGGGAGGCCGCGAACGTCGAACTGCGCGAGATAGGGCTGCGACTCTGGCAAGCCAACGTCGAGGTAGATGAACTTGACCCGACCGTCGAACTGCTGGTCGAGCTGGCTCACGAGCGGACGGTCCACCCTGCAACTGTGGCAGTCGTCCGAGTAGAACATGACCAGTGCCGGCACCGAGAGTGCGCCGGCCTGCGCCGTCTTCATCGCCTGGAGGTTTGGCGAAGACGAGGCGACATAAGCCATAGGCGCGGGGACAAGCGCTGGTGGTGCGGGTGGTGGTGTCGCGCCGCAAGCCGAAAGCACAAGGGCAAGCCCCGACAGCATGGCCATCTTTGCAATGAGTCCGTTCATAGAGGATCAAGACCCCTTCATCCCCTCCCCTTGCGAAGGGGTGGGAAAACAACCCCCTCAGAGGCTTCTTGTGTAACCTCGCCGCCGGCGTGCTACTTGAGTCCGCGCAAGACGGTCTGCAGAATCCCGCCGTTCCTGTAATAATCGACGTCGACCGGAGTGTCGAGCCGAGCGATGACGCCGAACGTCTTCGATTGGCCGTCGTCCTGCGTGGCGGTCACCTTGAACTCTTGCCGTGGGTGGATTTCGCCCGAGAGGCCTGCGATGTCGAACACTTCACGACCGGTCAGTCCGAGCGATTCGACGCTTTCGCCCGGCTTGAATTGGAGCGGCAGTACACCCATGCCGACGAGATTCGCGCGGTGAATGCGCTCGAAAGACTGCGCAATCACCGCCTGCACTCCGAGCAGCGCGGTCCCCTTGGCCGCCCAATCGCGGCTGGAACCGGTGCCGTACGCGCTGCCGGCGAGAACGATCAAGGGTACGCCCTGCTCCTCGTACTTCATCGCCGCGTCGTACATCGTCATCTTTTCCGGCTGAACGCCGCCGCTGCCGGCCAACTTGGGGCCGAAGTATAGGGTATAGCCACCCTCTTCGCCGCCGAGGAGGAGGTTCTTGATACGAATGTTCGCGAACGTGCCGCGCATCATGACCGCGTGATTGCCCCGGCGGGTGCCATACTGGTTATAGTCTTTGGGCTGGACCCCGCGCTCGTTCAGGTATTTCGCGGCCGGCGAGTCCTTGGCAATACCGCCCGCCGGCGAAATGTGATCGGTCGTGATGCTGTTCCCGAACAGGCCGAGCGCGCGAGCGCCGTGAATGTCGTGGGTGGGCTCCGGCGCCGGGCCAGACTCAGCGAAGAACGGCGGCTGTTGAATATAAGTTGAATTGGGATCCCACGGGAATAATTCACTGTCGCTGACCGGGACCGCGTTCCAGGTCTGATTTCCGTTGAAGACGTTGGCGTAGTTCTTGACGAACATCTTGGGGTCGATCGCGCGCGACATGGCCGCGCCGATCTCCTCCTGAGACGGCCAGATATCACGCAAAAAGACGGTACGGCCGCTTTGGTCCTTTCCAAGCGGCTCGGCATCCAGATCGATATCGGTCGTTCCCGCCAGTGCGTACGCCACGACGAGCGGAGGAGAGGCGAGAAAGTTCGCCTTGACCTGCGGATGAACGCGTCCTTCGAAATTGCGATTTCCTGAAATGACAGCGGCGGCAACGAGATTGCCTTCGACTACGGCTTTGGCGACCGGCTCGGGTAGCGGGCCCGAGTTGCCGATGCAGACGGTGCAGCCGTAGCCGGTGAGGTAAAAACCCAGTTTCTCCAGATAGGCTGTCAGTCCGGCCTTGTCGAGATAGTCGGTCACTACCTTGGACCCCGGCGCCAGACTGGTCTTGACGTGCACCGGGACGGTGAGGCCGGCCTCGACAGCCTTCTTGGCCAAGAGGCCGGCGCCGAGCATGACCGACGGGTTACTGGTGTTTGTGCACGAGGTGATGGCGGCGAGCACGACCGCGCCGTGCCCGATCGTCTGCGAGTGTCCGTTGTTCTGTACGACAACCGTTTTGCGGGACGCATCCTCGTCGAGACCATAGCCGTCCTGCTTGACCGGGGCTGTCAGCGCACGGTGAAGCGCAGATTTGAGCTCGTGCACCGAAACGCGATCCTCGGGGTGCTTGGGACCAGCGAGACTCGGCACGACGTCGCCGAGGTCAAGTTCAAGCGTATCGGAGAACTGCGGGTCAGGGGAATCGTCGGTGCGGAACAGACCCTGTTTTTTGGCGTAGCTCTCGAGCAGCCGGGCTGACTTGGCGCGGCCGGTGGCGCGCAAATATCGGAGTGTCTCCGCGTCGACCGGAAAAAAGCCCATCGTCGCGCCGTAATCGGGTGCCATATTCGCGATCGTCGCGCGGTCAGGCAGCGTGATCGACGAGAGGCCTGAGCCGTAGAACTCGACGAACTTGTCGACGACGACCTTTTTGCGCAGCATCTGCGTAACCGTCAGTGTGAGGTCGGTGGCGGTGACACCTTGCCGCAGCGCGCCGTGCAGCTTGAATCCGACGACCTGAGGCGTAACCATGTAGTACGGCTGACCGAGCATCACGGCTTCGGCTTCGATCCCTCCAACCCCCCAACCGAGCACGCCGAGCCCGTTGATCATCGTGGTGTGGGAATCGGTGCCGAGGACCGTATCCGGAAGCAGCACGGGCGCGCCGCCGACGCGACGTGTCACAACACCCTGCGCCAGGTACTCGAGATTGACCTGATGCACGATCCCGGTCGCCGGCGGAACGACGCGCAAGTTCTTGAACGCCTTGGACCCCCAGCGCAAGAACTCGTAGCGCTCGCGATTGCGCTGGAACTCGAGCTCGGCGTTCTTGCGGAGCGCGTCGCCCGACCCGAAGAAATCGACGAGAACGGAGTGATCGATGACGAGATCGACCGGGACGAGCGGGTTGATCTTTTTGGGTGCACGGCCGAGCTGCTTGAAGGCATCGCGCATGGCTGCAAGATCGACGACGCATGGGACGCCGGTAAAGTCCTGCATGATGACGCGGGCCGGCAGGAAGGGAAGCTCGTGGTCGCCGGGAGAGACGGCATTCCAACGCGCGAGCCGCTCGACGTCGGCGGCGGTGACGAGATAGCCGTCTTCGTTGCGCAGCAGCGATTCGAGAAGGATCTTGATCGAGAATGGGAGTCGATCGAGCGCCGGCGCGACGCCGGTCTTTGCCAACCGGTCGAGCCGATAGATATAGTGGTCGCCTATCTTGGCGCGCGCGCCGAAACTATTTTGCTTCTTTGCCATGCTAGTCTTCCTTTCGTCGGGCGATGGCAGGATTATAGCACTTCGGCCGCTGAGGTTCAAGGGAGCGCTCCGACATGGAAGAAGACAGACGTAGGGGCGACCCTGTGTGGTCGCCCCGCATCGTCTCTCCCGTCGCCACCCGCCTCACGAAACCCCCCCTAGTAGAGACGT
>JAMCRS010000351.1 GCA_023380675.1 Chloroflexota bacterium
CGGCGCATCGCGCGGCAACACTTGACGCTAGAGCGTTTGGCACGGTTCTTGGCGCGCGCAGTCGAAGTTATCTATGGCGTGGTCTCGCTCATTGACCCGCCTGAAGTCAAATCTGTGATGTACTGAGTCTAGGTGCTCGCACTCGCCGTGGCAATCCAGCAAGTAGGTTAGAGCGGCGACAGACATATCACCGCCCGCAACCATTTGGCGTATCTTGGAGATATTCATGTGACCTCCTGCGGACGAGACCGGCAGCCGCGCCGGCCCGATCGAGTACCGGTCCAGGCTATCCGCGCGTGCGGACGCACCGCCGACCTTCGGGCACTTTGGCCTTGCGAACAATGACGTGTATTCCTACCGCCAGCCGCGTCTGCTAAGCTAGGAACTTCACTGAATTCTGACCGAGCCCTGCCGCTCACCCACAGTGAATGAACCTCGAGGGCTCCAACAGCCGCTTGCTCGGTATGAAGACTGCGCTCTCTCTGCCCATGGTGAGTGAGCCAACTCACTCATCGCTCTTGCCGGGGCGGACGGCGGCGGGTAGCCATGCTTCAAGATGACGCATTGACACGATCCGCAACTCATGGCGCCTTGCGAACAATCCAGGACCTCGTAGCAGTAGCGGCCTACGGGGTCAGACCGGGGCGGCTCTCGTGCGGCATGTCCAGTTCACCAAGCGAGGATCGTGATCACAGACGTTAGCATGCCAATGACTCTGTCGGTCACGTGAGTCGAACCGTAGGTCCCAGGACGAATCGTGCACGTTCGAGGCGCAGCATTTCGAACGGCGTCATGCATTTGATGCCAAGGCCAATACACGCATTGGGTATTTTGACTATCTTCTTCGAGGCCGAGACGACCTCCTGGGTGATCACAATGTGTTGATAAGCGAGCGCCTGTGCAACCAAATAGTAGTCCGCGCCTTCGAGAAACGTGTTTAGAGCGGCGAGCTCGTATGTTTGTCCGTTCGCCCAGGCGCTTAACGAGCCAAGGGCTGGAATGACCGCGGCATCCGGTCTTACGAAAAAGCTCGGCCCGCGCTCCCGCGCCCACGTAGTAAGCTCGTCGCCGCCGGCCAAGATCTCGTCCCTGACCTTCTCGATACTAAACACGCGACCCGCAGCGTTCTGATTGATGAGCCACTGCCAGAATGCTGGACAAAAATCAAGACCATAGTACCGCCGCTTCGCTTCAATGAAGACGTTCGCGTCCAGCAAGTATGCCATCAGACGCCCACTCCCAACTTGCGCCCCAGCTCTTGGAAGGTCGCAAGCCTTGAGAATCCGAGCATCCGAAACGCATCACGATACAACGTCTGTCCTTCAAGCGTGCTGACGACTACTGCGCGCGCGAAGCGCTTGCTGAGCCGCGCTCCTTGCGTCAAGTAAAAATCGCCGCCGCTCGGCCGCTTGATGGCGCGGATGCGTTCGAGCTCCGCTTCGTATTCCGCCCGCATCTCCTCGAGCGTTATCTTGTTAGCATCGTGGATTCGGCGCAGGATCACAAGCGTGCTGACCTTGAAGCGGCGAGCCAGACGACCCATTTCAGACTGCAGTTCGGTTCCGTCCCGGTACTCTGCGCGCAGCTGCCGCAGTGGCACTAGCAACTCTGCCGCAACTTGGTTGCACCAACGCTCGATCCTGTGATCAGGCATCGACGCTGCGTTCGCGTCAGAGACCGCCGACTGGCCTATCCAGACGTGCGCCAACTCGTGTGCGAGCGTGAACATTTGCGCCGCTTTGGTGTCCGCGCCATTGATGAACACCAATGGCGCCAGGTCGTCAGCCATGGCAAATCCCCGGAACTCGTCAGGATCCAGGTGGCGGCGATTGTTGTTCCCCACAACGCCGTTACACATGACAAGAATACCGACGGCGTCACTCTGCTCTATGAAACGGCGTAAAGCCTCGGTCCACGTTGGCATCTGCCGTCGCTCGGCGAGGTCAAAGTCGAGAGCGCTTCGGATGACACCGGCAGTCTGTTCGACATCATCACCAACGCGCGCGGAGCCCACGAACGCCAGCGGGTCCTCACCCGTCGAACGAGCGAAGTCGCGGTACCATTCCTGTCGCTGTTGGCAGACGTAAACAGTCTCGAGCAGCTCTGGGCTCGGCCGTGCGCGTACGCTGGCACCGGCACGAAAATCGGGAATCGGCACAGTCTCGACTGGAGGCTGAGGTAGGAACAAGTAGCCAACCGGTACGTGCACGGTTTTCGCGAAACGCTCAAGCAGCTTGAGCGTCGGCTGCTCCTCGCCACGCTCCCAACGATCCACTTTGGGGAACTGACCGGCGAGGTCTTGTGGAGTTCGCCTGGCTCGCTCGCGAGCCCAGCGAAGCATTTCCGGATTTATGGGCGCTCGCGTCATTGGCACACCATGGTCATAGCGGGTTCACGCAAGAACATGTCCACTTGCGCTTGGCCGCGTGGGCCGGAACCGGCCAAGGCGCACGGAATAGGATTCCAGAACAATTATATCACAGGAACATATGTTCTGCAAGACCCGCTACGCAGCAAGCACGGCTTCTCAAAAGTCAGACAACCTGCGTAGGACAAGCTGCTGCGCCTTGGCCGGATGAGCGTCGAAATAGCGCCGCGCTTCAGGGAGATTAGTCCATCCCAGTCTGACTACGAGCCCTACGATCAGATTGTTGATCACGGCCATCGCGCGCGGGGCTTGTCCACGCT
>JAMCRS010000352.1 GCA_023380675.1 Chloroflexota bacterium
CGCGTCACGGTCGTATCGCCATCGGGTGGATACCGATCGCGCCGATCTGCGCCCGCGAACGTATGCAAAATCGCGCTTGCGCGCACTTGCTCGACCATGACCCACAGGACAGCGATCAACATCGCGATTGCAGCTTATTGACCGTAGGAGAACATATGTGCTACGATGGCACGCACTGGCGAATACGATCACAACCGTAGGAGGTCCCCGGGGTGGTCACCGTCCGTCGAGTAACGCGACGTTCTCCGGTTCTAACTCCTTCGAGCCTTGCATGCCTCTCGACGCTGCCAACGATCAATCTCACCGCCGGATGCGCGCACGGATGCACATACTGCTACATCCAGGGATACAGCTTCTATCCGGGCCGCAACGTCGTGGCGCTGTACGAGAACACGTTGGCGCAACTCAAGGCTGAATTGCGGCGAGCAACGCGGCGGCCGACAGCGGTCTACTTCAGCCCGTCGAGCGACCTGTTTCAACCGGTTCCGGCGGTCCTCGCGACGGCGCACGACGTACTCGAATTGCTGCTCGGCGAGGGGGTCGGCGTCTCCATCCTCACGAAGGGCGTCATTCCGCAACAGACGATGGCGCTGCTCGAACAGCACAGCGGTCTCGTCCGGATTCAGGTCGGCGTGATCACCATCGATGAAGCGATAGCCGCGCAGTTCGAACCGGACGTCCCCACGCCGGGCACGCGGATCGAGCAGATGCGTCAACTCGCGGCCGCTGGCGTCCCGGTCGAAGCGCGGCTCGATCCGATTCTGCCGGGCATTACGGACAGCTCCGATGGGCTGCGGCAGCTGTTCGATTGCGCTGCCAGCGCAGGTGTGACAATGGCCGCCGCAGGCGTTCTCTTCCTTCGCCCGGCGATCGTGAGCGCATTGCGACGCGCGGTGCCTGCCAGCGTGCTGTCGCCGTTGTTCGGCGCGTATGGAACATGCGATCGCGTGGGGCTCCGCGGTGGCTCACCGGCGCTCATCGACGCGCCGTCGCGCACGGTGCGCGCGGATATCCTCGGCCGTGTGCGAGAGGCAGCTGCTGCGTCCGGCATCACGGTGCGGATTTGCGCCTGCAAGAACCCGGATCTCGCCAGCGGCACCTGCAACATCGCCGGCACATCGCCGCCGCGGCCGCCGACGGTGACGCCGCGCCAGCCGGAACTGCCGAACATCTCGCGCGCCTAACCGCAACTGACGAGAGCTGCTAACACCCGCGAGACGGCGGGCACTGCCGTCTGACGCTCTCACGCCACGCTGCTCTTGTTGGATGGGAGTTCACGGGGGTGACATACCAGATTGGGAGATCTCGACGTCACAGGCTACGTTAGGCGCCACCGGCATCACACGCACGCGGAAGGACACGACAATGGACTTGATGCGAATCGTCGGTTCTGCCAACGATCAGGACGTTCGCCCCTATTCAAGACGAATGCTGGAGTCAACTCTTTCGAGGACTGAGCTGATTGCAGCGATCTCGTTTGGCCCCACTGGCGAGCCGATTCCGCACACGATGGACTGGTGGACCTATTGGCACCCCATCCGTCAGACCTCCGATCGCACGCTCATTGGCGCATGTTCCGCCCTGCGTGGCGTGTGGAACGACTACATCCAATCGGCCTTCCGCGCCGACCTACTTCCAGATTACTGCCGCGCCTACTTTTCGCTGCTGGAGTCGGTCCTCGCGATGGCGAGGAGTCGAGGAGACGGCGATCGACGCGCGCATTCGGCAGTGCGGACAACGATCGCCTTCGAGTGCTTCCCCGTCGGCCGCCTGGCACAAGCTCCCGCTGCCGCCACCACAACGCATCGGAACCCTGCGTACCTTCTCGCTCGAGCGAAGTGGCCGGACATGCCTCACAGCACCGCCCTCCTACCACTAATCGCGTTGCCGAACAACGTGCACACATACCGTCACTATCGCAGGTATCCCTTGTCCCGGGACGGCGACCTGTCACTCCTCGTCTATCCACGGAACCAGGCCGGCGGAGATGCACAAAGCGATGCCGTTCTTGCCACGCTATCAAACCGTCTAGGGCTTTCGAGCGATCCGTATGTGGGTAGTCGATCACGCAGGCTGTGGGAGCATGTCTTTCGACCTCTGGCTGAACAGAACTCTGCGGTAATCAGGGAAGTACCCATTGAGCTTGTCGATCTCGGATCTGGAACGGGGGCATTGACAGCTGCCATCGGCAAACGTCTCATCCTTTGGTCTACCGACAGAGGCATTCGAGCTCTCCTCCGAGTCAGGCTCGTGGATGACGGCGACGCGGCAGTGTCAAAGAGGTTTTCCGAGCAACCGCTTCGGCGTTCGATTGAGACGTTGCAGCGAATCAAGGCGGACTACAGGACATGGCTGCCAACCCGGACCTCAGCCGGGACGCAGCGCGGTCTGCGCATCGGGCTCGCGTGCAAGACTTTCAACATGTCCAGCAGCCTTGACGCTCAAACCTTCCACCACCATCAGGTGCCGAACCCTGACTGGTGCGATGGCGAACGACGATCTCCCACGGCTTGCCTCTCACGCGATCCGAGGTCGCTCATGGTTTCGACTGCGCGATTCGCGGTGAAGGACGGCCATGCATACGCCTTGCCAGCCCTCTCC
>JAMCRS010000353.1:0-1681 GCA_023380675.1 Chloroflexota bacterium
TTTGTTGACCGCCGGCGGCGCCGTGAATCCAAAAACGGACCGCGTTATAGTCGCCGCCGGACAATGCGCCGCTGGAGTGTAGGTACAGGCCGCCCCACGCCGCGGTGAAGGTCGCCGCGATCGATTTGCTGTCGACTGTTACCGGAGATGTGTTGTTAAAGTTGACTGTCGTATCCCACGACCAGTCGGACCAGCCGGATGCGAGCGCGCCTCCGTAGACTGTCAGATCGCTGGCGGCGTTGGCCCGCTGAGGTTGCGAGAACGAGAGCGCGGCGAGCATCGCCAAAAAGCACGCGACCGCTCCACGCAACCTCGAGCATACGACACTTGCCATATGTTGATGCGTGAGTATAAGCGGACCGCCGTCAGCGTCAAGGCCGCCGGCGCCCCACGGGCTATGTTGAGAGTTGCATGTCGTACGGAAACTGCCTAATCACTGAGGAGGTATCAGGCGGTCAAATCCCGCGGATCGGCGATCTCGCCGGCCACGGCGCTGGCCGCCACGACAGCAGGGCTGGCAAGATAGACCTCGGAATCGCGCGTGCCCATTCGTCCCCGGAAATTTCGATTCGCGGTCGAGATCGTGACTTCTCCTGGCGCGGGAATTCCCATGTGATTCCCCATGCACGGTCCGCAGCCCGGAATCCCGATCACCGCGCCGGCGTCCAGAAAGATCTGCACATAGCCCCGGGCGAGCGCGTCACTCAAAACCTCGCTCGAGGCTGGGATCACGATCAGTCGCGTGCCGCGAGCAAGCCTGCGGCCTGAAAGGATCTTGGCGGCGGCTTCCAGGTCCTCGATTCGCCCGTTGGTGCACGTACCGATGAAGGCCTGCTGGACGCGCGTTCCGCGGACCTGAGACAGCGGCTTGACGTTATCCACTCGATGCGGGCACGCGACGAACGGCTCGAGGCGCCCGGCGTCGTAATGGTGCGTTGCGGCGTAGCGCGCGTCAGGGTCGGGGTAAAGCGCTGCATTTGCGATGTGCAATTCACATTCGGAAAGATCGGCGGTCACCCGTTTGGCAAGGCGCGGCGCCAACCACTGAAAGACCGAACGGTCCGGCGGTAGATAGGCATTCTTGACGCCGAATTCCGCCATCATGTTCGGTATCATCATGCGTGACTCGAGCGACAGCGCGGTGATCGTACTGCCGCCAATCTCCACAGAAGCGTACAGGCCGCCGTCCGCGCCCAGGTCGCCAATGATCTTGAGGCAGAGGTCTTTGGACGTAACCCCCGGGGGAAGCTCTCCGTCGACCAAGATCTGGATCGATTCGGGCACTCTCAGCCACAATTCGCCGGTCGCCCATATCGCCGCCATCTCGCTCCGTCCGATCCCGGCCCCGAACGCGCCCATCCAGCCAAAATGCGTCGTGTGCGAGTCGGCGCCGAGGATGAGCTGGCCCGGAAGAACGATGGCTTGCTCGCTCAGCACCTGGTGGCATATCCCGCGGCCAACCTCGAAGAAAGCGGACACGCCCTGCTCGGCGACGAACTTGCGCACCTCGGCGTGGTTCGTCGCGTGGACCGTCGTCGGCGCCGGAACGGCGTGGTCCAGCGTGATCGCCAACCGCTCGGGGTGCTTGACCCGCTCGACGCCCAAAGCCCGAAAGATCCGGGCGATCGCGGCCGTGTTGTCGTGCGAGAGCGCGACGTCCGGTACCGCGTCGACGATCTGC
>JAMCRS010000353.1:1803-2783 GCA_023380675.1 Chloroflexota bacterium
AGCGCCTTTTCGGCGAACGTCTTGCCCGGCTTCGTTCCGGGAGCCACCGATCGCGCGATCGAGGGCTTGCTGTCCGGCTCGCTCTTCATTCCGCAGCCGCCTCGGTCGCGCCGTCGGCCCAGCGGTAGAGCAGCTCGTCGACGTCGTTCAGGTCGATCTTCTTTTGGTCCGCCAGGGCCTTGATGTGCGCCGTCAGCTCCTTGATCTGGTCGTCGGTCAGAGGCAGTCCCAGCTGCTCGGCCCGGTCCTTGATCGCATTCCAGCCGGTCAGCTTGTGCGCGATGCTAATATAGCGCGTCATGCCGAAATCCTTCGGGTTCAGGATCTCGTACGTCTCCGGCTGGTTCAGAATGGCCTTGGCGTGGATGCCGGCTTTGTGCGTGAACGCCGTAACCCCGGTAATGTAATTGTTGAACGGCACCCCGACGCCGACCAGGTTCGCGACCATCTCGTCGATCTTGCGCAACTTTTTCAGCTTGTATTTCTTTTTCACCAGTTCCCGGTTCGTCACGTACATCCGGGCGACCAGGCCGCCGAGCGGCGTGATGCCGTTGCGCTCCCCGATGCCGAGCACGCTCGTGTCGATGTGCGTCGCGCCCGCCTCGAGCGCGCTGAACGCATTCGCGATCGCGCAGCCAGAATCGTTATGGCCGTGAAACTCGATGCCGGCTTTGACCAGCCGCCTCAAGCTGCTGACGAGTTCGTACACGCGCATCGGCGTCGCAATGCCGACCGTGTCCGCGATGCCGAACCGATCCACGCCGACCTTGTCCACCGCGAGATAAACGCGGAACAGGTCCGCTTCCTCGCTGCGGAATGAGTCTTCCGTACTGAAACGCAATTCCAGATTTGGCGCCTGCGCGCGCAGCCACGTCAGCACTTCGACGGAGCGATCGATCACCTGCTCCATCGCCATCCCGTGACTGAACTCGCGCAGGTACGACGACGTGCCGATCACCAGGTCGATTCCATTCACGCCC
>JAMCRS010000354.1 GCA_023380675.1 Chloroflexota bacterium
TCTGGCACGACGACCAGCAGGGGACGGCGACCGTCACACTCGCCGGCCTCATCAACGCGCTCAAGGTCGTAAGGAAAAAGATCGACCAGGTGCAGATCGCGTTCATCGGCACCGGAGCCTCCAACGTCGCGATCAGCCGCCTCATCTTTTCGTACGGCGCGACGCCCGCCCTCTGCCGCATGGTGGACACCAAGGGGATCCTCCACAAGGGGCGCGCCGACTTGGAGATGCGCAAAGCTGAGTACGTGGACAAGTGGAGACTGTGCAATACGACGAACGCGGAGGGACGCACCGGCGGCATTGCCGACGCGCTCCGGGGCGCCGACGTCTGCATCGCCCTCTCCACCCCCGGCCCGGACGTGATCAAAAAAGAGTGGGTCCAGGGGATGGCGAAGGACGCGATCGTCTTTGCTTGCGCCAACCCCATTCCGGAAATGTGGCCCTGGGACGCCAAGGAAGCGGGCGCTGTCGTCGTCGCGACCGGCCGTTCGGACTTTCCGAATCAGGTCAACAATTCGCTCGGCTTTCCCGGCATCTTCCGGGGCACACTCGACGTGCGGGCCAAGACGATCACCGACGAGATGTGCATCGCGGCCGCGGTCGAGATGGCAAAGATGGCGGAAGAAAAAGGGCTGTGCGCCGACTCGATCATGCCGACGATGGACGACGTCGACGTTTTCCCGCGTGAAGCCGCTGCCGTCGCCACAAAAGCGATCGAGCAGGGGATCGCCAAGTTCACGAACGTGACCTTTGAGCAAGAGTACGAGTACTCCAAGAACCTGATTATGCGTGCGCGCGGGATGGTCCAGGACGCGATGGCGACCGGCTACATCGCGCTTCCAGAAGGGACCACACCGCCGCGTCCCTCCAAGAAAATCATCGCGGTCGTCAAAAAGCTCAAGCCGAAGAGCGGGCTCGCAAAGCCCGCGCGCCGGCGAAAGACCACGCGCGCCAAAGCCGCGCGCTGAACTCGGCGATTGAATCAATCGATCCACGCAGACCCATTGGAGGAAATGATGTACGATTTGATTATCGTCGGCGGCGGGCCGTCGGGACTGACCGCGGCCGTCTACGCTCTCAACAAGCGGCTCGAGACCCTGTTGATCAGCGAAGACCTCGGCGGCAAGACCGCGTACGACTTTCAGGTGAAGGGTTACGAAGGACACGAAGTCATTCGCGGCAGGGAGATCGTCGACCGATTCAAGCATCAGCTGGAATACCTGAATTTCGCGTATCAACCGGACCGGGTGGCGAAGGTGACAGCGCAAGGCAACGAGTTTGTCGTGACCACGGAAGGCGGCCGCAGCCACCAGACACGCTCGGTCATCGTCGCCACCGGCGCGGCGCCGCGGCGGCTCGACGTGCCGGGCGAAGCGAGCCTGGTCGGCAAGGGTCTGTCTTATTCGGCCCTGAGTCATGCACAATTGTTTGTCGAGCGCAAGGCGGCCATCGTCGGCACCGGCGCGCGCGCGTTAACTGCGGCGGCCGAATTGGCGCCGATCGCCAAACACGTCCATCTCGTTATGCCTGAAACGAACGGGATCGATACGCCTCTCGGCAAGAAACTGCGCGCCAACCCCAAGGTGACGGTCTACGAAAAGACGGCGTTGAAGCAGGTGCGCGGCGATGAATTCGTGGAGGGCATCGTCGTCGAGGGCCCCGCCGGATCGAAGGAGATCCCCGTCGAAGGACTTTTCATCGAGATGGGTCTGGTCCCGGCGTCTAAGATGGTGCAGGAGATGGGAATCACGGATGACGACGGGCGAATCCGCGTCGACAATAAATCCGTCACTGCGCGGGCCGGGATCTTCGCCTCCGGGGACGTCACCGACGTTTTCATAGAGCAGGTCTTGATCGCCATCGGCGAAGGGGCCAAAGCGGCGCTCAGCGCTTACGAGTACCTGATCAGGCAATAGGATCGAAACATGCCGCCCTCCCCGGTTCGCCGGGGGCTGGAGACGGCCGGCGGCGCTGGTCGTCTCCAGCGTGCGGTTTGAACTTTACAAAGGAGTGTTATGACGGCAAAGATTATTGACGGCAAGGTCGTCGCCGCATCCATCCAGTCCGGGGTGCGCGCGGATGCGGAGCTGCTCAAGGCCCAATTTGGGGTGACCCCCGGCCTCGCGACGATCCTCGTGGGCGAGAACCCGGCCTCAAAGACCTACGTCGGGATGAAACAGAAGACGTCCCAGGAATTGGGAATGTTCTCCATCGGCTCGCATCTGCCGGCGGACATTTCCCAGGACGAGCTCGTCAAGATCGTTCGCGGCTACGCCGCCGATCCCAAGATTCACGGAATCCTCGTTCAGCTTCCGCTGCCGGCTCACCTGGACCAGGAAACCGTTCTCGGCGCTATCCCGATCGAAAAAGACGTCGACGGGTTTCACCCGATCAACGTGGGTCGCCTCGCCATGAAAAACCGCGAACCGATTTTCGTTCCCTGCACCCCGGCCGGCGTTATCGTGCTGATCGATTCGGTCGGCACCAAGATCGAGGGCGCACGCGCCGTCGTGCTCGGCCGCTCCAACATCGTCGGGCTGCCGGCCGCGTTCCTCCTGATCCACCGCAACGCCACGGTCACGGTGTGCCACTCGCGCACGCAGAACCTGCCGGATGTGGTGCGGCAGGCGGACATCGTCGTGGCGGCCATCGGCAAGGCGCAGTTCGTCAAGGCCGATTGGCTCAAGCCGGGTGCGACCGTGATCGACGTCGGCACGAACTCGATCCCGGACCCGACCAAGAAGAGCGGCCACCGGCAGGTGGGAGACGTCGATTTCGAGGCCGCCAAGGAAGTGGCCGGCGCGATCACGCCGTCCCCGGGCGGCGTCGGACCGATGACGATCGCAATGCTCATGCGCAACACCTGTGATTCGGCCCTGCGAACCGCCGGGTTGAAAAAATGATTGTCTGGGTAGAGACGTTGCGGCGCAACGTCTCTACCGTTTTTGACCCAATTTTGACTCTAGCTAAACCCGAATGGGACTCGCGTTTTCTATAATCGGACTGGGATGGTCTGATTTGGGCAAATCGCGAGGAGTGCGATGCTGAGCCGCAAGGCGGATTACGGAGTGCGGGCGATGATGGATATCGCAAGGCGACCTCCGACAACGCGCGCCGTCGTTGCCGAGATCGCCGAGCGCCAACACATCCCCGTTTTTTATTTAGCCAAGATCATGCCGCGGCTCGCACGCGCCGGCTTAGTGCGCACCTCGCTCGGCGCGGCGGGCGGCATCGCGCTGGCTCTGCCGGCGGAAGAGATCTCGCTACTCCAAATCATCGAAGCCATCGATGGTCCGCTCATGCTGAACCTCTGCTCGCTCAACCCGGCGGATTGTGAACATCACGCGAGCTGTTCCGCCTGCGACACCTGGTGTCAGGCACAAGCCCAACTGAATCAGGCACTGGCGGGAACGCGCCTATCCGATCTCACGGTAGACTCGACCACCGAGAAACGTTCGTTGAGGATCAAGTGAATACTACCAACCACAATCTGGAAACCGGAATTGCAACAGTCATGGTGCTGGGCGGCGGCGTCGCCGGGATGCGCGCGGCGATTGATCTCGCCGAAGCCGGCATCCGCGTCAAGTTAGTCGAAAGCACGCACGGCTTGGGTGGGCGCGTCGCGCAGCTCGGTTTTATGTTTCCCACGCACGACTGCGTCTTGTGCCGCGGCACATCCGATCACGGCTACGGCTGCACGCGCCCGGTCATTTCGCCGGCGTTCATGGATTACAACCTCCACCCCAACATCGAGGTGCTGACGAACGCACAGGTGCTCGACGCGTCCGGCGAAGCCGGCGATTACACGGTGACGCTGCGCCGGCACCCGCGCTATGTCAATCCAGAGCGATGCACCAACTGCGGACGCTGCGCCGATGTGTGCCCGGTCGAAAAGCCGCGCGGCTTTGAAGCCGGTCTCACCACCCGCAAAGCGGCGTACAAAGTCGCGCCACGCGCGATTCCCAACTCGTACGTGATTGACCGAGGACCGTACTGCGACGATTGCCATCGCTGCGAGCAGGTCTGCCCCACGCGCGCGATCAACCTGAGGGAAACCGCCACGGACGAAGACGCGCACGTGGACGCCATCATCCTCGCCGTGGGGCATCAGTTGTACGACGCGCGGCAGAGTGAGGAATTCGGCTACGGTCGCTTCGCCAACGTGATCACGAGCATGGAGTACGAGCGCCTCGCCAGCCGTTCCGGTCCTACCGAAGGTATCGTCACTCGCCCGTCGGACAGCACGGCACCGAAGAGGATCGCGTGGCTGCAGTGCATTGGCTCGCGTGACCAAACGCATCCGTACTGTTCCTCCATCTGCTGCATGTACGCGACGAAAGAAGCGATGCTCGCCAAGCAACGCCTCCCCGGCGTCGCATGTCACGTGTTCACGATGGATGAGCGCGCGTTCAACAAGGAATACAACGCGTACTTGCATCAGGCACGCGAGAAATACGGCATCGAGTACACGCGCTGCCGCCTCTCCAGTCTCAAAGAAGAACCCCAGACGCACAACCTGATCGCGCAATACGTGACCGAAGAGGGCGCGCGGCACGAGGACACGTTCGACATGGTCGTCCTCGCGGTCGGGATGGAACCGCCGGCGCAAGCCGCAGCAGTCGCCAAGCGCTTGGGCATCTCGCTCAACGCGTACGGCTTTTGCGAAACCGATAAATTCGCGCCGCTGCAAACCAACCGCTCCGGCGTCTACGTCTGCGGCGCGTTCCAATCGCCCAAGGAAATCTCGGAGAGTCTGATCGACGCTAGCGGCGCGGCTGGCGAAGCGATGCGCTTGCTTTCGACGAAGATCGGCAACGCGCCGCACAGCCGCGAGTATCCTTTCCTGGCGCGCAACGGCGAATTTCCTCCCGAACGCGACTTGGCGAATGAAGCGTCGCGCACCGGCGTATTTGTCTGCAACTGCGGCGATGCGATCTCACAAGTGGTGAACACCGACGCGCTGACGGATTTCGCGGAGAAGCTGCCCGGCGTTGTGCACGCCGAACAGGTAGCGTACCTGTGCTTGCCGGAAGGTCAGGCGCGCTTGCGCCGCGCGATTGAAGAGCGCGGCGTGAACCGCGTCGTCGCCGCCGCGTGTTCGCATCGCACGCACGAATCGCTGTTCCAGCGCACGGTGCGCGAAGCTGCGCTGAATCCAAATCTGCTAGAGATGGCGAACATCCGTGAACACTGTGCGTGGGCGCACCGCCATGACCCCGCCGGCGCGACGCGCAAGGCGAAGGAACTGGTGCGTGTCGCCGTGGCGCGCGCTGCCAAACTCGCGCCGATCTACAAAGATCGAGTCACGCCGACGCCGCACGCGCTCGTGATCGGCGGCGGCGTTGCCGGCATGACCGCCGCGCTCTCGATTGCGGACAGCGGTTATTCGGTGCATTTGGTCGAGCGCGCCGATACATTGGGCGGAAATCTTGGCAACATCTACTTTACCGCCGAAGGAGGAAATCCGCAGCGCTTGCTGCGCGATCTGGTCAACCGCGTGGTCGGGCACGACCGCATCCGCGTGTTCACGCGCAGCGAGATCACCGAACACACCGGGCATGTCGGCGCGTTCCATTCCGTCATCTCGACGCACGTCAAGGGCATTGCCGAACCGGTGAAAACCAACATCGAACACAGCGTGACGATCGTGGCGACCGGCGGACAAGAACGCCGCGGCACAGAATATCTGATGGGCAAAGACCCGCGCGTGGTGACGGCGCATCAATTGGAAGAGATGCTCGTCCATTCGCCGGAACGGATCGCGGAGTTGAAGCAGGTCGTCTTCGTCCAGTGTGTCCGCGAGCCGGATCAGCCCGAATACTGTTCGCGCGTCTGCTGTACCAACACGATGAAGAACGCGACTCGCATCAAGATGCTGAATCCCCACTGCCAGATCATCGTGTTGTTCAAAGACATTATCACGTACGGATTCCGCGAACAGTACTATACCGAAGCGCGCTGGCGCGGCGTGTTGTTCGTGCGCTACACGGACGACACCAAGCCGGTGGTAGAGATCAAAGATGATAGGGGAGAGAGGAGGCAACGGGGCGATCCGCCGGCAGGTGACCGTTTGCTCACCTCGCTCCGCGTGCGCGTGCAAGAACCGGCGCTGAAAGAAGAACTCGTTCTCAATCCGGATTTGCTTGTGGTCAGCACGCAGATCGCGCCGTCCGACGGAACGAAGGAACTCGCACAGACTCTGCATGTGCCGCTTTCGTCCGAAGGGTTCTACATGGAAGCGCACTTGAAGATGCGACCGATGGATTTCATGGAAGAAGGCATCTTCATCGCGGGGATGGCGCACTATCCCAAATTCATCGAAGAGTCGATCTCCCACGCGCTCGCGGCAGCGGGACGCGCGATCACCATCCTGTCGCAAGCGCCGCTCTACTTCGGCGGCGTCGTCGCGCAGGTGAATCAGTCGAAATGCGTTGGCTGCCTGACGTGCACGCGCACCTGCCCATTCGGCATCCCGCGCATCGATCCAACGGCGATTGGGAATGGCGGCATCCTCGGCGCGGCGTGGATCGATCCGGCGAAATGCCAGGGCTGCGGCACATGCACCGGTGAATGCCCGGCGACGGCGATCCAGTTGGTCAACTATCGTGACGAACAAATCATGCTGCGCGAGACGGCAGGCTTGGGCGCGTGGGTGACGGCATAAAACGTAAAGCATAAAACGTGAGGCGCAAACGCAACACGAAATATGCAGTACGTGGCGCGTGTTGCGTATTCCGTAAGGCGCGAGACCTGATACTTGGACATTGGAAATGATGACTGACAATCACAACGGCTTTGAACCCGAAATCACCGCGTTCGGATGCATCTACTGCGGCTATATGGCGGCGGACACCGCGGGCACGCTCGGCTGGGAATATCCAGCAAACGTGAAATACGTGAAACTCCCCTGCACCGGCAAGATCGACATTCGCTATATCCTCGCCGCGTTCGAGCAAGGTGCGGATGGCGTGTACGTCGTCGCGTGTCCGCTGGGCAACTGCCATCACGTCAAAGGGAACGAGCGCGGCAAGAAACGCGTCGAGCGCGCGAAAAAGATTCTGGATCAGATCGGCGTCGGCGGCGAGCGACTCGATATGTTTTTCATGAGCGGCGGGCAAGGCAAGACGTTCGCCAGCGCGGCGGAGACGATGACAGAACGCATCAAAAAGTTGGGACCGAATCCGGTGAAAAAGTGACGAGTGCCGAGTTGAATGCAGCAAAAAGTGCTTGGATGGCTAACTGGCGGTCTTTCGGTGGCAGCGAATGCTTGAATTGAGAAGCAACCTTTTGCGCTCTGATGACGAGACGCAGTATGGGGTCGGGATACCTTTCGGTGAGCATGGCTTGATATTCCGCGAGTTCTCGCTCGGTGACAGTAACCTTTTGGAGCGCGGTAGGAGAAACCGAATGCTCCAAAGCCCAAGCCAATAGGATGCTAATCTCGTCCAAGCCA
>JAMCRS010000355.1 GCA_023380675.1 Chloroflexota bacterium
GACCTTTTTGTGAATACACGCGCGCTGCCGCGCGCGTTCGTCGTCGCGGGCGTACAAGTCGTGCCGGACCACCCAGCCGCGTTCGACGCCATCCACGCAACCGGCTTCGATCCGACTCGGACAGTCGTTCTGGAACAAGGCGATGCAGGCGGCGGGCTCCCCCTCGCGGACCGCGCGCCAGCAGCCGCAAGCGAACCGGGCGGCGCGACGATCACGGGCTATGGTCCAAACGAGATCAAGCTGGACGTCGCCGCGGCAAACGACGGAGTGCTGTTCTTGAGCGAGGTATACTATCCGGGGTGGCGCGCGTGGGTGGACGATCGCGAGGTACCCGTGCTGCGTGCGGATTTTCTTTTCCGTGGAATCCAGGTGCCGGCCGGCGCGCACCAGGTCCGGCTGCAGTACGACCCGCCGTCCTTCAAGGTTGGAGTTGGCCTGTTCGCATTGACGCTGCTTGGCCTCGCCGGCTGGGGAGTCTGGGGATGGCGGCGGGCGCGTCTCTAGGATGACCGCGCAGAGGGGACGACCGGGGAACCTCAGAACGGTCCGATCGACGGCCGAGCCGCGGGACGCGCAGAATGCCGGTCACGATCAGACGCAACCCCAGGCGACACATAAGGAAAGAGGCGAGTGAGTCACTCGCCTCCATTGTTAGTCTGCCGCCAACAGCGTGTTGAGCTTTTGGATGAATTGGGCCGTCGTCATGTAACCGGAATTGTCGCCAATCGGCCCCAACGAGTTTCCGGCGATCGTTCCATCCTTGGCAACAAAGTAGGTTTCCGGCACCCCTTTGATGCGATAGAGCGGCGCGATCGCCGTGCCGAGGTCCGGCCCATTCAAATACGTGATGTGGTACTGTTTGATGTATGCGAGCGCGTCCGGCTCCGGATCGACCCAATCGACGCCCATGAAAACGACGCCGCGGTCCTTGTACTGCTCATAAGTCTTTTCGAGGAGATCGGCTTCGTCGCGGCACGGGATGCACCACGACGCCCAGAAATTGACGACGACGACTTTGCCGCGCAGCTCCGACAAGCGGACCGATTGACCGTCGAACGTCTTGAGCGCAAAGTCCGGCGCGAGTCCGGTCGAAGGTTGAGCTTCGCCGCGCACTCGCAGCCCGAACGCGAAAAAGACGATGACTGCGATCACGAGGACGAACACGGCTGCCTGGATCCAACGCGGCACAGTCACAACTCCTTCAGGTCTTTTTCGATCCGTTCGGCATATTCTTTAGGTATGGCCGGCTCTTCCGGCGGCGCGTTCGCGGACGCGCTTCGCTGCACCAGCCACTGCCGCACGGTCACCCAGGCGATCGCGGCGCCCAGCAGGATGCCGATCACCGGCAGGATATAGGCCAGCCAATTGAATCCCTGCGCGGGCGGCGCCCCCAGCACGACGTCGCCGTATTGGGCGACGAAATAGTCGCGAATTTGCTGCGGCGTTTGCCCCTGCTGCAGCTTGTCCTTGATCAGGGCGCGCCACTGGGCGCACGCCTGCGTCGAGCAGACGTCCAGCGGCGTATTCGGGCAGACCGGGCAGTACAGCGTCTTGGCGATCTCGTTGACCTGGTCGTCGATATTGGGACCCTGCGCCGCCGCCGGCGCCGGAGCCGACAGCGCGAGAAACGCCGCCGCCGTCGCGATCACACCTATAAGTAGTCTCAACTTCATCTCTTGTCCTCACACTTAGCTGTCTGCCACGCCGTGTCGTCAGCAGCCTTTCAGTCGACAGTACTCCCGCCGATTTACCGGACCCCCTCCGCCGCCCACGGAATGTACGTTTGCCAGCGGTGAATCAGGCTGGCCTATATCCTGCAGGTGAATCAGGTAATTCTTTTGCTCGACGAAGGTTTGCGCCTGCGCCTGCACGGCTTTTTCGACGGCATCGAGCTTGGAGCCCGTCTCCCGCAGCACGGTCGCGATGCGCGCATAATAGAGCGGCAGCAAAGACGCGACCACCTTGTCCGGGTCGGTTTCGCCCTTGTTGTAGACGACGGCAAAATCGAAGACGATGCGCGCCCACAGATCGGGTGGCAGACGCGTCGCGCCGCGCGGGCGACCGAGCAGCTCGAACACTTCCGAGCAGTGGCTCGGAACCATGATCGTTCGCCAAAAGCGGCGATAGCGCCGCGCGCCCGATAGAAACGCGTCGCTCAGCATGTCGACCGTGATCGCGCCGGCGAGGCGCTGGTGCCCGTTCACGACCGCGCCGCCGTAGAACGGCACCTCACGAGTCGGTCGAGACTCCGGCCAGCGCCGCCGATAAATCTCCATCATGCGGAAAAGCGTGCCAACGGACTGGATAAAGCCCGGGTCGATCGAAACGGCCGCCTCGCGCTTGTCCTCGATCTTGGTGCCGAGCCGGACCTGACACAACCGGATGTTCTCGTTGATCGCGACGGTCGTCATCCAGATATCGATCCCATGCCGTGCCACGTCGGTCTCCCAAACGTCGCGTTCGAAAAAACGAGTAGCGAGCGCGCCTGAAACGGCAAAGTCTCCCGCCATCGGCTGGCGCACGTCGGCGCCGTAAAGGAGGCGGGTCAGGGGATAGGCCAGGATGTCGGTCACCGCACCTTCGACCAGTGGGCGCGCGTAGACGGGGACGGCCAGATCGAATGCCCCGCTGAGAATGGGGGCCGCCAGCCGGCGGACCCAATCGGCGGAGAGGCTGGTCAGGTCCGCTTCGAGCACGACACACGCCTTGACGCCCAATTCGCGCGCCATTTCAAAGATCGCGCGCACCGCGCTTCCCTTGCCCTGAATTCCCTGGTAGGTCGACACGATGCGGCGGACCGACGCCGGCAGCGGGCGGCTCGCGGCGATCTGCAGCGTTTCGTCCGACGAGCCGCCATCCACTACTGCGATGACCGGCCGAAGCGCCGCATAGTGCTGCTGGACGCCCTCCGCCGCACGGTCGACGACGAACGCAATCGTACCCGAATTCTTGTAACTTGGGATACCCACCAGCAGATCGGCGCTTCCGA
>JAMCRS010000356.1 GCA_023380675.1 Chloroflexota bacterium
GCTCATCTTGATACACGTCAGCACGGTCCCGTTCACGATGGCGCTCAACGCGCCCCTTCCCGCGAAGGAACAGGAGGCGCGCCAAGCGCTCGAGTTGGGACGAGTGATTGCGGAACGCTATGGGGTCCTGACGCATACGCGCGTCGTTCGAGATCGCCAGGCGGCGAGCGCGGTGCTGCGCGTCGCGCGCGAAGAGCAGGTCGATGCGATCGTTCTCGGCGTTGGGCTCAAGCGCCGCGCGCCCGGGACGGAGTGGGGTCAGACGACCGACGACATCATGCGCCACGCCGAGTGCGAGGTGGTCGTCGACAAAGTCCCGATCGAGGCGCAACCGATCGCCGCCGCAAGCTAGCCGCATTCTCGAAGACGCCCCGGCATGCGCTCAATGCCAAACCGATCGGAATGTCCCCGCCCCATAGCGACGTTGTTGTCGACGGGTCTAGCCGCCGCAGTCAAAGCGGTGAATAGGAAATCACGGAGGTTACGATGATGTACACTCCCGAAATGCTCGAATCAGTCAAGAAAGTTGAAGCGAGCCGCGCGCGGCGGCTCAGCGAGCGCTTCCCCGCCCGTTCACCGGAAGAACGGCAAGAACTTTTAAAGAGATTTCACCCCGACTATATCGACGCGGCGATGCGCATTTTGCGTGTGGGGCCGAACAAGGGCGGCCGGACGCCGAACGAGCTTGCAGACGTATTGGAGGCGCAGCCGCGCCTCGACGCGGCCGCGTTCGATCTCAGCCGCGTCGACCTGGAGACCGACGTCCTCGTCGTCGGCGGTGGCGGGGCGGGAGCGGCAGCCGCGCTGCTGGCGCAAGAAAGCGGGGCCGAGGTGCTTGTGGCCACCAAGCTTCGCTTTGGAGACGCCAATACGATGATGGCTCAGGGCGGCATCCAGGCGGCGGACAAGGAGAACGATTCCCCCGCGCAGCACTATATCGACGTGGTCGGGGGCGGCGGATTCGCCAATGATCCGGACCTCGTCGAGGCGCTCGTCATGGACGCGCCGATCGTGATCGCGTGGTTGGAGCGGCTCGGCGTCATGTTCGAAAAGACGCCCGAGGGCGAGATGGTGACGATCCACGGCGGCGGCACTTCGCGCAAACGGATGCATTATGCCAGGGACTATTCCGGCGCCGAGATCATGCGTGTCCTTCGCGACGAAGTGCGCAATCGCGAACACATCCGCGTCCTCGAGTTCGAGCCGGCGGTCGAGTTGGTACTCAATACGAGGGGAGAGTGCGCCGGCGCGGTCCTCGAGAACCTGGACACCGGCGAGCATTTGCTCGTGCGCGCCCGATGCACGATTCTGACGACCGGGGGAAGCGGGCGTCTGCATTACCAGGGATTTCCGACGACCAACCACTACGGTGCGACGGGGGACGGGCTCGTTCTGGCTTATCGCGCCGGCGCCCGGCTCGCCTTCATCGATACGATGCAGTATCACCCGACCGGCGCCGCGTTTCCCGAGCAGATACTCGGACAGCTGGTGACGGAAAAAGTGCGGGGGCTCGGCGCACAGGTGTGCAACGCGGACGGCGAGCAGTTCGTTTATCCCTTGGAGACGCGCGACGTCGAGTCCGCCGCGTTCATTTGCGAATGCGCCGAACGGAACCAGGGCGTCCGAACGCCCGCCGGACAGCGCGCGGTGTGGCTCGACACGCCGATGATCGATCAGCTCCGCGGCGCCGGCACGACGGCGAAGGAACTGCCGGCGATGGTGCGCCAGTACAAGCGATTCGATATCGACATGGTCAAGGACCCGATTCTCGTCTATCCCACCCTGCACTATCAAAACGGCGGAATTGCGATCAAGCCGGACGGCTCAACCGACGTTCCGAACCTGTTCGCGGCCGGCGAAGCCGCCGGCGGCATCCACGGGCGCAACCGACTTATGGGGAACAGCCTGCTCGACATCTGTGTGTTCGGAAGACGCGCGGGCGCCGCGGCGGCGACGAAGGCGAAGGAATTCAAGGACGGAGCCGGGCTCACGCTCGATCACGTGGCCCGTTGGAACCAAGAGTGCGTACAGGTTGGCTTGGCCAAGCGGGCGGCTGCACCGATGATCCTTCCCGACTATACGCGGCATATCAGATGATCTGACCTGCATTACTCGACGCGTTCACAAAGGCGCGCCGTTCGTGGTCTCGCGCTCTAGAATGCAATCCGCGAGATCGACCGCGAATCAATTGCAACCGATGTGAAGCATAAAGGGCGACCAAAGTGGTCGCCCTTTATCTTAACCCTCCTCCGACCCGCCTCCCCTCGCGGACTCAAACGCCTCACGTGTCTCCCTGGCGAGCCAGAACACTCCCGGCCGCCAACCCCGAACCGATCGCCAGAAGGCTCTCCAGGATCATCCAGACCAGCGTCAAGATCTCGATTCGTACTCCCCCGCGTAGAGCAGCCTCGTGGGTAGAAATCGACTGGTTCATCGTCTCCCCCAACGGAAACTGGCAGCGATCTCGTCGAACACCGGCGCGTACTCCGGCTCCAGCGGGAGCGGCGCCGCGCAATTAATCACGTAAAGGTCCCACCCCAGCGCCAACACGTACTGCCGATTTGCAGTCGCGACGTCCTGGTCGTCCGGCATCCGCAGTCGGTTGTCGTACCAGAACACCACGGCATCGCCCGCCGTCGTCGTGATGTGCTTTAGCGCGATGGGCTTGCTCGCATAAGGATTGTCCTGCAGCGCTTTGAAGCTGATCGCCGAGTAGATCGAAAGGGGCGCCGGCAGCGGCATCGTCCGATGAAACACGTTCACGTTGGTCGTAAAGCTGTCCACCGCCGCTTTAGGTGCCGGGTCGATGGCGATGAACTTGACCAGCGATGCCACGCTGTTCTCCTGCCGGCCGAGCGGAGACAGATCCGGGTTCTTTCTGCCGATCTCCTCCACCTGCGCCGCGACGACTTGAGAGTTGAATGAGATCTGTTTCCAGCCCGGCGGAAGCGCGATCGCGAATCGATCCGCCGGAACGGGGTAGAGGGCCCAGCCGGTCTTGAGCGGCGGCCCGGCTTCGGGCGCCAGCCCGCCCGGCGGCGCGACCAGGTCGTTCAACACTGCTGGCGCCAGCTCCGGCTGTAGCGTGAGCGCCAGGAACAGGTAAATGAGCGGCGCCGCGCAGCAAAAGAGCGCGGCGTTTGCAGCGGCCAGAATGAAAAGGAACTGTTTCTGCTTGGATGTCATCCTCAACCCGATTCGATTATACCAAATCGCGCAGATCAGGGAAACTCTGGAAATTGCGAGCAAACACAGTTTCTCGCCCGAGGATATAGCGGACACGGCGTTCGCCGGCTGCCCACCGATTTGCAGAAGCGACCCGCGTAGGGTGGGTGACGGCAACCCAGAACAGACTCGCTACGGAGCCGCCCAAGTGGGCCGGGTTTCGCGAATGCCGTGTTCGCGAATGCCGTTGACGCACCGTAGCGCACATGTTATAATCTGGGTCAAATTCACTCCAGAGCGGCTCGATCATTGCCATGGAACAAGACGTCGTCCTCAAGGTCAATCAGTCCAAGGTCGCCCACGAACTCTTCGACGACGAGGTCATCGCCGTCAACCTCGATACCGGCAGCTATTTCAGCCTGGATCGCTCCGCCGCATTCATTTGGAAGATTCTCGTTCAGGGCGCCGCGCCGGCGCAGGTTGCGCGGCAGGTCGCCGCACGCTACAGCGGCGACGCCGACGCAATGGCCAAATCGGTCGAGCAGTTTCTTTCCGAGCTCGAGCGCGAATCCCTTCTGGTGTGTGTTCCCGGCGAAACCGAAGCTGCCGGCAGCGCCGTTCCCGCCGGCGGCAAGATTCCGTACGAATCCCCGGTGCTGCAAAAGTATACGGACATGGAAGAGCTGCTCCTGATAGATCCAATCCACGAAGTGGATGAAATGGGATGGCCGAGCGCCCGACCGGTCGAGGGAGCATAAGACCCCTTTCCCTTGCAGCGCAGCCGGGAGCCGGGGTGCCGATTCCGACCGTGCCGAGCCAGCTTCCCGACGCGCCCCAGTTGTTCTTTCAAGCGGTGTGCGGCGCGTTCGAGCGTGCCGTTTCCGCGGCGGGCGAGATCGACCACTATTACTCGCTCCGGCGCCCTGCCGGTTCGACTGCGCTTTGCGGGCTCGGCGCTCGTTCCTCGAATCGCGCGTGCCCTGTCTCATCTCTCGATCCCCCCGCCCCTCGAGCCGGCCTTGACCCTGTGCGTCTGGGATTCCGACTCCACTCGCACGCCAATGCCTCCGCCGCCCTGGAATCAGGACGACTATCGCGAGGGGGGCGAGATCCG
The DNA here is from genome assembly GCA_023380675.1 of Chloroflexota bacterium. The sequence continues at coordinate 4,280 of JAMCRS010000356.1, forward strand.
CGGCTATTCAGACGAGCGCTGGTACACCGCATTCCAGGTCGCCGCCGGCACGTTGAGCGTTCTCGATCGGAATGCCAGCCTCGGCATCTATTGGGCAAAGTCCGCAGACCAGATTCCGTATTACGAGACCGCCGCGCCGCTTTTGCAGATCCTCGACGCCTGGATGCGCCAGCGCGGCCGGCTGCCGATACACGCCGGCGCCGTCGGGCTCCC
>JAMCRS010000357.1 GCA_023380675.1 Chloroflexota bacterium
TTCACCCCGTATTTGCTTGCGATCACGTGCGGTAGACTAAAGGCCTATCCCAAAAATAAAATGGGCTAGAATGTGCCGGGAGGATCAATCCCATGGCACATTCGACTCGCTCCCGGAAGGTTCGTCGACGGGAGTTGAAAGCAAAACTGCAACGACAACGGCGCATAAATCTCTTTGGTCGCGTGTCGGATAAAGTTTGGGCGGTCTTCGTGAAATATCTGCCGCCGGAACCAGCCCTGGATCGTCCAGGCCGTCCCATTGTTCCCTTTCGCCAAGTCCTAGGCGGGATCGTCTATCGCCTGCGCACCGGCTGTCAATGGAAAGCGATTCCTGCCGAGTTTGGTTCAGGTAGTACCTGCCATCGCCGGTTTCAAGAATGGCAGGCCTCGGGACTCTTTGAACAAGTCTGGGCGGATCAGGTCCGTGCGTATGACGAGACCCGTGGCATCGCCTGGAACTGGCAAATCCTGGACAGCGCGATTATTCCAGCCCCGTTGGGAGGCGAGAAAACAGGCAAAAATCCGACCGATCGCGCGAAATTGGACAGCAAGCGGCATGTCCTGGTGGACCGGCGGGGCGTCCCGTTGGCCCTTACCTTGTCTGCGGCGAACGCCCCGGATTATCAATGGGCCGAGGCCACGTTGTACCACTTGGTCATTCGCCGCTCGTGGCGTGACCGGTTGGGCGATTTGGTGGTTCGCCATTTCTGCGCCGACAAAGGCTATGATTATGACTCCGTGCATCGAGTCGCGAACCGGTTGGGGTATCGCGTGCATATTGCCCATCGGCGGCGCCGGGGCGAACCCTTGCCGCCCCCGATCACGGGTCGCCGTCACCCGGAACGACGTTGGGTCATCGAACGGACCAACTCGTGGCATAATCGATTCCGAGCTTTGAAAATTCGCTGGGAAAAAAACCAGAGAACTACGAGGCACTGGTGCAATTCGCCTGTGCGCTCATCACTGCACGATTTTTGGGATAGGCTTTAAGGGATGAGTCCTTCAAGAAACCCGTTTTCTTCGAGAACACTCTCGCCAAAACCCCGATTTCTAGCCGAGCCCGGGTTTAGTCGACGGTGCTGTTTCGAGAAAACGGGTTTCTGGGAGGCCACAGCCGCTCGTTTGAGCGTGAGCCGAGCTAAGTCGGTTTTAACCGACTTGGGTTTGAATTAGACGGGCGTTTCAACCCGGCAGTGCCGGTCCAGGCAACCGCGCGGTTGCCGAACGCCCTACTCCGGGGGCATGCGAGTTCCTACTGTGGTTCTTGCGCCGGCACCCCCGTCGGTTCAAACCGACGGCTCATCAAACCGAAACCGGCTCAAGCCGGTTCAACCACCCACCGCAACTCGGCGACGCGTGAGTCGAGCTCAGTCGGTTTTAACCGACTTGGGCTTGACTGAGACGGACGCTTTAGCACCCGTCAGAAGTGGCCAGGAATACCCCGCGTGTATCAGAAACGCGTCTTCCGGAAGAAAACGGGTTTCTGGGATCGCCTCGCCACCGGTTGAAGCCGACGGCTCAACAACTCCCAAACCGGCGTCCTCTACTGGATCCGAATGGTCCCCACCCCGCCGTCGACGCTGATGTCGATCCGGTTGGTCGCGCTGGCATAGTCCGCGGTCTGATAGACGTCCCCAAACCTTGGAAATCGCGCCGCGTTCACGTCGATGCCCCCCAGGCCGCTGCTGACCTGAATGCGCGCGGCCACCCCCGCCGGAATCGTCACCGCGACCGAGCCAACCCCTCCGTCCACGCTCAACGTCGACATGCCGGTCTTGGGAGCGACGACGCTCATCAAGCCCACGCCGGCATTGATCGAAAGAGACGTGACCTTGAGTCCGCTCAGGTCGAGAATGACGCGCCCCACTCCGCCGTTGACGCTCAACGCGAGCGGAATCCGCGGGTTCAGCCCGATGTCCCAACGGCTCTCTTCCAGGTTGAACATAAAGACATCCGCGCCTTGCTCGGCGAGCGAAAGCCGGCCCTCGTCCCCCACGACGTCGAACGTCTGGACCATGCGCGAACCCTGAGAGTGCGCAAAGGTCCCGCTCATTAGGTCGCCGCTGTCCGACGAGAGGGCGGTCACGTACGTCGCGGCAATCCCTGCGTTCAGGTCCAGCGACGCATTCGTGATGTTACCCATCGGCTGCGAGAGAGACTCGGTTGTAACCGTGGGGGACGGCAGCAAGCCGCCGGCTGCAAGCCACAGCACGCCGCCGACGAGCGCCACCCACAGGAGGATGACGACGAGCGCGCCGGCGGGGGAGCGCCGGCCGAAAATGATCTCCAGTCCGACCAGGATCAGAACCAGCGGCCAAAAGCGCGCCGCAATTTCCCAAAAGCTGTAAGGCAGCATCCCGAGGTTCGCAAGCAAGAATAAGACGCCGATCGTAATCAAGATCAACGGGCCGATCAGGCTGGGTCGTCGGTGTTCCATGATGCCTCCGGTTACTTTCTACCAAATTCGCGTTCCAACTGCGCGACGTTGAGAAGGATCATCGTCGGGCGGCCGTGCGGGCAGGTGCGCGGCGCCTGCGTCTGCTCGAGCCGGCGCACCAGTTCGCGCATCTCCTCCAACGACAAGACCTGTCCGCCCTTGACCGCGAGGCTCTTGCAGACGCTCGTGATCAAACGCGCGTCCGCTGATTTTTCGAGCGGATCTTCGC
>JAMCRS010000358.1:0-2198 GCA_023380675.1 Chloroflexota bacterium
ATCGCCGGCGGCGTTAAAGTAGTACTCGCCGAGGCTGACCCACTGCCCGGCGTAAAGCGACTGGTTCAGGACCTTGGGGTCGTTCGCGTCGGCGTGCGAGATCCAATACCGGGCCGCCCGCGTCGTGCCGATCCCGGCCGGGAGGAATACGGACACGTCGTACATACCGGGATGTGCGAGCGCGGCGTACCACCGAACCCAGTTCGAGTCCGCCTGGCCGAATAGAAGATTGTTCGTCCGTACGGCAGTGCCACCGTTGCCGTCGTCGGTCGTCTCCCATCCGCCGGCGCGTCCCCCCTGGACAAAGTAGGGACTCCCCGGACCGAACGTGACGGCGTCCGAATCCGGGCCGGCCTGAAACGTATCCGACGGCAGCGACGCCCCCGGAGCGATCTGCACGCGCAGCGACGCGGTCCCCTGATGCTGATAGTATTCGATCCGCCAGTCGTGTTCGCCGGCGTCGAGATACACCATCGCCGCGTAGGTCGTCGGCGACGAATCGTGCCATTCGTCGATCACGGTTTGATCGTCCACCCACACGCGCACTCCGTCGTCGGCGTACGCGCTCACCGTATAGTAGCCCGGGCGCGCCGTGTCACAGTCAAAATCCCAACGGGCCGACCAGTTCGTCGCCTGAGACAACTTGGGGACCGGCGCCGTGCTCCCCCAGTCGAAATTGATCGCGGCGTCATCGCGCGAAGATACTGGCGAGCCCTGCAGGCCCGCGTTGGCAAAAAAGTCGCCGTGCCACGCGTCCTGACCCGGCACGAACGCCACATTCAGCTTCGCCTGCGCGTTGCTGCCGTGCTGATAGAATTCCATCTCCACGAAATGGTCGCCCGCGGTGAGCTGAGCGTTCGCCGAGTAGCTCGTCGGCGTCTCGTCGTGCCACTGGTCGATCAGCAGATGACCGTCGATCCAGAGACGCACGCCATCGTCGGTCGTCGTGGTGAATTGATACTCGCCGGAAATGCCGGCTGCTCGTCCAGCGCGCCGAGAAATCCGTGCCGGGCACATCTCCGCCCGGGCCCGCCGAGCCAAAGTCAAAATCGATCGCGCTATCGTTCCGCATGAACGCCGGCTCTCCCACGAGGTCGGGATTGTCAAAGTACTCGCCGCGCCAGTCCGGAAAGCTCGCCGAACTGAGCACCAGGTGCGCTTGGGCCGGCGAATTCCGCTTGTAGTATTCCATCCGGATCAGATGATAGGCCTGCGTCAGGTTCACAGTCGCCGTGTGCGCCGTCACCGGCTGGTCGTACCACGCGTCGATCGCAAGGTTGTCGTCGACGAACACGCGAACGCCGTCGTCGGCAATTGCGGCGAGGGTCCACGGCCCCGCGGTATCCGCGTAGACCCAACGCGTCCACCGGACGGAGAAACCGTCCTCCGAAATGCCATCACCCGGCGAACGATCACCCCAGTCGAACGAGATGTCCGCGTCGGAGCGCTCGAACGCCGGCTCGCCTTGCAGATCGGGGTTGGCAAAATATTCGCCGGTCCAGGCTGACGTGGTCTGAGCCGCCGGTGAAGCCTGAACATGCACGCCGGGCGATGCCGCGAGCAGGAGCACCGCAGCGGCACCCCCGACGAGCAGGCTCCTCGTCAACCCGCGCATATCGACACGTCTCATACGCAAAAGTATACAAGAATCTCGCGATTTGGCAACAGGCCACACGCGATGCGCCCGAGCCTCCGTAGCGCCTGGCGCTTGCCGGGCTCCGTGGCGGGAACAGCGCGCGGTGGCTCAGTCTCGTAATAGCAGCAAACCGGAATTGCCAGCCAGCCCAATGCCGGCCGGGAGGCGACCCTGAGGGTTTCTGGGGAAGCGGTGCGCTCCCGCAAGGCACCGCGGACCGTTCGTCGCATCCGCAATCGCGGACTTAGCCACCTGGGGAGAAACAAGTAGGCGCTAGAATGGGCTACGACCCAATGGAAGAAGCGGCAGGGGCACTGCCACGGCCTTGAGACCGTAAGCCCCGCGCGAGCCGCTTGACAGCCCGCGCGGGTCTCAATATAATACCATTGTAATTGAAAATATTTTTCAATTGGAATTTGATGACACCCGATCCGAACGGCGTTCGCGCCGGATTGCGCGAGAGCAAACGCAAGCTCACACACCCGCGACAAGTCGTGTTTGAAATCATCGCACGCGCGCATCGACATCTGACGCCGGCCGAAATCTATCGGAAGGCGAGGAC
>JAMCRS010000358.1:2208-3934 GCA_023380675.1 Chloroflexota bacterium
GAGGACGCGCTGTCCCTCTATAGGACTGACGACCGTATATCGGACGCTCGGCTTGCTGGAGGAACTGGGCTATGTTCAGCGCATCCATCTCAAAGAAGGATGCCACAGCTATGCCTTGGCAGCACGTCCGCATGGGCATCATCTCGTGTGCACCGAGTGCGGACGCGCTGAGGAGTTCGCCGACGTCCGCCTTGAGCGTTTGATCAAGTCCTTGCACTTTAAGACCGGCTACGCTATCGACGTACACATGGTCGAACTGATGGGGCGCTGCCCCACTTGCCAGGGCAAGCTGCGGAGCAAAAAGTACCCGGCGCAACCTCACCCGCCGCCGGCGAGATGAATTGCAGCACTCGCGCAAGCCGCCGCCCGGCCGGGCGGCGAGAATTTGCCGCGTTTCCCAAGCGGCCAGCACTGAACCGAGGTCAAATGACAGCACTAGATACGATAACCGCTCCCGCCCATCTCGAGGTCGACGGCATCGCCGTCTCGTATGATGGCAAACCGGTCCTGAGTGACGTCAGCTTCCAGGTACCGCACGGCACCCGCGTCGCCGTCGTAGGCCCCAACGGGGCCGGCAAGTCAACCCTGTTCAAGGCACTCGTCGGATTGCTCCCCTTGCGGCAGGGCCGCATCATGATCCACGGCTTGCCGCTGGGGCATCACCTGGACTGCGTGGCCTACGTCCCGCAGCGGGAAGAGGTCGACTGGAATTTCCCAGTTTCCGTGTCGGATGTCGTCATGATGGGGCGCTACGGTCAGCTCGGATGGCTCAAACGTCCGGCCAAGCGAGACACGGCCATCGTGGCGCGCAGTCTCGCACAAATGGGACTCGCCGACCTCGCGAGCCGTCCGATCGGCGAGCTCTCCGGCGGCCAACAGCAGCGGGTCTTTCTCGCCCGCGCGCTTGCGCAGGAGCCACACATCCTGCTGATGGACGAGCCCTTCACTGGCGTCGACGCTTCGACCCAAGAGGCGACTCTCGGGCTCCTGGACCAGCTCAAGGTCCAACGGGTTACCGTCATGGTCTCCACACACGACCTAAATCTGGCGTCGGCGCGGTTTGATCGCGTGCTCCTGATCAATCGGCGCGTGATCGCTTTCGATCAAGCTTCGCGTGTTTTCACGCGTGAGGCTGTCGCAAAGGCTTTCGGCTCGCACACGCTCGTGCTGGAGGGCCACCCCATGGTGGTGGACGACTGCTGCCCGCCCGAAGTAGTCGAGGAGATGCGGCGATGATCGATTGGCTCGCGACTCCACTCGCTTACGGGTTCATGCAACGCGGCTTGCTGGCGTCGACGATGGTCGGAATCGTCTGCGCCGTGGTCGGCTGCTACGTCGTCCTCCGCTCGATGGCGTTTCTCGGCGACGCCATGGCCCACGCGATCCTGCCGGGGGTGGCCGTGGCCTACTTGCTCAAGGGCAATCTGATGATCGGCGCCCTGGTGGCCGCACTCGCGGTCGCGCTCGGAATCGGTCTGTTTACGCGGCAGGGCACGATCAAGGAAGACACCGCCATCGGCATCCTCTTCGCCGCGGCGCTTTCGCTCGGCGTGGCGCTCATCAGCACCATCCAGACTTATGCGGTCGACCTGACCCACATCCTCTTTGGAAACGTTCTTGGCGTCAGCGAGGTCGACCTTATCTTGATCGCCGGAATTGGGTTGGTCGTTCTGCTGACGATCGCGCTCTTGTACAAGGAATTCCTCGTCATTTCGTTCGACCCGGT
>JAMCRS010000358.1:3944-6792 GCA_023380675.1 Chloroflexota bacterium
TTGCGGCGACCATTCGTCTGCCGGCCGAGACGCTCCGCAACCTGATGCTCGTGCTCGTCGCGCTCACTATCGTCGTGTCGCTGCAGACCGTCGGCGTCGGCTTGGTGGCAGCCATGTTGGTGACGCCGGGCGCGACCGCCTATCTCCTGACCCGGCGCCTGGCGCCGATGATGGCGATCTCGGCAACGATCGGAGCGCTCTCCAGCATCGCCGGTCTTTATCTCAGCTTCTACGTCAACGTCGCGTCGGGCGCTGCCGTCGTGCTGATCGCGACGGCGATATTCATGATCGTATTTCTTTTTGCGCCGAACCGCGGAGTGGCCTGGCGCCACTGGTCGGCTCAAATGAAAATCGAGTCCACGTGAGCGGACTCGATTCTTTTTTCCCCGTTTGCGAACTCATTCCTGGCGTGGTTCCGGACGCTGCCGCACTGCCGGCATCCTCTGAGACCCGCATCCGCGTGCAGCGCCGATGGGCGTTCCGGCGCCATCGCGAGCAAGCCCGGCTCCCGCGACGGGATCATTCCCCGACCGGCTCGTCGCTTCCCGGTTTCCTCTGGCCGCGTCGCTTGCCCTACGTTTTGCCGCAGAGCGTTTTCGCCATCTCAAACACAGCCTGCTCCGTCGGGACGGTCAGGTCCTCCAACGCCGGCGAAAAGGGCACGGGAACGTCCTTCGCGCCCATGCGCTTGACCGGCGCGTCCAGATAATAGAACGCCCCGTCGGCGATCACGGACGCGATCTCGGCGGTGACGCCGTATCGCTCGTAGCCTTCATCGACCACCAACGCCCGCGATGTTTTCTTTGCCGAATCCACCAGCGTTCGCTTGTCCAGCGGCCACGTCGTACGCGGGTCGATGACTTCGGCGCTGACGCCGATCGTCTGGAGCCGCGCGGCGGCGGCGAGGGCGACCTGAACCATGCTGCTCGTCGCGACGAGCGTAATATCCGTTCCCGCGCGCTTGACATCCGCGACGCCGAAGGGAATCGTGTATTCTCCTTCTGGAACGGGGCCTTTGAGCTTGTACATCATCTTGTCTTCGAAAAAGACCACCGGATTCTCGTCTCGGATTGCGGTCTTGAGCAGTCCCTTGGCGTCGTACGGCGTGGAAGGCAGCGCGACCTTGAGGCCCGGTACATGGCTGACCCAGGCGTGCAGCGACTGGGAGTGCTGCGCGGCGGAGCGCCGCGTGGCTCCTAGCGTCGTGCGAAACACGATGGGCACTTGGAGCTTGCCGCCGGACATATAATGCACCTTGGCCGCCTGATTGACGATCTGGTCCATGGCGAGAGTCAAAAAGTCGCCAAACATAATGTCGATCACCGGCCGCTGTCCTGTCATTGCTGCGCCCACGCCCAAGCCGGAAAAACCGGGCTCGGAGATCGGCGTGTCGATCACCCGGTCCGGGCCAAATTCCTCGACTAGCCCCGTCAGCACCTTGAACGGCGTGCCAGCTTCCGCTACATCCTCGCCGGCGATGAAGACGCGCGAGTCCCGCCGCATTTCCTCGGCCAGCGCCTCACGAATGGCTTCGCCGTAGGTTAGTTCGCGTTCGGTCATTTCAACTCCCCCACTTTGCGAATAGCCCGCGCACCCGTCGGCCGTGTGCGGATGCGGCCCGCGGGATGTCGACTAGGCATATACGTCTTGCTCGACTTCGTCGGCGGCCGGATAGGGCGCGTCCAAAGCGAACTGCGCGCCCTGCTCGATCTCCGTTTGCACTTCTGCGTCGATCTGATCGAGCACGCTGGAATCGGCAAGCTTCTGCGCGATGATTCGTTCCTTGAGGATCGTCAACGGATCACGCTGGGTTCGCCACTCTAGCTCTTCTTCCTTCGAGCGGTAGTACGTTCGGTTCACATCGCCAACATGATGCCCATAGTAACGGTAGGTGTTACACTGGAGAAACGCCGGCCCCTCGCCGCGCCGAGCCCGTTCGACCAGGCGCAGGGTCGTCGTGTACACGGTCTGGACGTCTTGCCCGTCGACCGTCTCAGTATGAATACCAAAGGCCTGCGCGCGGGCGCTGATATCGCCCGCCGTCGTTTCGCTATTGTGCGTGTACTCGTTGTACAGATTGTTTTCGCAAACATAGATCACGGGCAATTTCCAGAGGGAGGCCATGTTCATCACTTCGTAGAGCAACCCCTGGCCGAGCGCGCCGTCGCCGAAGAAGCAGACCGCAACCTGCCCGGTGCCGCTTCGCTTGGCCGAAAAGGCGGCGCCGGTCGCAATGCCGGCGCTTCCCCCGACGATCGCATTGGCGCCGAGATTACCCGTTTCCGGATCGGCGATGTGCATCGAGCCGCCCTTGCCGCGGCAGTAACCGGCTTCCTTGCCCAGCAGCTCGGCGAACATGCGGTCGACTGAAGCGCCCTTGGCGAGGCAGTGCCCGTGCCCGCGATGCGTGCTGGTGACGTAGTCGTCGCGGCGCAGCGCGTGCTGGTGACGTAGTCGTCGCGGCGCAGCGCCTCACACACGCCCACGGCGATCGCCTCCTGGCCGCTGTACAGGTGAGCGAGGCCGGGCATCTTGGCGCTCGTATACAATTCGATAACCTTTTCCTCGAACGCGCGAATTTTTGCCATCTGCTGGAACATGTGGAGGGATTGTTCCGGATCGATGGCTGACGGAACGAAATTCGTTTTCGATGCGGTCTTGACTTGACTCATCCTTGACACATCCATCTATTCGCAATGAAGCTGGCCGAGGCCGGCCGGGTCGCGAAGCTGCGCGGGCACCATCCGGCCTTCGGGATGCTCGGGCGCTCTGGCGGCGGGATGATCGTCCACCTCGGGATCGTCATGATCGCGCTCGGGCTCGCGACCAGCACGACCTTCGGGCACCG
>JAMCRS010000358.1:6802-7221 GCA_023380675.1 Chloroflexota bacterium
CTGTTTGGCCAGCCCCATCCCGCGAGCCGCCGTCAACATCTCGTTCGTCGCCGCCGTGGTCGGAAGAGGGACCTCCAGTTGGCGACCAAGCTCGAGCGCCAGGAGCAGGTCCTTTTGCATCATCGTCACTTCAAACCACGGGTCATCTGGCACCTTGAGGACGAATGGACCGCGGTATTTGATCATGGGCGACGCGATGACGCTGTTGAGCAGCACCTCCACCGCGGTCTCGCGCTGGATCCCGCTCTTTTCTGCCAGCAAGAGGCCCTCGCTAAATGCGAGCATCTGAACGGCGAGGCTGAGATTCGTCGCCACCTTCATCGTCACCGCCAGACCGTTCGGTCCGACGTAGGTCACCTGCGGTCCAATGTTTTCGAGGATCGGCTTGACCTTTTCGAACGTCGCCCTGTCGCCGCCGA
>JAMCRS010000359.1 GCA_023380675.1 Chloroflexota bacterium
TGGAAGACAAAGTTCACGCCCGTTCGACCGGCCCAACTTCGGCGCCGATGCGAATGATCCCTTCCTCGTCCAAGTCTTTCAGCACATCCTCGCCCACGTTCGGGATGTCCCGTGTGATCTCTTCCGGGCCGAGCTTGGTATCACGCGCTTCGATCTCGTGTTTCTCGATGTGAATGCTGGTAAACTTGTCTTCCCGAGCCATCTTTTCGCTGATCAAGATGGCGTCCTCGTAATTGCCGCCTTCCCAGCTCATGAATGCGACGACGACGTTCTGGCCGAGCGCGATCTGACCTTGGTCCGTCGACGAGCTATCGGCGACCACCTGTCCCTTCTTGACCTTCTGGCTCCGGTTCACGATCGGCCGCTGATCGATGCAGGTGGACTGGTTGGAGCGATTGTATTTGCGAAGCGTGTAGACGCGCTCCTTTTTGCCGCTCCGAATCCGAATTTCCCTGGAGGTGACGCTGACGACCTCGCCGTCCTCCTCTGCGACGACCACTTGGCCGGAATCGAGCGCGGCCTGCGTCTCCATGCCGGTACCCACGACCGGCGCCTCAGGGCGCAGGAGCGGCACAGCCTGCCGCTGCATGTTCGAGCCCATCAGCGCGCGATTCGCGTCGTCGTGCTCCAGGAAAGGAATGAGCGCGGCGGAGACGCCGACAATCTGCTTGGGAGACACGTCGAGGTATTCCACTCGATCGGACCAATCCGTCAGGAAGGTCTGATGCCGCCGTACTTCGACGCGCCGGTCGACGAACTGACCCAGGTGATCGACGCGGGCATTTGCCTGCGCAATGGTGTGGCGATCTTCTTCGTCCGCGGCCAGGTAGACGATCTCGTCGGTCGCGTAGGCGCGCACCGGGATCTCGGTACCCTTGGGGAGAGCGGCGAGACGCGCGGCCAACTCGTCGTCGATCAACGTATCGGCTTTGGCGATCACCTTGGACGTGTCCGGTTCTCGGACGTCCTCTCGCAGAATCCTGCCGGCGAGCAGTTCTTTCTTGAGCGGGACGGTGTTCGTGACGACGCGATACGGAGTTTCGATGAACCCAAATTCGTTGATCTGCCCGTAGGTCGCCAGCCGCCCGATCAAACCAATGTTCGGGCCTTCCGGGGTTTCGATGGGGCAGATTCGGCCATAGTGACTGTGGTGGACGTCGCGGACGTCGAATCCGGCGCGTTCCCGGCGCAGACCACCCGGTCCCAGGGCGGACAACGTTCGCTTGTGCGTCAGCTCGGCCAGAGGGTTGGTTTGGTCCATGAACTGGGAAAGCTGCGAGCCGCCAAAGAATTCACGCATCGCCGCGACGACCGGCCGGATATTGATAAGGTTGATGGCGGTCATCTGTTCCGGGTCGCGAACGCTCATCCGTTCCCGAACGACGCGTTCGAGGCGGAGGAGCCCGATGCGAAGGTGGTTTTGAATGAGCTCACCCACTGTTTTGACGCGACGGTTTCCCAAGTGGTCGATGTCGTCTCCGCCCATGATCCCGTTGTTCACGAGGATCATGTGCTCAACGACTTTGACGATATCGTCCGCGCGCAGCGTGCGATCTTGAGGGAGCTGGTCCGCCGGGACATCGGTGCCGTAGAGCCGACGGTTGAGCTTGTGTCGACCGACTTTGCCGAGATCGTAACGCCGTTGGGCAAACAAGAGGGTCGTCAGAAAGTTTCGCGCATTGTCCAGGGTGGGAGGATCGCCCGGGCGCAGCTTTTTGTAGAATTCGAGGAGGGCCTCGTCTACGGTCGTGAGCTTGGGCGTTTCTCGCTCCAGCGTGGTCCGTATGTATTCGTGCTCAGCGTTGTTGTCCGCGCCGGCGAAGATGTTGATCAGCCCTTCGTCGATCCCATCGCCAACGCCCACCGCCTTGAGGAGCATCGACACCGGAATCTTGCGCTTGCGATCGACCTTGACGGAAAGAATGTCTCGCTTGGAGGTCTCGAACTCGAGCCAGGCGCCGCGGTTGGGGATCAACTTGGCGGAGCAAAGCACACGGCCGGTGGCGCGGTCTTCCGTTGCGCTGAAATACACACCCGGCGAGCGGATCAATTGAGAAACCACCACGCGCTCGGCGCCGTTGATGACAAAGGTTCCGTGCTCGGTCATGAGCGGAAAGTCACCCATGTAGACTTCTTGCGTGGTCGCCTCGCCCGTCTGGTTGTTCACCAACGCGACGTTGAGGTGCAGAGGCGCCGCGAACGTCATGTCCATTTCGCGGCACTCGGCTTCCGAGTACTTGGGCTCGCCGAAGAAATAAGTGAGGTTGAACTTTCGAGCGATGTCGTTGTCGCCCGGAAAGTAGAGACTGTATTCCTTGTTGAAGGACTCGATGGGAGAGATCTCGTCGAACAGCTCACGAAGACCCTCGGTCTTGAACCATTCGAACGACTCTATCTGGACTTTGATCAGCGTGGGAATGTTGTGCACGTCGGGGATACGAGCATACGACTTTTGGTCGGGCATCAGACTGTTGACCATGGTCGTCATCGTCAATTGACTCATTCACAAAACTCCTCGTAACAGCGTGGCGTTTCCGCCGGAGAGGCGGGCGCATTTGAGGCCGGAAAACCGCGCGTCGGATCGCGCGGGCGCTGCGCAGACCCCATCGCCGCACGAGCGGCGAGCGCGCGAAGACGAGCGGCGCGTCTTACGATCTATTCAGTTGGAGAAGAGAGATTTGGTCCGAGTCCCGGCGACGTTGGCGGCAGATCCGCACGACCAACGAACTCCCTCTTGCACCCGGGAGAAAGGTTACAACGAGCAAGACGAGGCATGAAAGGGGGATGAATAATCAACAGAAAGAGCATAACCACGCGAATGTCGGCGTTGCGCGCAGCAGATATATGCGACAAAATGGCTAATGCGCCGCGCAACAAAAATAACCGACCGCGAACCGCTAATCGCCCCGCGCCCGTTTCCCTGATGCTATCGAGCAGTCACAAATTATAACCACGAAACACATTCCTGTCAAGTTAAAATTTCGAAAAAGTGGCTGAGAAAACGGGGAAAAACCTCGTGTGAGGACACTGTAGCTCCGTTTGGCTTACGTCTGGCAGGTATGCGGTTACCGACCCGTTCTGGGCAAGAAACTGCCTATGGAATAGCTTGCAGCAGCCAAAGAGCGGCCATGCCGGCTGCAATCGTCAGCCACACGTTCTTGGTGCGCCATGCAATCAATGTTGCCGACGCACCGGCGAGGATCCGCCAGCTCGCAACCGAAAGGACGAATTCTCCGTCGCGAGCGACAAGCTCAGGGAGTATGATCGCGGACAAGACGGCTACCGGCACGAACGTCATCGCGCGTGTAAACCACTCTGGCACTTGCAGCCGGCCGTGGGCGGCGATGAACGACAGCCGCGTGGTGTAGGTAACGGCACCTGCGATCACAACCGTCAACAGTGGACTCATTCCGCACTCACCTCCACCGATTCTCTCTTTACGTCGGCCGCCAAGCCGGCCGCAATACCTACTACCGCCGCGATCAGCAGTCCGAGCTTGTAGGGAAGACCGACAGTCAACACGCCTACCGACCCGGCGACGACTGCCGCAGTCACGTACGCCCGATTCTTGAGCATGGGTATCACGAGCGCAATGAACGTGAGGGGAAGCGCAAAGTCGAGCGACCAACTGGAGGGAACCTGCGCTCCGACAAATATACCGACAGCCGTGCTCAACTGCCAGCAGAGCCACAGCATCCCGCCGGCGCCGAGGAGGAACCAGTGTTTGCTCTCGCGGAAGGCGTTGGCCCTAAAGTACGCGATGGTAACCGCATATGCCTCGTCCGTCAGCACGTAGGCCAACAGGACCTTCCAGACCGGGTTGAGACGCTCCAGATACGTAGCGATGGACGCGCTGTAAAGCGCGTGCCGCAGGTTCACAACGAACACCGTCGCGACGATAATAACACCGGGCGCGGCTGCGGCGAAAAGGGGCGCGGCCACGAATTGCGCCGATCCGGCGAAAATGATGCTGGACATGCCCTGCGCGAGCGACGCTGGAACCGACAATTGGACCGCGAGGGCGCCGTAGATGAGACCAAAGGGAATAACGCCGACCATGAGCGGCAATTGAGCGCGCACGCCGGCCGAGAATTCTGAACGCGCAGTCGACATTCGTTAGTCCTCCACAAGCCCACCGGAGCTCCCGGCTCGAGTTCTGAGACAAGCTAGATTCGCGAAACAGTCGTGCCCGTGTGCGAATGCGAAGAGACTTCAAGGACAAGCCATTTCGCCGAATGACCATGGCGATCGGTTGCGGCGAGCGCCCTTCGGTCGCCGGGCGCAAGCGCAACGAATAAACAAGACCCGGCAGGTTGCCAATTGCAACGGTCTGCCGGGTCCATGGGAAGCTAGCCGAACCGGACGGCAGTTACTTGACCACCACGCTGACCATCTTACCGGCGATGTAGATGACCTGGTCGGGCGTCTTGCCGGCCAAGTGCCGCTGCACGTTTGGCAGGTTTAGCGCGGCCGCTTTGGCATCTGCTTCGCTCGTCCCGGCAGCCAACTCAACCCGGTCGCGCACCTTGCCGTTGACCATGACCGGCAATGTGACTCGCTCGTCTGCGGCCACGCTTGCGTCGTAGGACGGCCATTTTTGCTGGTGAATGGAGTATGTGCGCCCCTTGCGCGCCCAGATCTCCTCCGCCATAAAGGGGGCGACCGGCGCCAGCATGAGCAGCAGCGTGTCGCGCGCCTGCTCAAAGGCTTCGGCGCTCACGCGGGTCTGTGCGTCCTGGAGGGTATTCGTAAACTCCATCATCGTCGAGACGACGGTGTTGAAGCGGAATCCCTCGATGTCGCCAGACACCTTTTTGATCGCCTTGTGCATCGACCGGAGAAGATCGCGGTCCGCCTGCGCCGTCGAAGGGCCGGCGGAGGCGAGGTGAGGAGTGGCGTTCATCAGGTCCCAAACCTTGCGGAGCCAGCGATACGTGCCGCCAAGCCCGTTCGTGTTCCACGGCGTCGCCTGCTCGAAATCGCTGATGAACATTTCATACGAACGGAGCGCGTCCGCGCCGTGCTCGCCGACGACCTGGTCGGGAGTAATCACATTTCCCTTGCTCTTGGACATTTTCTCTTTGCCGTCAGGCGCCAGGATCATGCCCTGATTCCGCAGCCGACTGAAGGGTTCGATGAACGGAACGTACCCCAGGTCCCGG
>JAMCRS010000360.1 GCA_023380675.1 Chloroflexota bacterium
GCCTTTGGGTAGGGTGGCGCTGACGGATCCGCCAGCTTGGCGAAGAGTCACCTCTTTGGTCATGTTCTCATGGTAGCATATTAGTGCTACGGCAGCCTAACCGAATAGGGTTTCATCCGCACTGCCGCGATGATCGGGCACTGAGCGAGCGCGGGCTCAGTGCGGATAAACCCTGTTGGACTGAACCGCGTGGCTCAATGCGTCAATTCGGCTATGGGGATTGTAAGGCGGAACGGGCGTGACGGGGTGTGACTTTCGACCGACGCGTGCGAACGTGAAGGGCGACCAGGCCCGGGCGAGGCGCACAGGGTTGGACGGCGACGACTCGTGGTGCCCGCGCCCACAGTAAATGACGGGGCCCGAGAAGAGACGAGGCACGGCGTCGCCGACCGGACGCATGTCCGCCGTGGGTTCGCCGTCGGAGGGCGAAGCAAGACGGGCCTCATGAGGTATCCGGCGGTGGAGGGACGGGCCCGACGATCGCGGTGATCTGCATCCGGCCCGCGCGGCACACCGGACAGCGGGAGAGGTCGACCCCGGTAAGCCGATGCAGCAGCACGGCGACCGACTCCGGTTGTGCGTCCTCGGGCGGCGGGTAGCCGAGGAAGGCGCGGCACTGCGTTAACGTGCCTCGACGCGTGCGATTCGCGAGCAGGCCGAAGTGGCGAATGCGCATGAAGCCGCTCGGCACGACGTGCAGGAGAAAGCGTCGGAGGAATTCGTCGGCGGCGAGCGTCATGATCTTCACGCAGTCGTGGTCGGCGTAGTCCTTCCAGCGGAACCGGACACGGCCGTCGAGGTGATCGACGAGCCGATTATTTGTCAGCGCGACGCGGTGGGTGTACCGACCGAGGTAGGCGAGGACCTGATCGGGGCCGGCGAAGGGCCGCTTCGCATACACGATCCAGTCGACGGCCCGCAGTCGAGCGAGCAAGAGAGTGAAGGCGCTGCGATCAGCGAGGTCGGCCGTGCCATCTGCGAAGGTCAGCTGGTTGGCGTCGAACGCGCGTTGCAGACCGGCGAGATACTTCGCGCGAAAGACCATCGACAATGCCCGGACCGGAAACAGAAACGCTGATCGACCGGCGATCCACCGCGAGCGGTCAGCCGCCAAGGCGCCGCCCGTGACGAGGCAGTGGAGATGGAGGTGTTGCGTGAGGGCTTGACCCCACGTGTGAAGGATCGCGGTGATGCCGATCGTGCCACCGAGGTGCCGCGGATCGTGCCCGAAGGTGAGGAGGGTGTCGGCGGCCGCGCGGAACAGCAGCGCGTAGATCACCCGCGGGTTGCCCTGCGCGAGCGCGTTGAGCGCGTGCGGAAGGGTGAAGACGACGTGCAAGTACGGAATGGGCAGCAGGTCGGCGCGGCGCGCCGCGAGCCACCGTTCTTTGGTGAGCGTTTGGCACTTCGGGCAGTGGCGATTGCGACAGGAGTTGTACGTGATCCGCACGGCGCCACAGCGGTCACACCTCTCCCGATGCCCGCCGAGCGCGGCGGTGCGGCAGCGCTCGATCGCCCGGAGCGCGACGGCCTGGACCTTGGCGAGCCGGTGCGTGCGCCGATACGCGTCCCCGTGCCCACGCACCACGTCCGCCAGCTCGAGCCGTGGCGTCGCGACTGAGGCCACCGTGCCCCGAGGGGTCACGGCGCACACGGGTTAGGTCGGCGGAAGGGGCGGGAGTTCGGCCAGTAACTCCAGCCGCGCGGCCTGGGTGGTCAACGAGGCGTGCGTCAGATGCCAGTAGCGCGTCGTCGTCGTGATCGACCGGTGACCGAGCAACCGCTGGATGGTGTGCAGGTCGACCCCGGCTTCGAGGAGATGGGTCGCGAAGGCGTGTCGCAACGCGTGGATGCCGCCCGGTTTGGTAATGCCCGCGCGGCGCTTCGCCGTGGAGTACGCGCGCTGGAGACCGGACGGATCCAGCGGCTGCGCGCCGTCCTTGCCCGGAAACAACCACTCCGCCGGACGGGCCACCCGCCAGTAGGCACGGAGTGCGTCGAGCAGCCGCGCCGAGAGCACCGTGTAGCGGTCCTGGCCGCCCTTGCCCTGCTCGACCCGGATCGTCATCCGCACCGAGTCGATATCGTGCACGTGGAGATGGAGCACCTCGCTGAGCCGCAAGCCGCCCGCGTAGGTCGTCATCAGCATCGTGCGATGCTTCTGGTTGCTGGCCTGCGCGATCAGCCGCTGGACCTCGTCGCGACTCAACAGCGCTGGGAGTTTACCCGGCTGTCGCGGGGACGGAATACAGAACGTCGTGCGCTCGCGCTTCAACGTCGTGTGATAAAAGAACCGCAGGCCGTGTACGACGATGTTGCAGGTGCTCCACGATCGCTGCCGATCCCGAATCAAGTGCAGCAAGTACGCCTGGACCTCTTCATCGGAGATCTGATCCGGCGGTCGGCGGTAGAACCTGGCCAGCCCAGTGACGGCCCACAAATAGGTCTCCCGGGTCCGGTCGGCCATCCCGCGCACGATCATGTCCTCGTCCATCCGACGGCGTAACTTCGTCATGACACACCTCCGCTGTCTCGAATGCCTTCATTGGCGTTCGTTAGCGGCCATTCTGTGACGGAGCATGCACCGAAGATGGAGAGAACAGGTGGGACGACCGACCGCCACAGACTCAGCCGCGCGATGCGATCGCAAGCGTGGGGGGATGAGGTTCTTGTCTACCGCGATCAGCGGTTTAGTTCAACAAGCGTTTGCAGCCGTCGGCGGCCGGTGTCATCATGGGCCGCCGCGGCTGAAACGCAGTCGTTAGGCCGATCTCAAGAACCTTCGGAAGAAGACAGGAGGCGCTGTGGCAATCTTCCGCGAATACCGGCGTCATCGAGGCCCGGCCGATGAGGACGTCGCGACGTTGCATTTCGTCGTCACGTTGGACGAAGACTTCGAGCAGATGGCCTGGGGATGGAATACAGAACGTCGTGCGCTCGCGCTTCAACGTCGTGTGATAAAAGAACCGCAGGCCGTGTACGACGATGTTGCAGGTGCTCCACGATCGCTGCCGATCCCGAATCAAGTGCAGCAAGT
>JAMCRS010000361.1:0-573 GCA_023380675.1 Chloroflexota bacterium
CGTCCGGTGGAATCAGTACCTCCTAAAGTCGGACGCGCTATCGCGACTCTTTGGGAACACTATTCCGGTCCGTTGCCTCATCCGCGCATATTCGCACAGTTTGAAAAAGTCCTTCCTGGTTCAGCCGAGCGTATTCTTGCAATGGCAGAGAGGCAACAAGCACACCGAATCAAACTCGAAGCGACTGTCATTCAATCTGATGCTCGCAATTCTACTATCGGATTAGTGGGGGGATTCATCTTGTATGTCCTGTTTGGCATCGGTTCTTTCTATCTAATTGCAAATGGGCACGGTGAAATCGGCGTTGCCTTCATCATAATAGCTATAGCCGTTCTAGGAGGTAGTTTGGGTGTCGCGTACTTCGGTCGCCAGAATCAACTTCGCGTGACTCGTAGGAATCCGAGCCAAGGGGACGAAGACAACGAAGATGAAGAAGGGGACTGACCTGCGATGCCCAGGAAATCGGGACGGTACGCCATCTCGCGAATAACCATGGCATAGCTAAAAAAATGAATCAGCGCCTTGTTTCTCACACAAGAAGCAAGGCGCTGGATTTTTCCTTCGTGCCGATTT
>JAMCRS010000361.1:583-3797 GCA_023380675.1 Chloroflexota bacterium
CTCACGCTGAGTATGATAAAGGCAAATGGAAGGAGTAGACTGTGATAGCCACCCAACAAGTAACGACTCTCTGGCAACCACTGTCGCAAATATTGCATGTTCCCCATACCGAAAAAGAGTACCAAGAGACTGTCGCTCTGCTCGATAATTTGATTGACCAAGTCGGAGAGGATGAAACCCATCCTCTAGCGTCGCTGATGGAAGTCTTGGGGGTGTTGATTGAAAAGTACGAAGACGATCATATCCCAGAAATCACCGCGATATGATGGCGGGACACGCTCATTTCAAAAGAATCAGCGCCTTGTTTCTCACACAAGAAGCAAGGCGCTGGATTTTTCCTTCGTGCCGATTTGCGTTATTCGCGGGTCATCACAAATCGCGCGACGCGAACGCGCGCACGCCCAACGCCAGCGCGACGACGAGGTAGACGCCGGCGTACCAGATCATCAACTCGCTCGGAACGGAGACAGTGAGCATCGGACCGCTCAACGAAACGCCGAGCACTTGCGCGATCGGCGGCGTCATTTCGTACGCGGCGCGCCGCCACAGCGCCTCGCTTGGAATGATGAGACTGGAGACGATGCCGATGTTCACCGCCGCTTGGTTCTGTAGAATCGCGCCGAACTGCTCGACCCAGCCGCCGATGAAGGCGATGCCGTACAGTCCAAAGATCACGCCGCCGGTCGCGAGCGTCGAAATCATGCTGCTGCACAGCAGCGTGACCGTCATGATGAGCAGCGTTTCGAGATAGATTAGCGCAATGCCATCCCACACGTTTGGCACGACGTAGCCATCGAGCGCGTACGCAACCGCCATCACCCCGCCGACCATCAGCACGAGGTACAACGCGAGCAGCCCCGCGAACCCCAGCCATTTTCCAAAAACGATTTCCGCGCGGCGCAGCGGTTTGGTCACCAGCGCCTGAATCGTCCCCGAACTGATTTCCCCCGCGAGCGTGTCCGCCGAAACGAGCGCACCCATCGCGATCGCGAGAAAGTTCACCGCGTACAGCCCCGCCAGCGTCAGAAAGTTATCGATTCCATTTTTCAACAGCGCGCTGCCGACTTCTGAGGTCGCGCCGGGTCTGGTTACCTCTTGGCGCATCATGTAGAAACCGAAACTGTACAACAGCAGAAATGCCACACCGAGCAGGAACGCCGCGAGCAAAATGCGGCGACGCACCGCTTCGAGGAACGTGAGGCGCGCGATGATAAAGATTGGCATCACAGCCCTCCGTCCGTACCGACGATTTGGATGAACAAGTCTTCGAGCGAAAGATGCTGCGGCGTCAGCGCGTACACCTCGACGTTTTGCGCGACGAGATAGCGATTGATCGCCGGCAGCGCGGATTCGTCCGCGACCGTCAGCGTGATCTGGTTGCCGTCCGCGCGCAAATCCTTTCCCCATCTGCCCAAGCCGTCGAGCACCTGCGGCGTCAGTCCGCGTGCGCGCACCGTGACGCTCGTCGCGCCGTTGACGAGCGTCTTGAGTTCGCTGACGCGGATCACCTCGCCGTGCTTGATGAACGCGACGCGGTCGCACGTGATTTCGACTTCGCTGAGCAGATGCGAGTTCAGAAAGATCGTCGTGCCGCGCCGCTTCAAATCGGCGATGATGTCGCGCACCAGACGGCGCCCGACCGGATCGAGTCCCGACGTCGGCTCGTCGAGGAAGACGAGCGCGGGATCGTTGAGGAGCGCCTGCGCGAGACCGATGCGCTGCAACATTCCTTTCGAGAATGTCCGCAGTTGTTTGTCGCGGAACGGCGTCAGTCCAACCAGTTCCAGCAGTTCGTCGATGCGCTCGCGCAAGCGCGCCGCGCTCATACCGTACAGCCGCGCGTGCAACTGGAGAAATTCCTGCGCGCTGAGCCAATCGTGGAAGCGAAAGTGTTCCGGCAGAAAGCCGATCCGCGCGCGCGCGGCGCGATCGCCGAGCGGCGCGCCGAGCAGCGTCGCGCTGCCGGAAGTCGGCGCGACAAGCCCCAGCAGCATCTTGATCGACGTGGTCTTGCCCGCGCCATTCGGTCCGAGAAAACCGAAAACCTCGCCCTGCTGGACCTGGAGTGTCAGCCCGCGCACGGCGACGTTTTCGTCAAATTCTTTGCGGAGGTTGCTGGTTTCGATTGCGTTAGTCACGTAGTCGAATAGTCTCATAGTCGAATCGTCACGCAGTCGAGTAGCCAGGTGTTGACTACCCGACTACTCGACCATCGGACTATTGGACTATTTCAGTGAATTCGCCATCGCGAGCGCGGCGGATGTGTCGCTTCCCTGTCCGCCCACCGCGTAGATGATGCCGTTCTTGACCCAGATGATCACATACTGCGGCGCGTCGTCGAGCGGGCGCTGGATGAGATAGCCGCTGGCGCCGTCCACGTTGACCGGTTTGTACTGCGCGGCGTTGCGCGGAATCGGCACGACGAGCGTCGATGTCCAGTCCACCGTTTGCGCGTACGCGTGCGCCTGTTCTTTCGTCATCCCGGTGAACTGCAAACCCAGTTCCGCAAGTTGCTGCACGTCGAGAGTGGGCGGCGCATCCACGCTCGGGCTGGGAATTTCGGTGACGATGATGCAGTTCATCATCGTGCGACCGGGCGAGCCGCTCTGCGAACTCTCGTCCGTCAGTTTGGGGCAGTCGCCGTAGCCGGCGGCAACGCCGATCGGAATGTTCACTTTGATCACCGCGCCGTCAATCGACGCGGGCAGGACGAGATTGCTCGCGCCGGCTTCGTTCAGCAGCGTTTGGGCGCGGGCGCGGTTGACCGTGAGTTCGAATGCCGCGCCGCCCTGCACGGTCAATTGCGGTGTGTCGCTGCGACTTGTGGGCAGACGCACCTGGAATCCCGCGGCTTGGCTGGCTTCCTTCGTGCTCGCCACCGTGCGCGGCGCTTCCGGTTTTTTCGTCATCGTGACCGAATCGGAAAGCATTTGACTAATCTGCTTGCTGAGCGTTGACCCGACGCCAAGTTCCTGAAAGCGCGTCGGATCGACGCTGACGACGGTGACCTTTGACACGCGGAAATTGCGCGAGCACCCCTTCCGCCCACGCGCGGACGGGCGGCAATGTCATCGACACCGCGAGCAGCGCGACGAGCGCGAGCGCGACCCATGCCGGGCGATAGCGCGGGCTGAAAATCTTTTTCATCAGAGGAGTCTCCTTTCCTAGACGCCGATTTTTGAATCGGGCAAGCGCGGCTTGGGGAGAGACCGCA
>JAMCRS010000362.1 GCA_023380675.1 Chloroflexota bacterium
CGCAAAGGCGCGCGCCTCGTGCGCGCGTTGTGCGAAGTTGGGGCCGGGCCGATTGGAAGTACCAAAGGGACATTGCTTGTGCCGTCCACCCCACGCGTCATCAACGCGGGCGATATCGTCATGGTTGAGTTGGCCACCGTCGTGGATGGATATTGGTCAGACCTGACCTATGTCGCAGTGGCTGGCAAGCCGAATGCTCGGCAGCGCGAGGTGTACAACGGCGTGCTTGAGGCGCAGCGAGCCGCGGCGCAGGAGATGCGGGCCGGCCGGTCCTTTAGCGATCCGGACACAGCTGCGCGCCAGGTACTCGACAAGGCCGGCCTCGGGCAGTACTTTGTGCACATCACCGGCCATGGCGTCGGGCTGCGCTACCACGAATTCATTCCATTTCTGGCGCCCGGGTCAGTCGGGACGCTGGAAGCGGGGATGGTCAGCAGCGTCGAGCCCGGGGTGTATATCGAAGGATTCGGAGGGGTTCGGATCGAAGACAACGTGGCCGTAGGCAAGGAGGGCCCTGTGTTCCTGTCCACACCTCGCATGCCCTGGTAGTTCAGTCCATTGACACGATCAGGAGGAAACGCTGTGAAACTGACGAACCGAGTCGTGATCATTACGGGAGCAGGGAAAGGGATCGGTGCGGGAATCGCGAAGGTGTTTGCCCGTGAGGGCGCGAAGGTCGTGCTCGCGGACTGGGATGAAGCGGCCGGCATGAAGACGACCGACGAACTGTGCCGTTCCGGCGCGGATGCGATCTTTGTCAAGTGCGACGTATCGAACGAAGGGCAGGTCAAGGCGCTGATTGACTCTGCCATCAAGAAATACGGCAAGCTCGACGTCCTCGTGAACAATGCGGGCATCGGCGTTTACAAGACCGTGCTCGACACGACCCTCGAAGAGTGGAACCGCTGCCTGAGCGTCAATCTCACGGGGCAGTTCCTCTGCTCCAAGTATGCAATTCCGCACATCAAGGCCGCGGGCGGCGGCGCGATTGTGAACATCGCGTCGGTACATTCGTACCAGAATGTCGGCGGCACCGCGCCCTACGCGGCGAGCAAGGGTGGCGTGGTTGCTCTGACGCGCGTGATGGCAATCGATTACGGAAGCGACAAGATTCGGGTGAACGCAATTTGCCCCGGCTGGATCGACACGCCCCTCATCCGGGGGATTTTTGCGGGGGATCCCGATCCAGAGAAGGCCCAGCGGGATGTTGAGCGCCGCCAGGTTCTTGGCCGCCTCGGCACGCCGGAAGAAGTGGGTGAGGCAGTGGCCTTTCTCGCGAGCGAGCAAGCCTCCTATATCACAGGTGCTTCGTTGATGGTAGACAATGGCATGACCGCGCAGCTCGAAACCTGGTGAGGGATCCTGGTTGACCCGAGTCGTGCCTCCTCCCTCCTGTCCTTAAGCAAATCAGCTAAAGCTTCCATGTGACGACGGCCGCAAAGGCATCGTCGACGCCGGCGGCGCCGCGGGAGCCGCGCCGGGACAGTAGGCCTGTTTGCGCTGGACCGTTCTCGACATTCGGATTGGACCGCAGGACCGGTATCCTGCGGTTTTTTGTTGTGGATGGGCGAACGCCCGCACCGGCGAGTGGTGCCTCTGTTGGCGCTCGTAGACCGGGTCAGTATTTTTGACTCGCCCCCACCTTTGGGAGCCAGCGGCTCAATTGTTATGTGGGGTCGTAAAACCATTGGATCACGAAAGCCGCGTAATCGGCGAAAGCCGCGTAATCGGCGAAAGCCGCGTAATCGGCGAAAGCCGCGTAATCGGCGAAAGCCGCGTAATCGGCGAAAGCCGCGTAAGAAAAGCCACACCCAATGTTAGCGACCCACCCGCCGGTCAAAAGGGGTCTTTTGATAGCGATTTGCCGACCTTGATAGTTTTTGATAGCGCAGACGCCCTATAATGGGACGAGTTTGCCGAGGGGGATTTACGCTTGGTCGCTTCGTCTCGCCTGTCAGGGTTCTACCGCCAATCTGTCCACGAACGCCTTATTGACATAAAAGAGCGCTGCGGCTTGACAGAAAGTGAAGTCGAGGCGCTCGAAAAGGGCGATTTGGCGGCGGATTTGGCTAACCGCCTTACCGAAAACGTGATCGGCGTGCACGGCCTCCCCCTCGGAATTGCAACGAATTTTCTCGTCAACGGCCGCGATTACCTAGTCCCGATGGCGGTCGAGGAACCATCGGTCGTCGCCGCGGCAAGCCACGCGGCATTACTCGTGCGCGAGTCGGGCGGGTTTGCGACGGACACGGACGCGCCGATCATGATCGGACAGGTGCAGGCGGTCGACGTGCCCGATCTCGATACCGCACGCGACCAGATCTTTGCCGCGCGTGAAGAGATCCTCGCGCTCGCGAATTCGAAATCGACCTTGGTCGAAGTGGGGGGCGGCGCGCGCGACCTTGAAGTCCGCGTTTTTCGCGACACGCGCGTCGGGCCGATGCTCGTCGTCCACCTCTTCTTCGACGTCCGCGACGCGATGGGCGCGAATTCGGTCAACACGTCGTGCGAAACGGTCGCTCCGCTGATCGAGCAATTGACCGGCGGCCGGGTGGTGCTGCGGATCCTTTCCAACCTGGCCGATCGACGGCTTGCGCGGGCACGCGGGTCCGTCCGTCGCGAGGCGCTCGGCGACGACGTGGTGCGCGGCATCGTCGCGGCGCAGGCGCTGGCCGAGGTCGATCCGTATCGCGCCGCAACGCATAACAAGGGGATCATGAACGGGATCGACGCAGTCGTCGTCGCGACCGCGAACGATTGGCGCGGCGCCGAGGCGGGCGCGCACGCGTACGCCGCGCGCAGCGGGCAGTACCGCGCGCTGACGACGTGGGAGCGCGAGCCGAACGGCGACCTGAGCGGCTCGATCGAGCTGCCGATCCCCTCCGGCATCATCGGCGGGACGACGACGGCGCACCCGGGTGCGCAGATCGCGCTCAAGATTCTCGGCGTCAAGACCGCACAGGAATTCGCCGGCGTCCTTGCCGCCGTCGGCCTGGCGCAAAACCTGGGAGCGCTGCGCGCGCTCGCCGGCGAAGGGATCCAGCGGGGGCACATGAGCCTCCACGCCCGCCAGGTCGCGATCGCCGCCGGCGCGAGCGGCGACGAGATCGACCGGCTGGCGGACCAGCTCGCGCGAGAGGGGAATGTGCGGCTGAGCCGGGCGAAAGAGCTGTTGAGCAAATGACAAATGAGCACGAGCCCGCGCAGTTTGCGGGTGTCCCTCGCTAGCGAGGCCGCCTCGCTCGCGAGGCGCGCAATCTCGCGCGGAGCAATGAGAGCGCACGTTTTACGTTAAATCAGGCACCGAAGTCAACGCGCGAGACTGCTTCGGGCGCTGCCCGCCCTCGCAGTGACACGGGCAAGCGACTTGCTCCACAGTCTTGACGAGTTGACCAATCGACTAATCACTCGTTGACTAATTAACTAACTGACCAATGGACTGATTGACCAATGGACTGATTGACCAACGGACTAATTGACCAATGGACTGATTGACCGATCGACCAAAGGATTTACCCATGACCACGCAAATACTATTCACCATGCTGGCGTTCAATTCGCTCGTGCTGTTTCTGCCGGTCGCGGCGATCCTGCTCTGGGTCAAGCCGGACCTCTGGCTGCCGCTGCTGACGACCTTTCTGGGCATCGTCGTTGGCCTTTCCGATCTGAGGAACGACGTGCAGATGACGGCGCTGCTTCTCCTGGTCTTTGGCATGTTCGCCGGCTACGCCAAGCCCCAAGGCGCGTGGGTGTGGGCGCTCCTGCTCGGCATCTGGGTGCCGCTCATCGAATTCGTCGCGCTCGCCATCGGGCTGCGGCTGACGACCCAGCCCGATATCCTGGTCTCGGCGGTCGCGCTCGTCCCGGCCTTTATCGGCGCCTACGCCGGCGTCGCTGTGCATTGGATGGCAACGCGCGGGGACCGCGAGACTCGCATTCTGAATTGAGGGAGCCATCGTGAAATTCGCGAGAAACGTCCTGCGATTCTGGCTCCCGCTCGCCGTCGTCATTACGCTGCTCGCCGGGCTGTTGTACGGCGTCGTTCAGCAGGTGAATCGGATATCGGCCAACGACCCGCAGATCCAATTGGCGCAGGATGCCGCAAGCGCGTTGAGCGCCGGCGAACCGGTCGCTTTAGTCGTGCCGGCGGACAAGGTCGACATCGCTCACAGCCTCGCTCCCTACGTCGTCGCGTTCGACGATTCGGGCAAGGTAGTGGCTTCTTCCGGCTACTTGAACGGCGCGTATCCGGCGCTCCCGTCCGGCGTCTTTGATTACGTGAGGGCGAACGGGGAGGACCGCATCACGTGGCAGCCGCAGCCGGGAGTCCGCAGCGCCCTGGTCGTGACCCGGGTCTCCGGTCCCCAGCCTGGCTTTGTGATGGCGGGCCGCTCGCTCCGCGAGGTCGAGAATCGGATCGACGGAATCGGATTGCTCGTCGTTCTCGGCTGGCTCGGCACGCTCGCCGCGTCGCTCGCGGCCGTCGTCGGCGCCGAGTTCCTCTTCGGCGATTCCGTCGACCTGTCGGTCGAGCGTGTGAAATCGCTTCGCACTTGGAGTCATCTGCCCCGGGTGTTCCGCGGGGCGCAAGGGTAATGGAGTCTGGAATGCGGTTGATGAAACCCA
>JAMCRS010000363.1 GCA_023380675.1 Chloroflexota bacterium
TATCGACGGTGGTCACGGCAATCCCTTGACGTCAGGCAGAGGAATGACCGGAGGCTTTGGCAGCGGCGGATTGACGTCAGGTAAAGTGGGAACGACCACAGGCTCCGTTTTCTCATCGACCGGGAGCTCCGCCGTCGCAGTCGCGGCGGCCTCGGTCGCCGGCGCTGCCGGCGTCGCCGAGGGCAGAGTTGACGAAACGGGCGACTGAACACCTGTCGGCTCGGGCAGGCTCGGTGTCGGCAACACCGGAGTTGCCGGAAGGGGCGACGGAATTAGCATTGGCGAGGGAGAGGCCGGAGGACTCGCAAAGTGTTCGAGCGCGCCCTGGGTTGCGTCGAGCGCGTCCTGGATGGCCTCCTTCATCGCCGGCCCGGCCGGCACGATACTCAATTCCTGCTGTTGCCGCTTGAGCGTTTCCACAAATTCTTGGGTGATCGAAGACGTGGGAGCGCTCGAGATCTGGAATTGGGAAGCCGCATCCACCTCGATGCCGTAGTCATTCAAAGCCTGCGCGGCCAAAGCATCTTGTCCGGCCTTAGCCAGAATCGCCGCTTCACTCAGACGCCGGTCGGCAAGCGAAAGTTGCATGCGCGTGCGATCGGTGGAATTGCTAGTGAGATTCAGTTCGAGCTGTTCCATCGCCCGCTTGAATGGGTAGAGCGCGCTTCCGGGCAGACTGGCTCCGGCGGCATTGACGCCGGCAGCAGCGCCCCCCAACAGCAACACGGCGACTGCGATCGCGGCGGCTGTGCGCCACAGCAGCGTCCGGCCGGCTGCAAGGGTCGTGCGGGGTCGCGTGACCGGCTTGGCCGGCTGGAGACGGAGCAGCCGCTGACGCGTGGCTTGCTTGAACTCCTGGCTAGGCTCCACGTCCGGCAGCGAATGGAGCGCGACCGCCATCTCCAGGAGCGGAGCGAGCTCGTCCGCCTGGTCCGGATACCTGGAAAGACAATCGGCGACCGTCGCGCGGCCGGCGCGGATATCGTTCACACACTGTTCGAGGACCAGGTCATCCAGTTTCAGTTTCATCTAATCCCTGCCTACCCAGCAGCTGATGCAGCGCCTGGAGCGCACGATGCTGAAGCGCGCGAATAGCGGTCTGCTCTTTGCCCATCATTGCGGCAATCTGCGCCGTCTCGTAGCCTTCCAGAAACTTGAGCACGATCACTTGCCGTTGATCTTCCGTCAACCGTTCCAGCGCCCGCCGGATCGTCTCGCGGTCCATGCCGGCCTGCGCCACGTCGTCGAGCGGGGCGGCGTGGCTCTCCAGCTCCATGTCCTCGAT
Organism: Chloroflexota bacterium; assembly: GCA_023380675.1. Next base: position 1,286 of record JAMCRS010000363.1, read on the forward strand.
CGAGACGACGGGGCGCTGTGCGCGAAAATGGTCGACGACGAGATTGTGCGCAATTCGAAAGAGCCACGCCGCAAAAGGCCGCTCGGTCCATTGGTAGCGGCCGATCCCCTCCCAGGCTTTCAGAAAAACCTGCGCGGTCAGATCCTCCGCCAACGCGCCTGGACCCACTTTGTAGTAAACGTACTTGTACACCCGGTCCACGTATGCGTCGTAGAGCTGAGTGAAGGCTTGCGAGTCGTGTTCGACGGCGCGTTGCACCAGCGCGTGTTCGTTATCAGGCATCAGGTTGAGTGAAAGGTGCACGGCGCCGTACACCTGTACTAACGTAAAGATTGTCCGAGATGGTACGGAAGAGAGGTAATTATACCCGGGGCCAACATCGCCCGTCAATACGGCCGGTCTGGTGATTGTACACATCGCGTAGGGGCAGCGCCTTGTGCCTGCCCAATTGTGGGCGACCACAAGGGATCGCCCCTACATGTGGTAACCACCAGGGCCGGTATCGCGCTTCAGGGCTCGTGCCATGTCAGCCCGACCATCGTGCTATGCGTCCCGAGGCGTCTCGACAAAGCCGGGAGACCCTTCGCTCTGCTCGCGGGCGACGCGCGGGCTTGCTTCGCCTTTGAGCGGTCAAGCGAGCGTCGTTTTCGACGGTATTGGCTCGTGTCCCATCGTCACACTCAAGCGCCGGGCAGCGTTCTATTTGATGAGACGGACGACGTCTCACCAATTCTCGTCCGGGAGGATAAGAGAATATGTCGACGTTAAGACTGGTACTCGCCGCGGCTGCCATCATCGGGGCCGGCGTTGCCGGGCTGCAGCCGATCTCGGTCGCGCTCAGTCCGGCTCAGGCTGGCCTCGCTAGCCTGGCCAATCGGCTTTCGATTGAGGTCAGCGGCGCGGCGACGACGGGCGCGCAGCTCAATGCTGCCGGCGCTAGCGCGTCAGCCCGCTCCAACACCCAGACAGAAGTGAACGCGCAGAGCCAGGGCGCCAGCGCGCCGGCTGACGCTAGCGCGGCAGATCAGACCAACGTCTCGGCGAACGCGAGCGCACCCGCGGCCGGCTTGAATCAGCTCGTCAATACCGGCAAGAAGCTCGTGAACCAGACGACCTCGCCTGTGTCGTCGGCGATCGATCCTCTTTTGACCGATGTGACCCACGCGGTCAATGTGACGGTCAACACCCAAGTGAGCGCTAGCAGCAATACGTCCGCCGACGGCACGGGCGCTGCCCAGAGCAATACTCAGACCAAGGGGTCTGTTTCGGGCGGAGTCACAACCAATCTCCTCGCTCCCCTCAGCACACTGCTGAAATAGCGGGGACCGAAAAGGACAGGAGCCTCTAGTTCGCAGAGGCTCCTGTCTGTTTGTCCTTGTCCGGTTCCTTGTCTTCCTTCAAGACCATGACCCTGAACGCTTCTGCGGCTTCGAGCCCCGTTTGCTTGCCCTCGTCGCGGGCCCACTCCCGCATCATTTCGCCGGGGTCCCAGTCCCAGATCTGGGTGTGATGCTCCTTGAGCGCGGCCACCTTGGTCTCGATCGTCGAGCTGATGTCGATGTAGACGGTCGGCTTTTCCGAGCCGTGGATAAAGACCTTTTCCACCTCGTGCGGCTCGTAGCCTTCGGCCAGCAGCTCTGGAAAGATAAAACGCGTGCAGGCCGAAGGGAACACGGCGTCGAGCGCGACGTCGGCCGCAACGCGATGGTCCGG
>JAMCRS010000364.1:0-679 GCA_023380675.1 Chloroflexota bacterium
TCCCACGCAGATTCAGGCGACCCTCGCCGACGACGGTCTGGCCGAGAACCGCCACGCGCGTCATCGCCTCGTTGTCGCCGTCTTGGATAAATTGCCCGTAAGCCGCATGGAAATTGCGCACTTGTTCGTAGGCCGGGGTAACCCCGGTGACCGTCGTGTTGGCGTTTTGACCGCTATAAACGATCTGCGCGTTCCTGCCGAACTCAGGCGAGACGTTCTTCACGGTCGGAACGTTCTTCTTGATGGCGTCCGCGTCGGCTTTGGTCAGAGAGGTCGCCGAGCCGAGCGCCTGCCGGATGCCGGCCGAGCTGGCTCCCGCCCCGGGACTCACCGTCAAAAGGTTCGAACCGAGTCCTTGGATTCTGTCCGTCACGGAGCTGGTCGCACCGTTTCCGATCGAAACCATCGTAACGACCGCCCCGACGCCGATGATGATTCCGAGCATTGTCAGCACGCTTCGCGCCTTGTTGACGGCAACGCCTCGCAGCGCGACTTTCAAGCTCTCGAACAAGTTCATGCCGTCACCCCGCTTGCCAGCTTGCGGTCGTGGATGGGCTCGTCCGCGACGATCTCGCCGTCTTTCAGCCGAATCAGGCGCTTGGCATGCTCGCCGATGTAGCGCTCGTGAGTGACGAGAATGATCGTCTTGCCTTCCTCGTTGAGCTCCTGAAAGATGGCC
>JAMCRS010000364.1:689-3425 GCA_023380675.1 Chloroflexota bacterium
TGGGACAATCAAAAGAACGTACAGTAAACGTCGAATGTGCATACCAAACTCCAAATTAATGACCAGCCGCCTCGCCGACATGATTTTCCAGGATCAGTCCGTCGCGCAGCTCCACCACCCGGTGGGCGTAGGAAACCACGCGCGGGTCATGCGTCGCGAAAATAAAGGTAACCCCAGTCTCCTGGTTCAGGCGGCTCATAATATCCATGACCTGTTTGCCGTTGGCCGTATCGAGGTTGGCCGTCGGCTCATCGGCCAGGATCATGGAAGGCTGGGTGGCCAGGGCGCGGGCGATCGCCACGCGCTGCTGTTGGCCGCCGGAGAGCTGGTTGGGCATGTGGTGATAGCGCTCGGCAAGACCGACCCTATCGAGCACCGCCATTCCCTTCTTCCGGTCGACTTTTTCGCCGCCGTAAAGCATCGGCAGCACGACGTTGTCGAGCGCCGAGGTTCTCGGCAGAAGGTTGAATTGCTGAAAGACGAAGCCCACCTTGCGATTTCGAATCGCCGCGAGCTGATCGTCCGTCAGGCCGCCGACGTCCGTCCCATCCAAGAGATAGGTACCGGTGGTCGGCTGATCGAGACAGCCCAGAATATGCATGAGAGTCGATTTTCCCGAGCCCGATGGGCCCATGATGGCGACGAACTCGCCGTTGTCGATCGCGAGGTCGGCGGAGTTCAGCGCTTCGACGCGCATTTCTCCCAAATCGTAAACCTTGCGGATATCTTTGATTAGTATTAGCACCGAGGCAACCTCCATCCGCCGAATCCGCGACGCGCGCCGTGCGTTCCGGCTTTAGTTGCCACGGGCGCCACCGCCTTTGCCGCCGAATGAACGGCCCGCGGCACCCATCCCGCCGCCCAAGCCGAAGCCGCTACCGCCGTTACGGCTTTCCGCCTGCGTCGCACCGCCGGCGGTACTCTGGAAGACGTCGATGACTATCCGGTCGCCCTGCGTTAGACCGCTTTGAATCTCGGTATTCTGATCGTCGGACGCTCCGCAAACGACACTGACGTCGGTCGGCGTACCGCCGATGATCTTGCGGACGACCCTGCCGCCATTGGACGCCCTAACCGCCATGTTCGGAACGACCAAGACGCTCTTGCGTGCACCCTCATCGACGCTGGCGGTCACGCTCATGCCCTGCAAAAGGTTGGGTGTCGGATTATCGATCGACGCGTAAGCCGTGAACGTCGTCACGCCCTGGGAACTGGTGGGCGTCGGGTTGACGGACGTGATCTTTCCTTTGAAGGTCTTGTTTCGAATCGCGTCGGCCGTAATACCGACCGGCATGCCCGCTTTAACACTAGCGATATCGCTCTGGTCAATGGTGAGGGTCGCCTGAATCTGCGTGGGATCTCCTATGACGACAAACGCGGACGACGCGCCCCCCGACGAAGAGGAACCCCCGGAGCTTCCGGAGCCGCCCGATGCCGTCTTCGCCGAGGACGATCCGGCGCTCGTGCCGGGCACCTGATCGCCGACCGAGTAATTGACGCTGATGACCGTACCGGCCGCCGGCGCGGTGAGCGTGGCGAAATCGAGGTTGCGATTGGCGTCGTCCAGGACGGCCTGGGCCTGCTGGACCTGAATGTTTTGGAGCTGGCGGTCGTAAGCCTCGCCGCCCTTGGCTTGCTCCAGCTTGAGCTGCGCTTGCTGCAGCGTGACTTGCGCCTGGTTTACTTGGGTCTGCGCCTGGTCTATCTTCTGCTGATCGGCCGCGCCGGGGTTTGGATACTGGCTTTGAAGGCTCCCGAGATTCGACTGGGCGTTGCTTAGATTTTGGCCCGCCGAATCCCACGATATCTGATTCGACTGGATGTTCGCGTCGTCGTTGCCCAGCGCCTGCTGGCGCTTGATCTTCGCGGTTTCGAGGTTCTGCTGCGCTTGGCCTACCGCCCGGTCTAGGTCGTACGGATCGATTTTCCCGAGTTTTTGCCCGGCCGTGACGACATCGCCCGCCTTCACATTTACCTCGATCAACTTGCCGCTGCTCTGAAAGTTGGCGAGCGTTTGCGCGGCCGGCGAGACGTTCCCTGTAGCTGTGATCGCCGGGTGAACGTCGCCGACTTCAACCGTTGCGGTCCTCGTGAGGTTGACCGAGGCGTCTGTTTTGGCAAGAGAGCGGTAGACGACTACGCCCGCAACCGCCACGACGATAAATATGGCGAGCAGTCGTAAGGCGAGCTTGTTCTTCACGAAAACCTCCTAGAGCCGGCGAGAATTATCCTTCCGTATGCGTCAGATATCGATGAGGCGCCCACAGTGCGCCGCTGGTCGGGAAGAGACGAATCAATCGCGCGTCTATCCGTCCGGAGTCGTCCGGTGTTCCCACGACTATGATGAGCTGGTCCGGGTGGACATCGCCGAGGCCAAGTTCGTCGGGCCCTCTTCTGATCGCCGTGTTTCCGGAGATGACGATCGTCTTTTCGGAGCCATCTCTGTCCTTCACGAGAACCCGATTGCCGTTGATGCTGATAACCTCTCCATTGAAGACGCCGTGGCCGTTGAAGAAGCGCGGCGGAACCGCCCTTTGAATGCTCCTTGGTTGGCCGCCAGATTCGGGGTCTCCCCCGAAGTTAGTCCCGTAAGATTCGGCCCATCTGTAAGAGAACCACGCCTTCATCTCGCCGACGCGTACCCCGGCGAAGAAGATCAAGAGCGCCAGAATCAGCGCGAGCGCCGCTATCTCAAAGCGCCGCCAGAACCGCGCGCGCCGCGTGGGTAGATCACAG
>JAMCRS010000365.1 GCA_023380675.1 Chloroflexota bacterium
GTCGCCACGCGCTCATTCAACGCGTTCCTTTTCCAGCAGCGCACTCAATTGCTGCCACTCTTTCGCGCGTCTCGATTTGTCCCGCGCGGCAGCATTATCCGCAAACCCTAGCGCCACCCGCTAGGGCAGGTGTCTCGCGAATCCTCACGGACAAAAAGATTAGTGGAGATTAGCGTGATTCGCGGCTCATTAGTCAAACAGGATTTGCGGAATCGGCTTCGCAGCGCGCAAGGGCACATGCGTGCGATTGCAGAGATGATCGAGCGCGGCGCTCCCTGCGCGGACATCCTGCACCAGACGCTCGCGGTGCGCGGTGCGATGAGCGCGATCAACCGCGGAGTGTGGCGCGCCTATCTCCTCGACGGAAACTGCGGCTTGCGCGCGCGGGACAAATCGAGACGCGCGAAAGAGTGGCAGCAATTGAGTGCGCTGCTGGAAAAGGAACGCGTTGAATGAGCGCGTGGCGACGCCGCGCGGTGTGGATTCTAGCGTTTATCGTTCTCGCCGCAGCAGTTGTGCGGTTTGCGCCGCAGATCGCCGCGCGGGTTGCCGCGCCGCGCATCGGCGGCTCCGCGCCTGACTTTACGCTCGAGTCCACCGATGGGCAGAAGATTTCGCTCGGCGCGCAGCGCGGCAAAGCGACGGCCGTCGTCTTCGTGGCGTCGTGGTGCGAAGTGTGCCGCGCGGAAATGCCAACGATGGTCGAAACATTTCGCGCGCATCAGAAACACGCGGTCGTCTTTCTCGGCGTGGATATTTACGAGGATTGGGAAACGGCGCGGGCATTTCGCGAGGAATTCAAAATGCCCTTCCCGCTTTTGGTGGATGCGTACGGCGAAGTGACGACGCGTTACCGCGTAAACGGCACCCCGACGACGTTCTTCATTGATCGCGACGGAATCATCCGCGATGTTGTCGTGGGCGGTCCGCTCGACCGCGCGTATCTGGACAAGGAAATCGCGCCGCTGATTCAGATCGTTGCAAAGTGATTCTTCGGGTACCTCCTTGATCGCTTCGAGCATCTCGCCGCTCTCATTCACTCATCCGCTCGGCGCGCGAATTTGTCATTGGCATACCCACGCTATGAAAACTGCAACCTCATGCGTCATACTCAGGGTCGTTCACGAATGACTAAACTCGCCTTGCGCGCTATTTTTCTAGCTATCGTTACCAGTCTCATCGTGGGATCAGGTATGGATTTCCCCGCAGTTGTGAACGTGGACGCGCTGTTTCTCTCTCCCACGGCTACTGCACCCAGCACACCGACGCCGACATTGACGCCAACCGCGACGCCGACACGCTCCGCGACACTGACACTTACCACGACCCTCACGCCGACGCTCGCTCCCACGCGCACACGCGCGCCGACTCTCACTCCGACGACGAATCAAAATATGCGGCAGATGCGCGTGCCTGTGCTGATGTACCACTACATCTGGATTTATCGGTGACGCCTCAAGCGTTTGACGAACAGATGGCGTTTCTAGTTTCCAACGGTTACCGCACCGTGCGCGTCTCGGATGTGGCAGAGCATTTACTGTCCGGCGCGCCGCTCCCCGAAAAACCGATTGTGCTCACATTTGACGACGATTATGCCGATAACTACAAAGCCGCCTTCCCGATTCTCAAAAAATACGGCATGACAGCCACCTTCTACGTCATCGCCCAGTTCGCGGAGGATCAGAGACCGGGATATGCGACCTGGGATCAACTGCGGGAGATGGCGAACGCGGGGATGGAGATCAGTTCACACAGCATCGATCACTCGGATTTGCGCGGAAGATCAATTGCATTTCTGACCAATCAGATTGCGGGTTCCAAGCAGATCATCGAATCCCGTCTCGGGATTACAGTCAAGACATTTTCCTATCCTTCCGGCAAGTACGACGCGAAGACCATCGCCGTCCTGCGCACGAACGGTTATCTGGGCGCGGTGACGGAGATTCAGGGACTGCAACAGACGACCGATGATGTTTTCGAAATGCGCCGAGTGCGGATTCGTGGGAGTTATTCGGTCACGGACTATGCCTTCTGGTTGAATTGGTTTACAAATAGCGGACGCTAGATAAAGAGGATTCATTCAATGTCCAGACGCGTCATTGAAGCCAATACTACGCTCTATCCCGTCGCGGTCGTGCTGGTCACGACGGGCGGCGACAGACCGAACGTGATGACGCGCAACCGCATCCTGTCCTGCTCCGCCGAGCCGCCGCGCCTTGCGATCGCGGTGCGACCGACGCGCTACTCGTATTCGCTCATTCAACGCACGCGCGAGTTCGTCGTCAACATCCCGACGCCTGAACAAAGCGCGCTGACCGATTACTTTGGGGTGGTGACTGGGCGCGAGGAGGACAAGATCGCGATCGTAAGTTTGAAACTCGCGCCTGCGCTGAAAGTGAAAACGCCGCTGCTTGCCCATTGTCCCGTCAACATCGAGTGCACGGTCGAGCGCGAAGTCGAACTGGATTCGCACACGCTATTCATCGGGTTGGTGCAGGCGGTACACGTCGAAGAATCCCTGTTGGATGCAAACGGCGACGTAGATGATGTCGCGCGGGCGCGCGGCATCGCGTACGCTTGCGGCACGGTGCGCGAGAAACCGACCTACAATTTCCGCATGGACGATTTGCGACGCGCGGTGCAACAAGCAGAACCTTAGCCATATCAACCCGCAAGGCGGAAACGAGATGGTGGATGCTTCGCCATCTCGTTTTCATCTGAAGACCCCTTGCACCGCCCGCACACTTGCCCTGGCGGTAACGTGGCTGTGGAGCACTTCGCCACAGTCATGCCAGGGAGGGCAGGTGTGACCTCGGTCGTTTGCTCGCGATGGTCGAGTCAAAACTTGGTCAAAACTCCGTTCCAGTTCTGTCCTATTATCGGGCGCTCTGCGGCTCGCCTTGCCAAAACCACCGCGCCATTTTGCCTACTCCAAAACGCGCCAACCAACGGTGGCGCAAACTTTCCGCTTCCCTTAGAATGATTGCAGTGTGCGATGACCAAGGTCATCCTTCGACAGACTCAGGACAGGCTCTCGGTGATCAGCCCGCTATCTCGGAGGCAACGTATGCTCAAACGAATTGCTTTGCTTGCTATCCTCGGCATTCTCTCCCTCGGTATCGCTTCTCCTGCCCGTGCTGAAGAACCGCTCCGCATTTCCAGCATGGACGTTTCCATCTGGCCTGAATACGATCAACCCGGTGTGCTCGTCCAATATCAGGGCGGTCTCGCCGCGAAAGCGGATAAAAACGATCCGGTCGAAGTGAGTTTCTTTGTCCCCAAAGGCGCGGGCGTCGGCGCAGCCTGCGCGATTCAATCCAACGGCAACCACACGAGCGAAACGTGGCAAGAATCGGATGCGGACAACGGCTTGACCAAAATCACGTACACAGTGACCGAGCCGCAGTTCCATGTCGAGTATTACTACAATCCTTTGACCGGTTCGCCTGATAAGAAGATGTCATTCGCCTTTACCGCTTCCATGCCTGCCGATGAAGTCGACCTGGCTATTCAGCACCCGCTCAAGGCGACGAACTTCGTGTTGACGCCCGACGCGCCGGACTCGCATCAAGACCAAGATGGATTTACTTACCATGCTTACGCCTTCAAGAATGTCGCCGTCGGACAGAAACTCTCTACGGACGTCGCCTATACCAAGACTGATCCCAAGCCCTCGGTGTCAGGCGACCAGAAGCCGGCGTCGTCTACCAACGCAGCGAACGCGGCTACCGATAGCGGCATCAATTTGAATCAGGTCATCGTGCTCGCGACCGTGTTGGCGATGGCAGGCATCGTCGCTTTCTTCGTCTGGCAGCGCAACGCCCAGCGCGTACAACCGCAGTATGTTGGCGCGGAGTCCTATCGAGCGGCGCCGCGCGCAGGGGCTGCACCAGGCGGCTTTTGTACGCAGTGCGGCAACGCGATGGCAGTCGGAGATAAATTCTGTGCGCGGTGTGGAAGCCATATGGCGGATATCCAGTAAGGATATATTCCTCCCTCCCTTCTTGGACGCAGGGGAGAGGTTGATGACTGACCTCTCCCCTGCGCGGTGCAAGGCGAAGGCAAACAGGAGAAACATGACTGGAAAAATCGGCTTGCTCGGACTCGCATTTCTCGCGATCTTCATCTTCGGCAATTTTTATGTTCAACTCACCGGCGGACCTTCCCGCACACAAACCGCGCGGCTCGATCCATTCGTGCCCC
>JAMCRS010000366.1 GCA_023380675.1 Chloroflexota bacterium
TGACCTTCCTTCGTACCATTTATGTGGGGTTACATAAAAAGTACGAATGGAAGGTCCTTTTGGTTTCACTCTGTCAAGCGACTTTTGAGAAGCCGTGCCTTGGCAAGGGCTTTTGCATATTCCGAAGTAAGCGCGTTCTCGACGTTCCGCGGCACACCCAACAGGCCGGCGACAAGCCCGGGTTCCCTCTCACTTCGTGGTCAAAGATCCCCGCTGGAGGTCAAGTTGAAATCACCAAGTGGCCGGCAGCCTGCCTCTCTTCGAGCTGTTGGAGAAATACGGTCAAGCTGGAGGGGGCAGGGAGGAAGACTTCAAATGCTGCATTTATGTTATTTTGGGGTTTTCCGGAGGAAGTGATTGGTGCGCCCCAAACCCTCGCTCGATTGCGGGCGTAAAGACAATATAGTATAATGCCTGCTGAGGGGCAAAATCGCGGCCCCTGCGCGACGGACGTTTGACGTCGCTATCATTTTCCCCTTCGCCGTCAGATCGCGCGGAAACTGGCGCACGACATCTTGCGTTGCAACAAGACGCTCCGGATACGCCAAGACTGCTCTGCCGATTTGATCTTCGCGCCCGATTCCGATCACAACGTCGTAAACTTGCCACTGCCTGTGAACGGGGTCATGCGTCGTTGGTGATGTCTGACTGCGTCGCGTGAACGGGCACTAGTGGAATCGATCCTGCTAAGTCACGTTGCTTCGTATCGCGCGCGAATCAGATCCGACGCCGGGACCGATCGAATCGAGGACCATCGAAATGAACGTGATCGACAATCTGCTGGGAGCCGTGTCTCGAGGCGAGGTGGTCGACGTGCGAGTCGGCGCGTTTTGGACCGCCGTCGTTACGCGGGTTAACGGCGAGCGCCGCTGCGGTCTGGCGTCGACGCTAAAGACCGACGACCACCACCACGGAGGCGGGAATTCCATTGCCGCCTCCGGGCGTCTGGTCGAGCTGGAGATGAGTGAGCTTGCAGCGCTCGCGAGGTCGGATGGTCCTATGGAGGCGGCGATCGGGTTCGCGACGATCAATGCGCTGCTCCCAATTGACCGCAGCCAATGGGCGACCGTGAACGCCGAGCACGTGATCGCCGACCGCGGTGCGGGCAAGCGAGTGGCGTTGGTGGGTCACTTTCCCTTCGTGCCCGAGCTGAAGGAACGCGTCGCGGCGTTGTGGGTGTTGGAGCAGCAGCCGCGCGGCGACGATCTGCCGGCCGAAGCCGCACGCGAGGTGATACCACAGGCCGACGTGCTGGCGATCACCGGCACAACGCTCATCAACCACACGTTCGAAGGTTTGGTTGCGTTGGCCCGACCCGATACGCTCGTCCTCGTTCTCGGCCCGACTACGCCGCTGTCGCCGGTCCTGTTCGATTGCGGTGTAGACGTTCTGTCCGGCGCCGTCGTCGAGGAAGTGGATCCGGTGGTTCGCGCGGTCAGCCAGGGTGCCAACTTTCGGCAGCTTCACCCCATGGGGGTGAGGCTCGTGACCATGCAGCGTAGTCAAGCCGGATAAGGGAAACGCGCCTCATTGCCGGGGCCAGCCGACGCGCGGCGGACCAGACGGGTAAATGCCGGATGCGCGTAGTCTTGAGATCGCGAAGAATCAAATGAAACGAGACTGGAGAGACTGATGGATTGGCTTCTCGTAGCTGCCCATTGGCTGGGCGGTGCTGTGTGCGATCAACTTCCGACGCATTCGTATTACTTTGACGGCGTGGTGCTTCCGCTGTGTGCACGCTGCACCGGCCTCTATCTTGGCGCCGTGATGACGCTCGGATTCCTTAATTGGCGTCATCCACGTGCGGCCGGCCTGCCCCGCCCGTGGATAATGATCGCCATGGTCCTCTTCTTCTTCGCATGGGCCGGAGACGGCGTCAATTCCTTGTTCTCGGTGATTCCCATCGCGCCTCACCTCTATACCCCGGAAAATATCCTTCGCTTGATCACGGGCACGTTGATGGGCGTAACGATTGGGAGTGTAGGGTATGTCATGTTCAACGGCATGGTGTGGAGCGCGCCAGGGACCGATCCGATCTTGACGACTCGTGAGTTCGTTGGCCTTCTCGGACTGGGCGCGCTCCTCGTCGTCACGGTCCAGAGCGAATGGGCGCCGTTGCTTTACCCTCTCAACGTCGCCATGCTGATCGCCGTTCCCCTGTTGCACGTCGTACTGATCACGGCGTTTGTGGCGAGCGTATGGCGGCGAGCCTCCACGTGGCGGCAGCTGCGTCCGTCGCTTGCGGTCGGCACGGTAATCGTGCTTGGATACCTGAACTTGTTCGCCGGCATGCACGCGGTTCTGCTGGGAAGCATTCTTCCTTGACCAGCGCCTTGTCGTAAGTTGATCGCGCAAGCCGGTCCGGCAGTTCCCCTGACCCACCGTTTGAGTCGTGATCTTGAAATGTGCGCGAAAGCGGTCAATGCGGCGGAGCCCTCACAAAGCGCTTCCGTGGCATTGACCGCTTTTTGCCGGCATCGCAAGATCTGTCTCTTGCGGCCTACAGCCTAGAAGTCACTTTATGTAGAACCGCTCACGACCTCTTCGGAGATCAAGAACATGGGATCGGCGATCCGCTCAAGCGATTTGCTGAGCGCCACCTGATATTCCGGATCGAAAAAGCTCTTTTCGAATGTTCGCATGTCCGGAAAATAGGCCTCGGTAATATAACGATACGGGGACGGATCAGTCTTCCACGCGTTCTTGACGACGTAGAAATCGGACTTGATCACGCCCGGCATCGACATGTTCTCTTCCTGGTGTGTCGTCGTCCTCCACTTGACGAACTCGGCGTGATCCGCGCCGGGCGGCAGATTGTACACGACGGTCAGTTTTACCATGCGGCTGCTCCCCTCAGTCTTTGACGACTAGTGAATGATCGAACCCCGTAAGCGTTCTCACTCCAGATGCGGTAACAACGACGATATCCTCGATCCTCACACCGAAGCGATTGACCAAGTAAACGCCCGGCTCGACGCTAAAGGCCATTCCTTCCGCCAAGACAGCGGGGTTGTCCGCCATGATCCACGGGCGCTCGTGGACTTCAAGCCCGATACCGTGGCCGGTCCGGTGCGTAAAGTACTCGCCGTACCCGGCGGACTGCAAGGTACTTCGCGCCGCGTGGTCGATCGCGCCGGTCGTCGCGCCGGGCCGCACGGCCGCACGCGCAGTCTCGTTCGCCTTGAGCACAGCCGCGTACGTCTGCAGAAACTCATCCGACGGCTTGCCCAGGTGAACCATTCGCGTGATGTCTGATTTGAATCCGTCGAGCGTGCCGCCGATGTCGAGGATTATCGCGTCTCCTTTGGCCAGGCGGCGCTCGCCGGCGTGATGGTGCGGAAAAGCGCCGTTCGGCCCCGACGCGATCAGCGCAAAATCCGCGATCTCCGCGCCATCCAGCCGGAACGCCGATTCCACTGCCCAGGCCACGCTCGCTTCTGTCACGCCCGGCTTGCATGCGTCTATGCCGGCTTGCATCGCGCGATCCGCCTGTGCGGCAGCCCGCGCCAAAGCCTCCACCTCTTGAGGCGACTTGCGCTCGCGCAGCGGCGCGAGCAGCGTATCGGCCGCGATCGTTTTGCCTGCCGCTACGTTTTGCTGCAGGCTGATCAGAAAATCCGCTCGCATCAGCCCGTCGACGGCGAGCGAGCGCGGCGCCGTCGCCCCGCTTAGCGCCTTGTGCAGCGCCTCATTTGGACCGTCTGCGTCGGCCCATGCGACCAGGTCGATTGAGGTCCTCGCTGCCGCGTCGTCGCGATTGAGGGCCGGAATCACCATACGGACATTGTGCTGGCTGACCAGCAAAAGACACACGCGCTCGTCCG
>JAMCRS010000367.1:0-11648 GCA_023380675.1 Chloroflexota bacterium
TTCATCCATCGCGATTCGGGCGATATCCTGCTGGACGGGCAGCCCGTCGAATTCAAGTCCCCCGCCGAGGCCATTCGCGCCGGCGTCGGGATGCTCCACCAGGACCCTCTCGATTTCCCCCCCTTGAGCGTGCTCGATAATTTCCTGCTCGGGCGGGAGCGCAGCTTGATGCAGGACCGCGGACAGGCGTTGTCCGACTTGACGAGATTATCGGCGCAGTTCGGGTTCAATATCGATCCCGGCGCGCTGGTCGGCGCACTGACCGTAGGGGAGCGCCAGCAGCTCGAGATCATGCGCCTCCTTGCACTCGGCGCCAAGATCCTCATCTTCGACGAGCCGACCACCGGGATCTCGCTCCCGCAGAAGATCAAGTTGTTCGAGACGCTGCGACTGCTCGCACAGCAGGGGATGACGATCATCTTCGTCACGCACAAGCTGGAAGACGCCGAGGACTTGTGCAGCCGGGTGACGGTCCTTCGCCTGGGACAGGTCACGGGGCAGGTCGAGCGACCGTTTACGACGGAGCAGCTGGTCAAATTGATGTTCGGACAATCGCTCGCGACCAGCGCGCGCCAGGCGGTCGCGCTGGGATACCCGGTGTTGGAGCTGCGCGACGTTTGTGTGGCCGACTTTCGGATACGCGTGCCGGGGATCAACCTGGAGGTCCGCGCCGGGGAGGTAGTAGGACTGGCCGGGATCGAGGGTAGCGGCCAGCGCTTGCTCTTGAGAGCGTGTGCGGGACTGGACCAGCCGGCTGGAGGCGAGATTTGGATCACCGGCGCCAAGATGGACCGGCAGCCGTACCAACAGCATCTCGACCGCGGGGTTGCCTACCTGCCCGCCGGCCGGCTCGAAGAAGGCCTAGTGCCGGGGCTGAACCTCTCCGAACATTTCATTCTGGCGCGGCGCTCGAACGAATTCTTCATCGACCGGAAGCTCGCGCAAACTCAGGCGCAATCGAGAATCAAAGAGTACAGTATACGAGGCGCGCCGTCGACGCGAGTCGAATCCCTTTCGGGCGGAAACCAACAACGCGCTTTGCTGGCGCTGCTGCAGCCGGACCTGAAACTGGTCTTGCTCGAGCACCCGACCCGCGGACTCGACATCGAATCGAGCATGTGGGTCTGGACCCAGCTGCTGGAACGTCGGAGCAAGGGGACCGCGATCGTCTTTGCATCTGCGGACCTCGACGAGGTGTTTGAGTACAGCGATCGGATCCTGGTGTTCTCGGGAGGCCGCGTCGCCAAGGCGCTCGACCCGAAAGAGACGACGGTCCAGCAGCTGGGAGAGCTGATCGGCGGCAAAGGGCTGTAGGACGGGTACGGTAAACGGCCGTGCGCGGCGCGGCGTGCCTCCCTGCCGGAACAAGTGGGACTAGAGGTTATCCGATGACAAAGAGTTTCTGGTCGAACGTGGCCTGGGCGATCGGCCCCATACTCTTGGGACTGGTGTTGACGACGGGGGCGCTGCTCGCCGTCGGCGCCGATCCGGCGCAAGCGTACAAGACGATGTGGAACGGCGCGTTCGGCAGTCCGGTAAAGCTCGGCGACGTGGTCCTGGCGTGGGTCCCGCTCGTGCTCGCGTCCATCGGCTTGTTGATCACTTTCACGGCCGGGCTGTGGAACATCGGGATCGAAGGCCAGATCGTTTTAGGGGCCGTTTTCACGGCGTGGGCCGCCCGGTCGCTGGACCTTCCGTCCGTCCTTTTGATCCCCATCCTGTTCGTCGCCGGAATGGTCGGGGGCGCGTTGTGGGCGCTGCTCGCCGGCATTCTCAAGACGTACGGCAAGGTGCACGAGATCTTTGGAGGATTGGGACTCAATTTCATCGCCACCGGCATTACGCTCTACTTGATCATCGGGCCGTGGAAACTGCCCGGGATCGCGTCGACGAGCGGGACGGAATTGTTCCGCAAGTCCGCATGGCTGCCGACCTTTACCGGCGGCCTCGCCGTGGGTCCCATAGAGATCGGCGTCGCGCTCGCATCCCTCGTCGTCGTCTACCTGGCGCTGCGCGGCACGCTGTGGGGGCTCAAGCTCAAAGCGATCGGAAAGAATATCCGGTCCGCCTTTTGGATCGGCATACCGACGAACCGCCACCTGCTCGGCGCGTTCGCATTGTGCGGCGCGTTCGCCGGGATGGCCGGCACGGTTCAGGCGATCGGAGTCTGGCACCGCTTGATTCCGTCGATCTCGGGAGGCTACGGCTATCTCGGCATTTTGGTCGTCCTGCTTTCCGGGTTTCAGGCCACCTTGCTGGCGCCGGTGGCGTTCTTTTTCGGCGCGGTGACCAAGGGGAGCGTCGCGCTTCCGCTCGACCTGCAGTTGGACTCGTCGCTGGGGGGAGTGCTGCAAGGCATCATCGTTCTCCTGGTGGTATTGAGCCAGGGAGTCCGCGCCCGCACGGAGCGTTCTGGAGCGGCCGCGCGGTACGAGTCCCCAGTCGTAACGGCGCCGGCGGCCGTGGCTGGCGAGAAATAAAGCCAAACCAGGGAATGGATGGGCAGTGGACACTACAATCATCCTCTTGACGCTTGCATCGGTCCTATCGGACAGCGCCCCTCTCGTCTTCGCGGTGGTGGGTGAAACCATCGGCGAAAAGGCCGGCGTCACGAACCTATCGCTGGACGGAAGCATTCTGCTTTCGGCGATGGTGGCGTTCGCAGTGGCGTACTCAACCCACAACCTCTATTTCGGGTTCCTCGCGGCCATGGCGACCGGCGCGTTGGTCGCCGCACTGGTCGCATTTTCCAGCATCGTGCTCAGACTCGACCAGATCGCGGTCGGATTTGTGCTGACACTCTTGTGCACGGACCTGAGCACGTTCTTTGGAAATCCTTTCGTGCGCCTGCCCGGGCCGGCCGTGCCGCACCTGGCGATCCCGCTGCTCGGCGACATACCCGTCCTCGGCACCTTGTTCTTCAACCAGAACGCCGTCGTGTACCTGAGTTTTCTGCTGATCGCTGCCGCATGGTGGTACATCTACAAGACACAACCGGGCTTGAAACTGCAAGGGATTGGCGAGCGGCCCGCGGCCGCGTTCGCGCGCGGGACGAACGTGAATTTACAGCGATTCATTTACACCGTGATTGGCGGATCGCTGGTCGGCCTGGCCGGCGCATCGTATTCGCTTTACGTGAAGCTCGGGTGGAGCTATCACGCGACCTCTGGCTTGGGTTGGATCGCGCTCGCGATCGTGATATTCGGCGGTTGGAATCCGATTCGCGGCGCAGTGGGCGCGTATATTTTCGGCGCGCTCCAATCGGTGGGAAACTTTGCCCAAAGCGCCTTCCCCTCTGTTCCGACTCAGGTGTTTCAGACGGCGCCGTTTGCGTTCATGATCGTCGCGCTGCTTCTCGTCAGCAACGACGCGATCGATCGCTTTTTCTCGGGATCGCCGGTGTCGCGCCGGATCTGGCACTCGCTCCGCGGAACGCCTCCCGGCGCGTTGGGAACGACGTTTCAACAGGAATAAGCGGACTCGGCGTGCGCTAGCGGGCCGCGCCGCAGCAGCCGCTAACGTCGGGCGCGCTTCTTGAACCAGGGCTCGCACAAGACAAGGAAAGGATCGCAGCGATTCAAACCTCTCTCAAACGATTGGATTTCGGCCGATATAACGGGGTGGTCGTGCCGCTCCTGGCCGGCGGGCTCGGGCTCGTCGTCGGCGCGGTGATGCTGCAGCTCCTGGGGGCCAGCCCGATCGACGGCTATATCGCGATGGCGCAGGGCGCGTTTGGCCGCGGCGGGGTGATCAACATCGGCGGCGAGGGACAGATCGTCATCGGCGCGTTGTGCGCGACGGCGGTCGGTTTGACGTTCCAGAGCGCCTCCGCCTGGTTTCTGGTGCCGGCCGGTCTCCTCGCCGGCTTCGCCGGCGGCGCGGTTTGGGCCGGCATCGCCGGCGTCCTCAAGATCAATTTCTACGTCAACGAAGTCTTGAGCACGATCATGCTCAATTCGATCGCCACCTACGTGATGACGTTTTTTCTCAACGGTCCGATCATGGACCCGACGACGCTCGACAATGCAATCAAGATACCGCAGACTCAGCGCTTGCCGCTCGCGGCTGACCTGGCGCGCTGGGTGCCGACGCGACTGCACGCCGGCGTCGCGCTCGCCATCCTCCTCGCGATCTTGACGTACATTCTGCTGTGGCGAACGACGTTCGGCTATCGCATTCGGGCGGTCGGGTTGAACGCGCGTGCGGCGCGCTACGCCGGCATATCGGTGGGCCGCTATCAGATACTGGCATTTCTGTTGAGCGGGGGTCTCGCCGGCGTCGGCGGCGCGGCGGAGCTGCTCGGGGTGACGCACCGGCTCTTCAGCGACGGCTCGGCGCAGGGCTTTACGGGCAACGCCGGCTTCAACGGGATCGTCGCCGCGCTTTTCGGCGGTTTGCATCCGATCGGCACGATCCCGGCCGCAATCCTCTTCGGCGCGCTGCTCGTCGGGGCGAACAGCCTTCAGCGGACCGTGCAGGTGCCGTCCGCCTTTGTGACCACGCTCGACGGACTCATCGTCGTGTTCGTCGTCGCAAGCCAGATCTGGGCGCAGCGTCGTTCGGTTCGCGTTTCGGAGGAAGCCGCGCGCAAAAGTGAGACTGAAGCTGGATCGGGCGCGGCGGTCATACCCAAGCCGCCGAAAGCGGAGAAGAGCGGGGTGAGCAAGTGATCTCTGGGCTGTTCACCGCCACCGTTCTGATCGGCGTGCTCAGCTCGGGAGTCCGCCTCGCGACTTCGTACCTCTACGCGGCCATCGGCGAGACGTTCGGCCAGATCAGCGGCGTCCTGAACCTGGGTGTCGAAGGTATCATGCTCGTCTCGGCCTTTGCGGCCTACTACGCCGTCTTGCAGACCGGCAGTCTGGGGCTGGGGCTGCTCGCCGCGATCATCGTCGGCGCGGCGATGGGCTTGATGATGGCGTTCATCAGCGTGACGCTCAAAGCGGAGCAGGGGATCAGCGGCATCGGCGTTTATCTCTTCGGGTTGGGATTGAGCGATTTGCTCAACCGGGTCCTGGTCACGCGGCCCCAAACGATCACGGGGTTTGAAGACATCAAAATCCCCGTCCTCAAGGACCTGCCGGTCGTCGGACCGATCCTGTTCCAGCAGAACCTGCTCGTCTACGTCGCGTTCGCGCTCGTGCCGGTCGCGTGGTTCGTGCTGAACAAGACGACCTTCGGACTGAACGTGCGCGCCGTCGGCCAGAATCCCGGCGCGGCCGATACGCTCGGGATCAGCGTCGCGCGCATTCGTTACACGACGGTGACGCTCGGCGGTGCGCTCTCCGGCGTCGCGGGGGCGTCGCTCTCGATCGCGCTATTGAACGTATTCCAGAACAACCTCACCAGCGGCCAGGGTTTTATCGCGGTCGCCCTGGTCTACTTTGGCGCGTGGAAACCGTTCCGCGTGATGATCGGCTGCCTGTTGTTCAGCATGGTGAATGCGCTGCAGTTGTGGATACAGGTGCTCAAGATACCACTCCCGTCGGACATCGCGCTGATGATGCCGTACGTTCTCACCATCGTCGCGCTCATGCTCGCGGCCCGACAGGTCGTCGCTCAACCGGCCGCGCTGACCAAGCCGTTCGAGCGAGGCGAATAGGGGGTAGATCGTTCAATCTAAGGGGGTGATTGCCTAACAAAACCATAGGCCTCGAGCACGGACCTGCACGAATGGGATCGAACATTTCGAAGAGGAGGAACTAGTTCCATGAGTACTCGACGTTTCGCAGTTGCACTGTTCGCCGTCATCGCGACGGCGTTCGTCGCCTGCTCGCCGGCGCCGACCGCAACGCCCGTTCCCGCCAAGGTGTTCAAGGTGGCGGTCATCATGCCCAGCGCCTACAACGACCTCGCGTTTAGCCAGAGCATGTACGACGCGCTGGTCAAGATCCAGAACGACATGGGCAAGGACAAGTTCGACTTTGCCTACACTGACAACATGTTCAACGTGCCGGACGCGGCCGCGGCCATCCGTGACTATGCGACCAAGGGGTACGACCTCGTGATCGCGCACGGTTCGCAGTACGGCGCTTCGTTGGCGGACGTCGCACCGGATTTCCCCAAGACCGCCTTCGCCTGGGGCACGGCCGTGGACACGTACGAGAGCAAGGGGATCAGCAACATCTCGGCGTACACCGTCGCGTCTGACCAGGGCGGCTACGTCGAAGGAGTGATCGCGGCCAAGCTGTCCAAGTCCGGCTCCGTCGGCGCGATCGGCCCCGTACCCGCCGGCGACGGCCAGTTGACGATTCTGGGTTTCGAGGCCGGCGCCAAGGCGACGAATCCGAACATCAAAGTCGCCACGACCTTTACGAACGACTTTAGCAACGCGGCGCTGATGTCGCAGGCCGCGCAGACCATGATCGCGAACGGCGCCGACGTCCTGACCGGGACTTCGCAGGCCGTCACCGGCGCGATCGCCGTGGCCAAAGACAAGAACGTGCTGTGGTTCGGCAATCAGTCCGCCCAGACCTCGCTCGCGCCCAAGATCGTCGTCGCGAACCAGGTGTACGACTGGACGCCGTTCCTCAAGACGATGATCGACAACACCGAAAAGGGCGTCCTCGGCAAGCAGGTCATGACGGGCACGCTGGCGAACAAGGTCCTCGTGATCCAGTACAACCCGGACTATGCGCTGCCGTCTGACGTCAAAGCGGCGGCCGACCAGACCATCGTCGGCCTGATGAACGGATCAATCAAGACCGGAGTGCAGCAGTAACATCTGCAGCTACCGCTGCAGCAGCCGTCGGGGCAGGTCTCGGACCTGCCCCGACTAGTTGCATGTCTTATGACCACGTCTCTCAAGCAGGTCGAACTGCGCGGGATCACCAAGCGTTTTCCCGGCGTCCTGGCGAACGATCGGATCGATTTCGACGTCAAGGCCGGCGAAATTCACGCGCTCCTCGGCGAGAACGGCGCCGGCAAGAGCACGTTGATGAGGATCCTCTACGGCCTATACCAGGCAGACGAGGGCGAGATCCTCATCGACGGCGCACCGGTCAAGATCAAATCCCCTTCGGATGCTCTCCGCCACGGGATTGGAATGATCCACCAGCACTTTCAATTGGTGCCGTCCCTCACCGTCGCGGAGAATGTCGCGCTCGGACTGAAATCCTCGCGCGGCCCCGTGACTGATCTGGACGTGGTGGGCCGGCGCCTGCGCGAACTGGCGAAGGAGTACGGCTTGAACGTAGAGCCGGGCGCGCTGGTGTGGCAGCTCGCGGTCGGCCAACAGCAGCGCGTGGAAATCTTAAAGGCGCTGTATCGCGATGCCGCGCTCCTCATTCTCGACGAGCCGCCGGCCGTGCTGACGCCGCAGGAAGTGGACGACCTGTTCGTCACGCTCCGCCGCCTCACCGAAACCGGGCACGCGCTGATCTTTATCAGTCACAAACTGCACGAAGTCATGGCGGTCAGCGATCGCGTGACGGTGCTCCGCGACGGCCGCGAGATCGGCCAGGTGGAAACCCAGCAGACGAATGAAAAGGCGCTCGCAAGAATGATGGTGGGCCGCGACGTCGTGACCCGGTGGGACAAGACGCCGGTCGACGGGAACGAAACGGTCCTGCGCGTGGAGCGCCTTGATTCGTCGAACGACAAAGGGCTCCCGGCGGTGAAGAACCTTTCAATCGACGTGCGCGCGGGAGAGATCGTCGGCATCGCCGGCGTGTCGGGAAACGGACAGCGTGAGCTCGCCGAGACGATCGTCGGTCTCCGCCGGGCCGAAAGCGGACAGGTATCGGTCTCGGGACGCAACGTGACGAACCGTGCGCCGGCGGACATTATCGCTTCAGGCGTTGCATTCATTCCCGAAGAGCGGATGACGATGGGGGTGATCCGCGATTTCTCGGTCCAGGAAAACGCCATTCTGGAGACGCACGGAAACGCGCCTCTTTCGCGGCACAGCTTTTTCGATTTTCATCAGATCGAAGCGCACGCCGCGCGGCTCGTGCGCGAATACGACGTCAAGACGCCCAGCCTCGATACGCCGGTCAAGAGCCTCTCGGGAGGCAACATTCAAAAGCTCATACTCGCGCGCGAGCTCGGGCGCCAGCCCAAGCTGCTCGTCGCCGCGCAACCCACGCGCGGCGTCGACATTGGCGCGACGGAGTACATTCACAAACGGCTGATCGAGCAGCGCGGCCAGGGCGTCGCGATCCTGCTCATCAGCGAAGACCTCGACGAAATCCTCGCGCTCGCGGACCGCATCGCGGTCATGTACGAGGGAGAGATCGTCGGCATCGTTCCCCCGACGACGGCGGTCGACGACCTTGGGTTGATGATGGCGGGCGCGAAGAGGATGTAGACACCCCACGGACACAAAAACAAGCGCGCGAATGCCGAGATGCATTCGCGCGCTTGCATCTTTCCTAGGTTACAACACGGCTTAACGTAGGTGGCAGGGGTTGTACCCGAGCGACGAGTCGCCGGCGGCAATGATACAGCGAGTCGGAACGACGTTCGGCGACAGCGGAACGAACTTGGCCGTCTCGTGAGTGCAGAACGAAAAGGTGACAGCCGACCCCGTCGAGTTGGAAACCAGGACGTAGTAGTAATCAGAGACCTGGCCTTTGGCGGCGTGGCCCTGCCACGTGCTGGTGTAGCCCGGCTCGTTGGAGTTCGGCGTCATCAATCCGGTCGGATGAGCGGGCAGCGTGGGCCAGTTAGTCACTTGCGACGGATCGTACACGGCGAGCGACAAACCGGCGGCTCCCTGGGTGTACATTTCCAGATCGGTGCCGCCGTGGTACTCGACCTTGAGCCAGAGCTGGCCGCCGGCCGGAACGGTGATCGACGAACACACTTGGGCTGAAGCCGAGACGACGGGAATTCCGTCGGACGGCGAACCGCCGGTCGCGTCCGCGGACGCGAGCATGGCGCCCCACGCGAGCAGCGCGACGGCCGCGACCGCAACCAAGATCAATCGAAACGATCGACGTACTAACATTCTTTTGCCTCCTAAGGCGCTTTGTTCCGGCGTAGGTCTGATAATTCGTAACGTCCATCGGTGTGGCGGGAGGCACAAGATGGTGCAAACCTCCGAAAGACCCAGCTAAAGACTATGAACGAATCCAGGCCGGTCATACACCCGCTGTGTTCCGCCCCGTTACGGAACCGCATCCGGTTATGCTTTACTTCTCCGATAGCGAACCTGGTTTAGAGTCATTCACTCCAACTATTATCCGAGGAGCTTGCAGCAGCGTCAATGGGACTATTGGTAACATTGACCCAGTTTTTATCCGCCGTCGCGGAATTTTCACTCATTCTTCACCCATTCTTCACGGTTCCAGGCTGCGGTAAGGATGCAATTCGGATAGGGAGGAAACAAGAAAAATCGGAGGTGGACTAGGCAAGAGCCGCATGACCACATTGACAGCCTACTCCAGCAGTGGTAAAAGAGAACAAGAGCCCCAAAACTTTACGCCGCTTGCATACTGCACTGTCTCGCCAGATTCAAATCGGAAAGAATGCAACTCCATTTAGAAAATCCGTTAATCGTTCAGAGCGACAAGACGATCTTGCTCGAGGTCGAGAATGGCCTCTATCAAGAAGCGCGGGACGCGTTGGCCCGCTTCGCCGAACTGGAAAAATCGCCTGAGCATATTCACACGTACCGCCTCACGTCACTCTCGCTCTGGAATGCCGCCGCCGCGGGCTTGACCGCCGAAAGAATCCTGGACGACCTCACGCGTTTGAGCAAGTACCCGGTTCCCAACAACGTGCGTGTGGACATCGCCGACGCGATCTCACGTTACGGGCGCGTCAAACTGGTCTTGGAGGACGGTCGGCTCCTGATCGTTTCAGACGACGAAGCGTTGATGGAACTATTGGCGCGACACAAGCTCGTCGCGCCGTTTCTGCGGGCGCGGTTAGGCGCGACGAGCTTTCAGATCGCGCCGGCCGACCGGGGCCGCATCAAACAGGTCCTCATGCAGGTGGGTTATCCGGCCGAGGACCTGGCTGGCTACGTCGAGGGCGCGCACCTCGCCATCCACTTGCGCGACGCCTGCCGGGCGACCGGCCAGCTCTTCCAGCTGCGCGCCTATCAAGTCCAAGCCAGCGATACGTTCTACGCCGGCGGAGGACCGACGGGGGGCAGCGGCGTGATCGTCTTGCCGTGCGGCGCGGGAAAAACGATGGTCGGTCTCGCGGCCATGGAGAAACTACAGAGCGCGACTCTCATCCTGACGACGAATACCGTCGCCGCGCGGCAGTGGATGGCCGAACTGCTCGACAAGACGACGCTGATCGAGGACCAGATCGGCGAATACTCGGGTCAGCGCAAGGAAATTCGTCCGATCACCGTTGCAACTTACCAGATTCTGACCTATCATCCGCGAAGAAAGCAGTCGACCGGCCCGCTCGCCGATCTGCGCGAAGAGTTTCCGCATTTTGCGCTCTTTGACCAACTCGACTGGGGGCTGATCATTTACGACGAGGTGCATTTGCTCCCGGCCCCCGTCTTCCGCATCACGGCCGAGATCCAGGCGCGCCGCCGACTCGGCATGACGGCGACGCTGGTGCGCGAGGATGGCCGCGAGGGCGACGTCTTTTCCCTGGTCGGTCCGAAAAAGTACGACGTGCCGTGGAAGGAACTGGAAACCCAAGGCTGGATCGCACCCGCGGAGTGCCACGAGATCCGCATTCCGCTGCCGGACGACTTGCGGATGGCCTACGCCATTGCGCCGGAGGTGGAAAAATATCGGGTCGCCGCAGAGAATCCGGCGAAACTCGAGATCGTGCGCCAACTGATTCGCAAGCACGCGGACGATACGGTGCTCGTGATCGGTGTCTATCTCACCCAGCTCCACCGCATCGCCGAGATGCTGGACGCGCCGCTCATCACGGGAGAGACGAGCATCCGCGAACGCGAGAAATTGTTCGAACAGCTGCGGCGCGGCGAGATCCGACGGCTGATAGTCTCCAAGGTGGCAAATTTCTCGATCGACCTGCCCGACGCGAACGTGGCCATTCAAGTGTCCGGCACGTTCGGCTCACGTCAGGAAGAGGCGCAGCGGCTCGGCCGCATCCTGCGTCCGAAAAAACGCGGCCTGCTCGCGCACTTTTACGCCCTTGCGAGTCGCGACACGATCGACCAGGATTACGCCGCGCACCGCCAGATGTTCCTGACCGAACAGGGTTACCGTTACGACATTTTGTACGCGAACGAGATCGAAGATTGGATGCCCGCCGCCGTCGAAGGACAAGTCGTCCAGCCGGCGCCGCCGCTGCTGCTCCCCGCCGGGAGCCTCCCCGGCGACGGCGGCGCGTGACAGCGACGCGTTGACCGTCGTCACGGCCCTTCCTCACGAAGGCTCACCAGAACACCCGGTTTCAAACCCGTCACTTTCGAACCCGCCAAAGGACCTGCGTGCCAATGTCCAAAAAGCGCAAACCCCTCTCCAGCGCATTTGACGACGAATTCGACGACGAAGAGGACGAGTCCGACGCTGACCTCGACGAAGGGGAACTCGCCTACCTCGACGCGCACGAAGGCGCCGGCAGTGCGTTCGACATCGACGAAGTGGACATCCCAGTCGATCTGCCCGTACCCGTCCGCCATGCTGCTGGAGGGCGGCGAGGATTCGATCCCAGATACCCGCCTTCTGCCCGCGACAAAAACGACTGGCCACGGTTGGCCAGGG
>JAMCRS010000367.1:11658-12607 GCA_023380675.1 Chloroflexota bacterium
CGATTCGCGCCACCGTCGAGCTGGCGGCGAGTCGCCTGCCGGTCTTGTTCGACACGACCGGTTTTTCGTCTGTCTGCTCTGACGTGAACCACGCCCGCCAGCACAATCCCACCTGCGAGCACATCGCCGCGCTGTTGTATGCCTTTCTCCGTGAGCCGGACACGTTCATGCCCAACACGTTGGGCGAGTACGCCGGCATCGTCGAGAAGAACCCCGCGTCGCGTGAATGGCTCGGGGCCGACTCCGTGGAGGAGTCCGTGGTGCTGGAGACGCTCAAGCATGCGCCACCCGATCTGCGCGCGGCGCTCGAGCAGCTCCCGCTCCGCGAGGCGTCCGATCATCTCGAAAAGGCCGCGTCCTTATTTCCAGCCCTTGCGCCCGAGACCCGCAAGGTGGAATTGGCCGCACGCCTCGACACGCTTCCGCTCGACCTCTTGCGCGAAATTGCGCGACGGCGCGGCTGGAGGTTCACCTCTTCCGCGCGGGGCGAGTTGGTCCGGCAGATCACCGCGGCGCTCGTCGAATCGCCGTACCCCGCCGAATTCTCGCCCGAAGAGCTTCAGCTGCTGCAGATCGAAAACACCCTCTTCGGCTTTATCAAACACCCGGCGCGCGGCGCCCTCGAAAAAACGTGGAAAAAGCGCGTGGGCACGGACCCGAGCGGTCTCGCCCGCGCGCTCAGCAGATTGCAGTCGGCGGGAATGCTGTTCCCCGACGCGCAGCCAGGCAAGCACGGACACTACTACTGGTCGCCCATGCTCAACTCCGACGATTTGCCGCTACTTGCGCCGCCCGTCAAGCGATATCCCTCCGGCAAATTGGAGCATGCCCAGGCCGCGGCGCCAATCCCGCCCATCTGGGCGGTCTTGGAGGCCGCGATCGAGTGGGCCGAGCATACTCCGCCGCGCCGCAACGCCGCTCCACGTGACTCCCGTTTTGAGGCGCTGTC
>JAMCRS010000368.1:0-3891 GCA_023380675.1 Chloroflexota bacterium
GCTGTGCGAAAACCGCCGTATGGCCGCCGGCTGCGGATCGTGCACGATAATAACATCATAGTCCTCGTCGAGCAGGCGGGCGCATTGCTCGTTCTGACGCAGGTAGAGCTCCTGCTCCCCAGGGTCGAGCGACCCGGCCTGCCCTTGGAGTGCGTTGTGAATCTTTTTCGTAACCTGGAAAAAACTGTCCCCTTTGCACATCAGCCGCCATTCGACGTCGAGGCCGCAGTTCGCTTCGAGCGGCACGAGCGAGTTCAGTAGCTCCGCGACGCCGCCGCCGGTCGCGGTCGAATTCAATTGCAGCAGGCGCACCCCCTTCAGCCGGGACGCGACTCCGTAAATTTCCTGCACGATGGAGTCGCCGACGATTGGCTCGTAATCGCCGAGCGCCTTGCGTTTGAGCACGACTCGTTCCAGTTGGTCCACCTGTACCTCGTTTGCGGCTCGAATGCTAATATACCCCACCGGCGCGACAGCGCAAATTGGGCGCGCGGCGGCAGCGGTGGGCGTCTAGTCCGCCTCCCCCTGTGCTTCGGCCGTCCGGCGGTCGCTCGTCGGCAGGGGTGCGCTGGCCGATTGAGCGGCCGCAGCTCCCTTGGAATAGATCGTTCGAATCGGAAACGGGATTTCGATCCCCTCGCTCGCGTAGCGCTTGTGCAGCCGCTTGATGAACTCGTGAATCACAAGATATTGGTCGACGTAGGTCTGCGCACGCAGAATCACGGTAAAGTTGATGGTGTATTCCGCAATGCTCTGATAGCGAATGAACGGCGTCGAGTCCGGCGCCCCGCCGCTCACATGCTGCATTACGTCTTGTGCGACCTCGACGGTAACGCGCTCGACCTTATCCAGGTCGCTGTCGTAACTCACCCCTACCTGGACGAGCACGGACAAGTCCGGCGAGGGAAGATCGAAATTCGTCACGATCGACGAAGCGAGCCTGGAGTTCGGAACGATAACCAGGTTGTTGGAGAGAACGCGCACCGTGGTATAGCGCCACGTGATGTCGGCCACGTAGCCTTCTTCGCCGGAGCTGAGCTTGATGTAATCCCCCGGCTTGATCTTGCGGGAGGCGAGTATGTCGAGTCCGGCAAACAGATTCGACAGCGTGTCCTGGAGCGCGAGTGCGATCGCGACGCCGCCGACTCCCAGAGTCGTCAGAATCGGCGTAATCGATACGCCCAGGACCTGAAGCCCGATCAACGCAGCCGGGTCAGGTTCGCGAATATCGAGGCAGAAGGCAGAATGCCCTCGGACCTGCGCACGGAGCTACTGACCAGATCGCCGGCGATCCTCGACGCGAACACGGTTGCCGATAGGATTCCGAGCGCCGCCGTCAGGTTCCGCGCCAGCGCTACGACGTCGGGGCTCAACGGGAGCGCAAAGGTCGCCGCGAACACTCCGGCCAAGCCGAACCACGTGGTGAGCATGCCCCGGAGCGCGGAGACCATCCGATCGTCTCCGGCCCACTGGGTGCGCTTGGCGATGCTCTTCATTCGCGCCAAGATGATGCTTTCGACGATTCGCCCCAACAGCAATCCGCCGGCGACGAGCGCAAGCGAAAGCACGACAGCGGTGGCTACGGGTGTCATGTTCTCTTCTCTCGATCAGGTTCAACGGCCTGGCAAACGGTCGCGCCAGGCCAGCGCGGTCCAATGAGTTATTGCACGGTTGCAAGCGGCAGTGCCAGAGGGTCTCCACTGATGACTTGGATCGTCTCTCCGAACACCCAGTTGACTTGAGTCGAGCCGGCAAGCTGCACCTGATACCAGGTGCTGTCGGCGTTGCGCGCCGTCAAGACGATCTGCTGGTTCTGCAGCAGCTTGGCGACGATGCGAGCTTTCGTACTCGGCGAAGCGCGGACGTTCACCCGTCTCTCGACGACCTTCGCCATCACAACGCTCGGCGTTGGCGATGGAGCAGGCTGTGTCGGAAATGCGACGATCGTCGAGAGAGCTGTGCTCGTTGGCAGCGACGCAATGGGGGTTACGGTGCCGCCCTTATCGGGGCTCACCGCGCCGAGGAAAAAGTGGCCGCCGAAAAAGAGCGCTGCCGAGCAAATGAAAAGGACGACCGCTCCGAGCGCGAGCGGGACCCACTCTTTGCTCTTCTCACGGGCGGCAGTCGAGGCCCCGCCGCGCGCCGGTCTCGCGCCAGCCCCGATCGCACCGCCTGTGGATTGTGACCGATCCCGGAGGGACCCCTGGGTCGAACTGTCTTGACTCGGCATGGCGACCGAAGCCGTTGGCGCGGCCGTGGACCTCGACGGGGATTCGCTGGCGAGTGAAGGCTGCACTAACGGCAGCGTGACGGCGGCCTGGCTCCTTCCTGGCGGGATTCCTTCCTGCCACCGAGCTCCGTCGAAATACATCCACGTCGCCGTGTAAGGATGAATCTCCCACCATACCTGGTGGTCGTCCAATACGGCGAGCTGGCTCACCTGGTCTTCGTAGTCGGCACGGCTGATCTGTCCTCCCGCCTGCGCACGGGCGTACAGATCCCGGAACCGGGCTTGCACCTCGTCAAATGTCATCGCGTTGCATCCTCTCGACTGCGTCTCGTCTGTGAGCGTGTGGAGAAACGGCGCGGCACATTGACGCGCCGTTTTCCACACTTTCGTGGCCTGTCGGGTTTGCCGCTGTGCCAGATCGCTCTGATTTCACAACGGTCTCGACCGAGAACTGACGAGCCGAATCCACCGGCGCTTAGTCCTGCTATCTGTATTCCGTGTTTACGAATGCATTTGACCTCGTGTTGCCGCGAGGCGCCGTGTGCCTGTGCGACAGCCGAGCATGCAAGCACACGGCACCAATCGTACCCCCGCCGCTAGCCGTTCCCCTCGGCGGGCTCCCGCAGCGCCCAGATCACCTGATACGGCTGAAGCTCGAAATCGACGATGCCGTGCGTGTCGGGAAGAACACGGCCGCCGATCATGTCGCGCCAATGCGCATTTCCCGACTGCGGATTCAGTTGGGCTGCAACGAATTCATTCGAGACGTTGTGCAAGCACAGCACGCGTTCCTCCGTGCCTCGAGCGGTGCGGAGAACGGCCAGGACGCGCCGGTCGCAGGGCAGAATCTGCTGAGCGCTGTTTGGATTAAAGGCCCTCCGGGCGCGCCTCAAGGACAGCAGATTCGCGTGTCGTCTTAACACTCGCGCGCGCCGCGTATTGGGGTCCGCGAGCTCGCGCTCTAGTTCGTCGAACGCGAGCTTTTGCCGGTTGATCCGGCGCGGCTGGCCTGATTCCTCGGCGCCGCGACGGTCGCTGCGCGATCCGAGCAGCGAGTGGATGTAAATGGCCGGCACGCCAGCAAGCGACAGCAGGACCGCCTCCGCGGCCATGAACCGGTCGATTTGCGTTTCGGGCGGCTCCGTGCGGTCGAACGGATCCGACAGCGCGTCGAAATAGTTGATGTTGAGCTCGTACGGCACCCGCGCGCCGGCCCCGTTTTGCTTGAACGAGACCAGGCCGCCGTGCCGAACGGCGCGGGCCACGATCGCCTCGATCTCGGCCTCCTCCAATATCCCGCGCGCCGGCTCGAGACCGATTCCGTCGTGCGAGGCCAGAAAGTTGAGAAATGTCACCCGGTCGGACGGAACGGCAAGGCCCTGGGCCCACTGCAAGAGCCGGGTCGCGTCCCCGCTATGGAATGCGTGCAGGACCAACGGCGGCAGTGCGAAATTATAGACCAGCGTGGCTTCATTCGAGCCGTCGCCGAAATACGAGACGTTTTCCGTGTGAGGGACGTTGGTCTCAGTTACGAGCGCTGCGCCCGGCGCCGCTTCTTCGAGCACCGCGCGAATCAGCCGGACGAGAGCGTGAGTTTGGCTGAGATGGATGCACGGCGTGCCGAGCTCTTTCCACACGTACGCGACAGCGTCTAACCGGAT
>JAMCRS010000368.1:3901-8783 GCA_023380675.1 Chloroflexota bacterium
CCGTCGACCAATCGCGTAAAACGCCGTTCCAGTTTGAACACCTGCTCCGCGCCCGGCCAATCCAGATACCCCTTCAACTCCGCGCCCCCTTCTCCACGTACGCGAGCAGCGTATCCAGCACCCGCAGGAGCACGTCGGGGTTGTGGTAGTCGAGGTCCACCTGGTCCGGACCGAAGGTCGTCCACAACCGTCGCGGACCCAATGCGGTCTCGAATTGCGTTGTGAGCGGTAACGCACGCGGCCGCACAACTTTGGAAACGTCCGCGCCGTCGTCCACCGGGATGAACATCTTTTGGTACGCCACCTGGTCCTCGAGCCACCCCTTGAACCAAGCGCTCTGCGCAGAAACGTGATTGATCACGCCGTCGATCATCAAGTCGAACCGCTCGCCGAGGCTCGAGATGTCGTCCCAGATCCCGAACGCGGGGTTCACCGCACCATAATCCATGACCGAAAAGCCGTCGTCCGAAGAGGAAGGGAAAAAAGGCAGGATGTGGGCGCCGCTGACGATCGATGCCAAGTGCCGGTCGAGCAGCGTTGCGAGCGACTGCAGCGGCGGCACGCCGGGTTGACGCACCTGGTCTGGATAGGTGATGACGAGCGCCGTCCTCTCGTCGAGGGGCACCGGCAGCCGGTTTCGCCGTGCGGCGCGGATCGCGTCGGCGCGCTCGCGGACGACCGCGTCGATCTTGTATGCCCACACGGTCGCAGTCGTTTTGCCGTACAGCAGCTCAAGTTCGCGGAGAACGGCCGGCCTCATGCGAGCTCACTCTTTCCGCCTCCGGCATCGGCAGTGTGTGCCGCCATGACCCGGGATGCTGCCTCGCCATTGGGGTCTAAAGCGCTCCCGGGTGACCGTGTTCGTGACATCTGTCCCAGTATAACGACAAAGAAACGTGTCCGCCTCAATTCTCTCTCAAGAACCTAAAGAATTCCTAAAGGACGGGCCGCGGCCAACTCAGATCACGTGCCTAGTTTATTCCATTCGCCGAGCAATGTCCAGCCGCACGCCCGGCGCGGCGGGGCTGTTGCGGGTCGGATGGCGTGTCATTGCTCCGGACCATGCGCCCTGCAGGCGGAAGGACGCAGAGTGTCCAAGGCAAGTGGGAAGATCGCCACGCCGCCTTCGGCGGCTCGCGATGACATATTGTTTGCCGGCGGCTCGTGATGACACGGAACCAAGATCAAGGCCTTGACAATTCACGCCGTATGGGATAGGGTGATAATAGACTGACCAGTCGGTTTATTATTATGGAGTCCCGATGTCTCCTCGCCCTGACGTCAGCCAGGAACGCACGCGGCAGATCTTGAACGCCGCGATGAAAGTCTTTGCCCGCTCGGGCTTTCAAGCGGCCAGCATGGACGACATCGTCACCGAGGCTGGCCTGAGTAAGGGCGCCCTCTATTGGTACTTTAAAAGCAAGGACACGATCATTTCCGGCGTCTTGGACTATGTTTTCGCCGGCGAGCTCGCCGCCGTGCGACGGCTCGAGCGGGCCGAAGGGACCAGCGAGGAACGGCTTCGGCGGTTCGCGCGGCTTACGGTCGGCGAGGCCAAGAGCATTATGCAGTTTACGCCGATCGCGTACGAATTCTATTCGCTCGCGTTCCGCAACAAGACGGCGCAAAAAGCTCTGCGAAAGTACTTTCGACAGTACGTGGATGCGTTGGTCCCGGTGATAGAGCAGGGCGTCGCAAGCAGCGAATTTCACCCGGTGGACGCGCGGCAAGCCGCGATCACGATCGCCGCGCTCGTCGAGGGGACACTCCTGCTCTGGGTTTTCGACTCCGAAATTCTGAATGTCAACTCGCAGCTCGAGACCGGTGTCCAGACGCTGATCGACGGACTCAAGACGAAGGGAGCCAGGAAATCCAAGACCGCATAGCGGAGCAGATGGACGCGGCATTCGGCACCGACCTGTTTGCGTTTTCGATCGTCATCTCGCCGTTCAGCAATGTCGCCACGGCGCTCCGAATCTTGGCGACGATGGTCGTCGCCGCACTCCCTTCGGTCCGACGCATCAACCGTCTCAACCTCGCCGAATCGATCAAGGTAATGACGTGAAAGGCGCGTGCCGTTTCACCCGCGGAAAGGAGTCGTGGATGTCTCGCTGTGTGCTGGTTCTGATAGGCCTGTTCGCGCTCGCGGCGGCTGTCGGCTGCCAGAGCAACGCCGCGTCGACGCCGGCACCGACGCCGGCTTCGAACACATTGCTCGCCAACGACGTCGTGACCGCGGATGGGATCGTCCAACCGGTCGAGTCGGCGGCGCTCCAGTTTTTGGCCGGCGGGCGCGTTGCCGCCGTCGCAGTCAAGGTGGGCGACCACGTGGTCAAGGGCGAGGTCTTGGCCCGGCTGGACGATACGGCGCAGAGGCAGCAGATCGCTCAGGCCCAGGCGGCAGTCGATCTCGCTCAAGCCCAGCTCGACCAGGTCAAAACCGGGGCCACGCCGGACCAGCGCGCGGCGGCCCAGGCCGCGCTGGACGCGGCGCAAAAGAATTACGACAAGGTGCGCGCCGGCCCCACGGTGGACGACATGGCGCAGCTCAAGTCTCAGCTCGACAATTCGAAGGCGCTCCTGGAGCAGGCCCAGGCGGAGTTCGACCGCATCGGCGGCGACTCGAACCCGGATGTCTCGACGACGCCCCAAGCGGCGCAACTGCAGCAGGCGTCGAACAATTACTTGGCGGCTCAGGCGGCTTACGACGATGCCGCCAAGCATCCGACGGCAGCGGAGCTGGCTGCCGCTCAGGCTCAACTCGATCAGGCGAAAGCGGCTGTGACGAGCCTCGACCCCACCCAATTGGCGCTCGACGTCGCGCAAGCGCAGCTTGAGAATGCTAAAGCCGCGCTGAGCTTGGCTGAGGCTAACGCAGCCGACTATACGTTGGTGGCGCCGTTCGACGGCATCGTCGGCGAAAAGAATATCGACGTCGGCGACACGATCGTCCCGGCCACTTCCACCACGCCGGCGCTCACGGTCGGCGACGTGTCCAAACTGCGCTTGGAGACCACGAATCTCGCCGAAGTGGACGCGCCCAAGGTACAGGTCGGCGAGAACGCGCAAGTCACGCTGAACGGTTTTCCGGGACAATTCTTTAACGGCAAGGTCGCCGAGGTCTCACAGTCCGCGGTAGAGTATCGCGGCGACCGTGTCTTTAATGTTTGGATCGATCTCGACACCGGCGCGGAGAGCGGCGTGCGCTGGGGGATGAGTGGGACCGCCAAGATCGCGGTCCAGTAGCACGTTCCATCCGAGCGAGGGTCGCGGGCTGGCGACCGGTTGCACGAGCCGCGAATACTGGCGACGCGATCGCCTCGACGGAGAGAGGGGAGCGATGTCGTCAAGCGAAGGCCAGATCGGACGCGTCGTCCGCTCACGCGAGCAGGCGCGGGCGACCTACGATCGGATCAGCCGGTGGTATGATCCGCTCGAAGGCAATTGGGAAAGGAAATCGAAAGAGCTTGGGCTGCGAATGCTCGGGACGGCCGCGGGTCAGGTCGTCCTCGAGATCGGATTCGGGACCGGGCACGGCATTGAGTCGCTCGCGCGCGCGGTTGGCCCCTCCGGCCGGGTTTACGGTGTTGATCTCTCCCCAAGATGGCTGCGTTGACCTTGTCGAGGCTGAGCCAAAGGGGATTAGGCGATAGAATTGATTTGAGGACCGGCGATGCCACTCAACTCGCATTCTCCGACGGTTTCTTCGACGGCATTTTCATGAGTTTCGTCCTCGAGTTGTTCGATACGCCTGAAATACCTCAGGTACTGGCCGAGTGTAATAGGGTGTTGAAGACCGGCGGACGCATCGGCATTGTTTCCTTGTCAAAGCTCGGCGGTGCGAATCCAATGCGCGACCTGTACGAAAGGGGGCACGACAAGTTTCCGAGTCTCTTGGATTGCCGGCCGATCTATGTGCGCCGATCGCTTGAAGAGGCTGGATTAGCTGTTTCGGACTC
Organism: Chloroflexota bacterium; assembly: GCA_023380675.1. The sequence continues at coordinate 7,861 of JAMCRS010000368.1, forward strand.
GGAGCTGGACGCGATCTGGGGGCTGCCGGTCGAGATTGTCATCGCATCGAGAACGGATTCATAATCACTGCGGGTGTTGTCTGATTGTGTCTGAGCAAAAAAAACGACACGGCAGGAATGGTTCCTACCGTGTCGCTCTATATTGTGTTCTGCTGATGAGTGCCTCATCAGGCCAAGTTTGCTGCGTCGTGCCGCTGGTGGACTGCGCCGCCGTTGCCAAGTCTTGTCGAGCAGATGGAACCAGCCGCCTGGTCTGGCTGCTCGGCGAGCGCACGCAAACGCTTCGTTCCCTCCGTCGCTCGTAGCGCGCGGTCCTCCGCATGAGCTGCGAGACGGTCTCGGCTGGGTAGCAGCAAGGCGCTCGCTGCCCGCCGCCCAGCACGTATCGCCTTCGCCGGCAGTCCGTTCGACCACGCTGCGGCAAACGCAGTGAGCTTACGGTAGACGTCGAAGAAACGCTAGGCGATTTGAAGCACCTGCAGAAGCGCAGGCTTGTTGGGCACCTGTTCGATCTGGTCGTCCGCATACACGGATGCGGCGGTCATGACGCGTGCGCGGTCTGGTTCCGGCAGTTTGTCTACGCTGCTCCAAGTGTAGCCTGCGTTGACGAGGTACTTGCCGATAAAGTACTTCTTCAACTCGTCAGTCGGATCGTCCTTTACGGGCGTTTCCCGATCGCTTGAGGCCATGGACCACCTTGTCCTTTCTATACGGCCCCGGACCGATCGGCTCGTTCGTCGACCCGCCCGGAGCGAAGCCTGGCACACCAAGTTAGACCGAAAATGACGATAGTCTGCGAGAATGCAATTTGTAAGGGTCGTTCAATAAAGCAATCGGCTCACCTCTGAGCTGAGATGAGCCTACGATGAGAGATGTCTCTACAATTATTATATCCCTCGGCCCCCTCGCTGTCAATGGGCTAT
>JAMCRS010000369.1 GCA_023380675.1 Chloroflexota bacterium
GCGCGCGCGACGCCGGTCGCATCCAATCTGGCCCGTGAGTCCGGCGTGAACCTGGCGCTCGTCGCCGGGACGGGACCGGGAGGCCAGATCACAAAGCGGGACGTCGAGGAATATCTCGAGACGCGACCGGCCAGCCCGGCGGCGTCCGGCCGGGTACCGGCGGCGCCCGCAGCCCGTCGCCTGGCACAGCAATTGGACGTCGACCTCGCGCGCGTCCCGGGGACCGGCCCCCACGGCAGAGTGCAATCCGCCGACGTTCGGGCGGCGGTGCAGGCGAACGCGAGCGCGGCCGCGGCTCGAGCGGCGCCCGGCGCGCCAGAACCGCGGACGATCCCGCTGGAAGGCATGCGGCTCACGATCGCCACCCGGATGCAAAAGAGCGCGCAGCAAGCGCCGCACATCGTCTTCGATGTGGACATCGACGTGACACAAGCCGAATCCCTGCGGACGCTGGCGAATGCAAGCTTGAAGGACGGGCAGCCCCGCGTCAGCCTGACTGCCGTCATCGCCAAGGCATGCGCGTGGGCGCTCGGGCGGAACCCTCTGATGAACAGCCGCCTGGATGGAACGCGGATCGCGCTGCTGCCCGAAGCGAACATCGGAATCGCGACCGCGTTGGAAGAGGGGCTCATCGTTCCCGTGGTGCACTCGGCCGGCCGGAAGGGAATCGTGGAGATCGCGGCGGACATCGCGCAAGTGGTGGACCGCGCGCGAAACAACCGGCTGCGTCCGGACGACGTGACGGACGGGACTTTTACGATCTCAAACCTGGGAATGTACGGCATCGATCGGTTCACCGCCATCATCAATCCGCCGGAGACGGCGATTCTCGCGGTCGGACGCGTGTCCAAGCGCATCGTCCCGGACGAGTCCGAGCGCGCCGTCGTTCGACCCTTGATGACGGTCACGTTGTCCGCCGATCATCGCGTTGTGGACGGAGCGATCGCGGCGCGATTCTTGAGCGATGTGCGCCAGGCCCTGGAGAACCCGGGGCTGCTGGCGACGTAGAAGCTGGAGAAACGAGATGGATTCTACCGCGACGACCGTCATTGTGTCGTTGGCTGCCGCCTGGATCATTCAGTATTACTTCGCCTGGTGGCAGATGCGACGTTTTTACAAGCGGATCGCAGACCTCCGGCGCACCGGATTGGTTTCGGTGGGTATGTCCGGCTCAACCTGGCGCCGGAAGCAGTACGCGGTCCTGGTAGTAGACAAAGACCACACCATCACCCACGTCGAAGAGTTGTCCGGCTGGACGGTCATGGCCTCGCTCAAGCCGGTGGCCGGGCTGGACGGCCGGCCGATGAGCGACCTGTGGGATGACGATGCGGACCTGCCGGTGCCGCCCAAGCTATTGCTCGCTTTGAAGAATGCGGCGGCCTACATCAAGGATAAGACCATTCGCGAGGCAGATGCGGAGGTCGAGACAGCCCAGTTGAGCGAATCGGCGACCGCGACCTAACGCGCGAGCTGTCCTCGAGTGGGATCAAAGGAGGCGCCTATCGACCCCAGCGGAAACATGAGCTAGTTATCGAACAATGCAGTTCGTAGAATCAATGTCGAAGGAGGAGGTTATCCGCATGGACTTTTTAGTCGCAGCGGGCGTATGGTTCATCGGGTTGTTCCAGGCCGGTGCCACGACGTTCACTGGCCTGGTAACCGGGATCATACCTTTGGTGATCGTTCTGATGACCGCGTTCAACGCGTTTGTTGCCGCCATCGGCCAGGAGCGAGTCGATCGTTTCGCTCAGTTCGCCGCTCGTCCGGGATGGCAATACACGCCGCTCCGTTACATCGCGCTCCCGGTTGTCGCCGTCTTTTTCCTCACCAATCCCATGGCGTACACGATGGGGCGTTTCCTACCCGAGAAGCTCAAACCGGCGTTTTATGACGCCGCCGTCTCTTTCGTTCACCCACCTCTGGGGCTCTTCCCCCATGTCAACCCAGGCGAGCTCTTCGTTTGGGCGGGCATTGCAACCGGTGTGACAACGGGCTACGGCGCCGCGACGACAGCTCGACTCGCCGTCGCCTACTTGCTCGTAGGCCTGGTTGTCATCTTCATTCGCGGCATCTTCGCAGAGCGTGTGACCTTGGCTCTCTGGAAAGAACCGGCTACAGAAGGGGAGGTGGCCAGTGCAGTCGCTAACTAAAGTAATCGAGCAGATCGGGCGCGCGGCCGGCCGAGTCGTCGGCACGCTGTACCAGGCCGGTCGGGATTCGATCGACCAAGTGATGAAGAACATCTTGCCGTTCATGGCGTTCATCGCGCTCGTCATCGGTATCATTAACGCTACCGGCGTCGGCAAGTGGCTGGCCAACGTACTGGAGCCGCTCTCCAGCAACCCGGTCGGCCTCGTGGTCATGTCGCTCATCGTCGGCTTTCCGGTACTGTCGCCCATTCTCGGTCCGGGGGCGGTAATCGCCCAGGTGATCGGGACCGTTTTGGGCACGCAATTTGCGTCCAAGGCGCTGCCGGCGTCGGTCGCGCTGCCTTGTCTCTTTGCCATCAATCCGCAAGTGGGATGCGACTTTATCCCGGTAGGTCTGGCGCTGGGCGAGGCAGAGCCGTACACGGTGGAGGTAGGCGTGCCGGCGGTGCTCTTCGAGCGATTTATCTCCGCACCGATCGCTGTCATCATC
>JAMCRS010000370.1:0-1357 GCA_023380675.1 Chloroflexota bacterium
TACCGTGCGAACGCCGCGGCGTACGACAAAAAGCTTAACGATCTCGACCAGTACATCCAGACGCAGATCGCGACCATTCCGCCAGCCGATCGCAAGTTCGTGACCAACCACGACGCGTTCGGATACCACGTGGACCGGTACGGCCTGACCTACGTCGGCTCGATTATCCCGAGTATGGACACGAGTTACGAGCCGTCGGCGAAACAGTTAGCGGACCTGGAAGACGCGATCAAGGCGCAAGGAGTCAAGGCGATCTTTACGGAAACGTCAGTCAACCCGGCGCTGGCGCAGCAGATCGCCCGTGACGCCGGCGTCAAGGTGGTGAACGGCGCGCTGTACGGCGACTCCCTCGGCGGCCCTGGGAGCGGCGCGGACACCGTCGACGGGATGCTCAAGTTCAATACGGACATCATCGTCGCGAATCTAAAATAGCGAGGGGCGCATCGACCATCATGGACGACATTCTCACAACTCGACTCGTGCGCTGGGCGAATCGGCCCATTCTGGTCGCGCTCGCTTTTGCCACAGCATTCGTCTTGGCGGCGTGCCAGTCGAGTGTCCCGCTGGCGGGACTCGGCCTGAGCGGCCATTTTGTATACATACGCTTCGACGGCAATCTGTGGATACAGGATGCCGGCAGCGGCGATGCGCGCATCCTGGTGAACTCGAACAAGGGTACCTATCCGATCGCCCCGGCGATCTCGCCCGACGGCACGCAAGTGGCCTACGCCGCAAGCGTCATCGAGTCTGACCAGAGTATGCGCGTAGGGCTTCAGATCGTTGATCTGGACGGCTCTGGCCAACGCGTGGTCGCGCGACCGGATGACGCGGCGGTCACCTACGCCGATCCGGCCTGGAGCCCCGACGGTAAGGAGATCTATTTCACGCGCACCTATCCGAGTGGCTCGAACAGTCAGTCGGTCGAGATCGACCGGATCATGGTCGATGGCACCGCACGTTCCAAGGTGGTCGACGGCGCAGATGTCGGCGTGTCACCCGACGGCAAGTGGATCGTCTTTCAGCGCTACGAGCCGGCCCGGTTCACTCCCAGTCTTTGGATCGCCGATTCGGAGGGCACGGGTGAGCGGCAGTTGATGCAGGACGGCGTTTTCGCGGCGGCCTACGGAACACGGTTTTCGCCCGATGCTCAGAGAATCGTCTTTGCCGCGTCCGGCCCGGCCAATAAAAAGTTGCCCGGCGTGGTTTCATACGGAGGGGGTGCGGATCTTGCCGCGGCGAGACCCGCGGGCCCGGGGACTGGGTGCGCGGTGTCGTTGGGGTTTGTGTGTGCGGTCGAGGTGGCTGAGGCGCACGGTCTGCCTTGGGACCTATGGCTCGTGGATCTGCAAGGCACGCA
>JAMCRS010000370.1:1439-3171 GCA_023380675.1 Chloroflexota bacterium
GACTCACATCGGCGCCGACAGCCCGATCCCGGCGTGGTCGTCAGATGGCAAGTCGGTACTGTTTTTCGACGCGACTGGGCTGCATCTCCTGGACGTTTCGAGCCGTCAGGTCAAGAATATCGACGTCCCAGGTGGCTTTGGCGGTTTTGATTGGCACGAATGAAAGACGACGCTGCAAGCCGCCGGCATGACGATCAATTTGCGCTGGCTCTTGCTCGCCGGCATGATCATCGGCACGCTGGGGGTGCTGGCGGATGTCGTCGTCACGCAATCGTCTGCCGTGATGGAGCTTGCCGAGGCAAACCCGGCCTTGAAGTGGCGAGACCTTTATCGACGGGCCATGAACATCGGGCACGACCACATCGCGGCGACGATCAATACGTTGGTGCTCGCCTACGTGGGACCGGCTTTGCCTCTGCTCCTGTTGTTCAAACTCTATCCTGAGCCGTGGTACGTAACGATCAATCGGGGATTTGTCGCCGAGGAAATCGTGCGGACGCTCGTGGGAAGCCTGGGACTGGTCGCCGCCGTTCCCATCACGACAGTCGTCGCCAGCCTGCTGCGCCAATGGAACGCCAACGCCAAGCCAGCGCCCCCGTCGAGCGTGCCGGAGGCGCTGCCCTGAGCGAGGCCGCCGGCGTTGACGCGGCGCGCGACACGGACGACCCACGCGGTTCCGCCCTCGTCCGCTCACTGCGAAGCGCAGGACTGGTCCTGGAGAAACGCGCGCAAGCCGTTGGCAAGCCCCTGCGCCAGCTCGTCTTGGTGCTTGGTCAGGATCGTGCGGTCGAGGCCCATAAAGCCTAGCTCGATGATCGCGGCCGGCGTGGTGGGCACGATGGACCGAAACGCGTGATATTCGGTCATGTCGGGCGTGATGGTGTTCTGGTTGAAGGTGAGATTGTACGGCTTGACGACGGCGCCGTAACTCTGCTCGATGCAGCGCACCAATCGATCGTCCTCCTCCGGCGCGCTGCTGGGCTCGGCGTGCGCCCCCTTCCAGCCGGTCGCGAGCGGGTACTCCGGGCCGGTGACGCACGCGTCGCTGTGGATCGAGAGAAACGCCTTGGAGCGAAAATCCGGAACCCTTCCGACCGCCGGGTCCTTGAACCGGCTGTCGAATTCCTCGAACAGCGTCGTGCGATACCCCATCTGTCCCAACAACGCCAGAGTCTTTTGAGCGACCGACAGGTTGATGTCGACTTCCTTGAGGCCGTCCGGGCACACGGAGCCGGTGTCGTGGATGGTAGCGACGTTGCCCGGTTGGTCCTTGGAATAGTGACCCGCGACGATCGCCACGTCGGGAATGGGAATCGGCGTGGCGGTCGCGACCGGGGTGGCCGTTGCGGTTGCCGTGGCCGTGGCCGACGGCGTCGCCGGTACCGAGGCCGCGACCGGCGCTGTGAGTGGTTCCTGGCTCGACCGTCCGACCCAGATGCCCACCGCGAATCCAAACAGGACGAGGCCGAGGTAGAGCGGCATACGGTCAAAGACGGAAGGTGAGCGCCGCGGGCGCTGACGGACCGATCTGGGCGGCGGCTGCGCATGCCGGTCGTGATAGGACGAGCGGGTCATGGGTCCGGAACGAGCCGGGTGGAGTGTAAAGTCGGGTGCATTCCTATGCGAACCTCAAGCCAATGTTTGTCTTGCCAGTCGGCAAGCGGGAGCCGTGAGTGACGCCGTCGCGACGGCCCCATGTCCCTGGCGGACTGAACTCGCGCACGCTCAAATG
>JAMCRS010000371.1 GCA_023380675.1 Chloroflexota bacterium
TACTGCCACTCGGGGTCCATCTTGGCCAGCGAGTCGACGATCGCTTCGTGAGTTAGCGAAGTCGAAAGTAGAAAATTGAACAGCGTGCGCTGGTACCGGTAGACGGTCACGTTCGTGACGAGATGAACTCCCGGTGAATGGGACCACTCGAAAAAGAGCTGGCTGGGAGCGTCGTCTCGCTCCAGGTCTGCCAGCATAGTATAGAAGCTCTCGCCCGCCTGGAGAGCCTGGCTGAACTGCGCCAGGGTCTCCGGCGTCATGACCTCTTTAAATGACGGAGGCAGATCCAGAACATCCAAAATGCTGCGAGTGACTTCGTAGGTCGGGCCGTCCGTGCTGAGATAGAGGAAATTCTGCGCCTGCTTTATCAGCTCCGTCAGCGGTTCCAGCTCGGGGTTTTCGCCGTCGCGAATCGCATCCAGACCGCTGCCGAGATTCGTCACGTACGTTCGGGTCAGGTTCGTTAGCGCGGCATTAGCCAGCAACTCGCCCTGGGCCACCCGACCGTACAGGTCCTGGAGCGACAACGTGAGATGAACGGCCGGGTCGAGGTGGTAAAAGATGCAGCTGTGGTGTATGGCGCGGAGATGAACTGCCGCTTCGTCTGCCAGCCGCTCGATCTGGTTTGACGAGCTTCCGTCGGTCGTCAGTTGGCGTTCCAGCTCGTCGAGGCGGTCGGCAATGCCGGTGAGACGGGCGAGGTCTGTAAAGACCCGCTCGGCGTTCCAGTGACGAAACAGCCACGCTATGTTGGACCACTCGTCTTCGTTCACAGGGCCCCCCTCCGGCTGCTGACCGGCTTGGGACTCTTGCACGCGGGTCAACTCTTCGAAAATCGCCAATTCCAGTTTCTTGAAAAGTACCAGGCGCCCTTCCGCGTCCGGCGCGGGTGCATCAGAGGGGAGTTCTCTTTGGATCTCTATGTCGAGATCCTGCAGCACCATTGAGAGGCGTTCGTAGCCCAGATCGTCCGCCGCGTGTGCTAGGCGCGCGGCCAGGTCGTGGATTTGATCCCGCGCCCCTTCCGTTCCCGCGGCAAGCGCGTCGAGGGCTGTATGCAGCGACCCGAGCTCTCCTTCGGCCATCTGCAGAAACCCAACGAAATCCATTCGGGCAACGGTTGCTGGAGCTTGAGCGGGCTCGAGCCCGTCCTCGCCCCAAGTGTCCAAACTTGGCGCCGGCAATGGTTCCGGACTGGGCGCGGCGGGCGTGTTGTCCAGGGTCGCAGGAGCCGGTTCAGTCATTGCGATTGGACCCGTTTCGTCGGGTGCGATCTGGGGCGAAGCGGCCTCGCTCTCGACGCTCGCGGACGGCTTGGGCTCAAAGTGCGCCGCGTCCGGCGTTGTCTGCGCGATCGATGCGGCCGGAGTTGCCGTCGGAGAAGCCGTTCGCGCGCCCACGGCGGACGCGGAGATCAATGCGGACAGTGACTGGATCAATTCATCCGATTGCCCGGCCGCGACGTCGCCTCCGGTCGAGAGAACCTGATCGAGCATCGCTCGCAGACGGTCCAACACGGCCAACAGGACGTCGATCATCGGTTGCTGCAGCTCGACCCCTTCGTCCCTGACCAGCGCAATCAGGTCCTCGGCATGGTGTGCGAGCGATTCAACGTTGGACAGGCCCATCATGCGGGCGCCGCCCTTGAAGCTGTGAATTGCGCGAAAAAGGGGCGCCACCTGGCTTGCGTCTCCAGGGTCTTGCTCCAGCTTCAGCAGCGATTCTTCAGCCAGCAACAGGTTCTCTCTGCTCTCTTGGGCAAACAGAGACCAAATCTCTTCCAATTCCGCCGAACGGCTGTCATTGCTCATTGAGTTTTTCCCCACGCCTGACCCGTATCGCCCCCTCGGCCGGTCTAACCGGCCACAGGCGTCCCTATTCCCAACAGTCGATAGATCGTGTTCATGAGCTCGCTCCCGCGTGCTTCCTTCAGGTCGAACGAGACCGCGCCGGAGGGCTTTGAGATGACGGCATCGGCGCCCAGGCTGAGGGCTTGGGCCGCCTTCGGCGAACCGGCCGGCGCGATCGAGCTGAGCACGACCACTTTGGCCTTGGTCTTGGGGCGCGCGACGCGCAGAAATTCCAATCCGTCCATCTCAGGCATTTCGAGGTCCAGCAGGATCAGGTCCGGCTGAGCCTCGGCGAGGCTGTCGACCGCCTTCTTGCCGTTCTCGACCGAAGCCGTGATCGCCAGGGCCGGGTCGGTGAGCAGCAGGTTACGAATAATCACGCGCATCATGCTCGAGTCGTCGACCAGCATGATCTTTTTCTGTGCCATTTCTGTTCCTCCAATTCTTTATCGGGCCGACGGGCCGCGAGGCCCGTCAGCCGCGTTTCACTAGAATCCGCCGTACCCGCGTTCGTCGCGATCGATGACGTCTGCCGCCTTCCCGTTTCCACCGTTTTCATGTACTTGGGCGCTCGCCGGTACGGCCGCGGCCGCATGTTTCTGGTGTTGCATCATTTCATGCAGTGCGTTAAGCATCTCGGGCGTCAACCCGGCCGGCGCTGCGACCGCCGCGTTAGCAGCGTCGTGGCGCAGCTTGAACCGCGCGGCCTCCTGCCGGAGCTGGTCTGCCAAACCACCCAGCTCGTCGGCGGTG
>JAMCRS010000372.1 GCA_023380675.1 Chloroflexota bacterium
GCATACGGCAGCCGTCGAACAGATCGTCGAACGCGCCGAGCGCCGCCTGCAATTCTGGGCCGGCCGGGAACACCCGGATCAACAGAGGGATCGTCACACGCTGGTACTCGCGGAACAAGGCGAGAGTGCGATCGTAGCTGATCCCGAGCGCGGCCAATTGGCGCGGCCAAGCGGCGACCTCCGTAAAGAACCGCTCCACCTGGCGCTCCCGCAGCGCGGCGAACCAAGACTGCATGGCCTGGACCTGCTGGTCGGCTGGAACGGTCTCCGGGGCCACGCGTGCGTCGGCGAAAGTCGTGCGATTCGCCGCGAGCCAGGCAGCGAACAATTCGCCTGCCGCCGGCTCGACTCGCGCCGCCAGGTCGGCGAGCGCACCAGCGTGATCGCCGTACTGTTCCAGGATCTGCTGAACCAGTGTCTCCGAGAGGCGAACGGCTTGACTCAAGTGATTCCTCCTAGTCGGAGAAGACTTGGGCCGCGACGATGCGGCGTCCATCCCGGCTCACGGCAATCCCGACGCCGGTCCGCCGATAGTGCGGGCTGAATATGTTCGCCCGGTGCTCCGGGCTGTTCAACCAGTCAGTGACGAATTCGGTCGCCAGGTCCTCGGCGCTATAGCGTTGGGCAACCGTAAGCCACGGAAGCACCCAACCGCTCCCGTTCTTGATCTCGGCGATATTTTCGCCGGCAAATTGATACGAATAGCCGTACGCCTGCAGGTATCGCAGGAGCGGCTCCTGACCGGTCTGCGGGTCGTAGTGGGAGAAGTAGTTACGCGCGATCATGTCCGCGCTGCGGTCGTCGGCGATGCTGGCCAGAACCAGGTCGGCTCGCAGCAGCGGGAGTCCCGCCTGAGCCCGCGACGTGTTCACCTGACTGATGATCGCGTCATCCCCCTCCTGCAGATCGATCGCCGGGGTATCGGCGTCCGCGGTCGCCCGCGCCGCCGGGCTCGCGTTCGCCGCCGGCACCCGCAGGCGCCAGCCTGGCTGGATGAGGGAGGGGTCACGCGCCAACATCGGGTAGCGGTCGGCGTTGAGAGTGATGAGCTGCTCGATCGTCATGTGAAAGTGCGTTGAGATCTGCGCCAACGTGTCGCCCGGCTGTACGTCGTACGTAATATAGGCGCCGGCAGACGGCGTGGAGGTCGGAAATGGGAGAGTCGCGGTCAACGCCGCACAGCCCCCTCCGAGTAACGGGAGCGTCGCCAGCAGAAATACGACGGCAATTCGAGAACTCAATCGTGTAACCTCGGCAACAATAGGACGCTAGCGATCACGGCGCGTGGCAATGTATTTGACGGCCGCCAACGCCGAAAGCACGAATACCAACCCCACGGTTCCGAGCAACTTTGGATCGAAACTCAGGGTCGTCTGGGCGACGACCGTCTCGGATGCCGGCGACGCGGCCGGATCCGACGCGTCGGAAAGCGCGGTCCAGGTTGCCGTCAGAGCGAACGTCGGCGTGAGCGTAACGGTCGGAGTGCTCGTCTCCGTTAGAGTCAGCGTCGCGGTCTCGGTTACGGTCGGGCTGGCCGCTTGCGTTGCCGTTGCGCTCGGAATGACCGTTGCGGTTACGGACGGTTGCGGCGTTCGTGTTACGGACGGCTTGGGTCGCGGCGTCGCGGTCGGTTTGGGTCGTGGAGTCGCAGCCTCCTCAAACACGGCCGCGTCAAATGCGATCTCGTTGCTTGCGGTCGCGGTGCGGCCACTGGCGTCCCGGTATTTCACGTAGACGGTCTTCGTTCCGCCTCCGGGCTCCAGGAGCCACGGAATGCTTGGCGAGAACGGCCGCCACTCGGCGCCGGCAAAGTCCTTCAAGTTCGAAATGAGCATCTGCGTCGGCTGCCCGATCGTCTTGGGGCCGTCGCCGCTCGGCATGACGTTTTCGCTGCTCAGCGTTAGCGTGACCGATATCTCGCGAGTGGTTGCAGCCGTTCCGTCAATAAAGACCGGTAACACATTCGGCTCGGCGCCAAAGTCGACCACGAACAGCGTGTTGGTTGGCTTGGTGGGCGCGATCCCGATCCCGAATTCGCGATAGAGGGGATGCAGGATATTGTTGCGATGCGGCTCGCTGTTCATCCAAAAGGACATGGCCGCGGCCGCGTCGCGGAACCAAGCCCAGTTCTCGCCGACTCTGAGTCCCCAGCTAAAGGCGCCAAAGCCCGATCGCTGGACGCGATCGAACACCGTAGAGCCGTCTGAACCGGCATGGCTGTAATTGCCGCTGCGCGCCATATCGTCGGCGTGCGCCTGCGCGGCCTTGGTCAGGTCTGCGTTCAGCGCAAACGGCGTCAACCCGCGCGTCACGCGCTCGTGATTGATGCGCGCCGCGAGGTCCGCCACCGCATCAGGCCCTTGAGCTTGTGCCGTGACCCGAGTCAGCACGAGCACGAGCGCCAATGCCAGAATGATCTTGATCGGTCTCAACAGCTTGCAATTGGGCTCGCCTCTTGACGGCGAGCCGACGTCCTTAATCGAGTTTTCACGGAATTCTGTGGGAATCGTCCCAACCGGCCGCCGTGCCAGGCAAGTTGAGATTCGAGCCTTTGCACCGGTCCCTTGTCCCGTTCGACGCCGGCGGGTAGTAACAACTAGACCGGAATCGCCCGCCCGCTATTGTGACGGCGTGGAGCCCCCGACGTCAGTCTCGGCTTGAGTCGGAGTCGCCATCAGGACCGCGGTTGCCGTTGCAGTCTTGGTCGGTGCAGGCGCATGCGTCGGAGCGGGTGTGGGAGTCTGTGCGCTGCTGGACAAGACCTGCACGCGGCGGGCCTCGAGGTAGCTG
>JAMCRS010000373.1:0-762 GCA_023380675.1 Chloroflexota bacterium
GACCAGGCCCGCAACGATGGATCAGGTGACCGCCGCCGCACGCGCCGCGGCCGCGCACGACTTTATCATGGAGTTCCCGCAGGGCTACGATACGCCGGTGGGCGAACGTGGCTCCACCTTGAGCGGCGGCCAGAAGCAGCGGGTCGCGATCGCGCGGGCGCTGCTGCTCAATCCGCGCATCCTGATCCTGGACGATTCGACCAGCAGCGTGGACCTGAGGACCGAATTCCACATCCAGCAGGCGCTCAAGGAGCTGATGAAGGGGCGCACGTCGTTCGTCATCGCCCAGCGCATTAGTACCGTGCTCAACGCCGACCAGATCCTCGTGCTGGACAAGGGACAGGTGGTCGCACGCGGGACCCACGAGGAACTGCTCGATTCCTCGGAGATCTACGCGGATATCTACAGCTCGCAACTGATCGGCGATTCCGACGCGCAAGCGCCCGAGATGATTGAAAGTGTAGGTGTTGCCGTATGATGATGGGACGTCACGGTCAAATGCTCCAGAACGAGGCGCGCAAGCCAACGGCGGTGAGCGCCACGCTCGCGCGGTTCTGGGTCTACTTTAAATCGTATTGGTATCTGCTCTTCGTCGTGGCGGGCCTGGTCATCCTCACGACCTACCTGCAGGTGTTGACGCCAAATCTCACCGGTCAGGCGGTCGACTGCTTTCTGACGCCGGCGACCGAAAAACTGTTCGGAGCGACAGGCTCGAGCGCCGGCGCCGGCATCACCGCGGCGGCATCGCCCAATTGCTGGTAC
>JAMCRS010000373.1:795-3440 GCA_023380675.1 Chloroflexota bacterium
GACCGGCCTGCAATTCTATCTGATGAACTTCGCCGGCTTTAGCGTGCTGCGGAACATGCGGGTCGCCGTCTTCGAGCACATTCAACGTTTGTCGCTCGGCTTTTTCTCCAAACACGAGGCCGGGGATGTCATGACGCGCATCACGGTCGACGCGGACACGATCCAGCAGGCGATCGGCTTTCCGCTGGTCAGCCTCGTGCAGGGGGTGCTGTTGATCGTGTGGATCGCGTTCACGATGCTGAGCATCAGCTTTGTGTATGCCATCATCAGTCTGCTCGTGACGCCGATCATGTTCTTCGCGACCGTGTGGCTGTCCGACCAGGCGCGCCAGGCATTTCGGCGCGTGCGCAGCTCGGTCGGCGACGTGAACGCCAATCTCCAAGAAAGTTTCGCCGCGGTGCGCGAGGCGCAGGCCTTCAACCGCGAGGACGAGAACATTCAGAACTTTGACGAATCGAACGCCGCCTCCCGCGACGCCAGCATCCGCGCGGTCGCCTACACGAGCGCGCTCTCGCCGACGCTGGAGGCGCTGGGCTACGTCTCGATGGCGATCGTGGCCGGCGTCGGAGGACTGCTCCTCCTGAGCGGACAGAACCTGTCCGGCGAGACGATGTCGCTCGGCCTGATCGTCGCGTTTCTCGGCTACACCCAGCGCTTCAATCAGCCGATCTCTCAGATCTCCGTGATGTGGACGAATATCCAGAGCGCGATCGCGGGCGCCGAGCGCATCTTCGGTCTGCTCGACACGGTGCCGGACCTGGTCGACCGCCCGGGCGCGGTCCCGATGCCGCCGATCAAGGGTCGCGTGGAGCTCCAGCACGTCGGCGCCGAATACGAGGCCGGCGAGCCGGTGCTCCGCGACGTCAATCTCACAGCCGAGCCGGGGCAAACCGTCGCGATCGTCGGTCCGACCGGCGCGGGCAAGACGACGATCGCCAATCTGATACCGCGCTTTTACGACATCTCTGCCGGCGCGGTCAAGGTTGACGGGATCGACGTGCGCGACGTCACCGCGGCCTCGCTCCGCGCGCAGATCGGCATCGTCCTGCAGGACCCCTTCTTGTTCAGCGACACCGTCATGGCGAACATCCGGTACGGCAAGCCGGACGCGACCGACGAACAGGTGATCGCGGCCGCCAAGCTGGCCCGCGCGGATTCCTTCATCGAGCGGCTGCCGGACGGCTACAAGACGAAACTGGGGGAGCGCGGCGGCGGACTGAGCCAGGGGCAGCGCCAACTGATCTCGATCGCGCGTGCGGCGCTCGCCGATCCCCGCATCCTCATCCTGGACGAAGCGACCTCGAGCGTGGACACGCGCACCGAGCGCATCATCCAGAAAGCCCTGGAAGAGCTCCTGCGCGGACGGACCTCGTTCGTCATCGCGCACCGCCTGAGCACGATCCGCAATGCCGACCAGGTGCTGGTGCTCAAGGACGGACAAATCATCGAGCGAGGCCGGCACGAGGAACTGCTCCGGGCGCGCGGTTTCTACTACGATCTCTACATGAGCCAATTCCGGCGCGACATCGATTTTACGGAGAACGGCGGAAACCTGAATCCGGCCGCCGCGGCATCCGGCGCCTAGTCCTTACAACTCAATCCCCGCGCAGTGCTGGTTCCATCGCGAACCGGCAAGCGCGGGGGTTTTTTGTTGAGGGGGGAGACGTGTCACCGACACGTCTCTACCGGTGGTTTCTCCAGGTGCGACAGAGATCGAGCTTTGAGTGCGGATCGCTGTGACGAATCTGCGAGTTTCCTTCGTTGGAGACGCCACAAGGACATCAAGTTCTCCGAACGACACGTTGCTCGACTCTGCCTCAACCCTGGCTTGCCTGCCCCTTGCGCGGCGAATCGTCCTGTGGCAGAATACCCTCGGGCAGCGACGCTTTAGCTGTCTGCGTGCGATGAGAGTCAGCGTGCGATGACTGCGTCAGCGACGCTGCCCGAGTCATGCCTCGGTCTGCCTTGCCGTCCTATTCGCATGTCTCGTCGCAAGAGGTGTGCGATGGCTATACGCATGTTCAAGATCAATCGCGCCCCCGTGCTCACGCTCTGGGCCGTGATCGTTGCTGAACGGCTGGGATACGAGCGAGACGAAGCGCTCACGCTGGGCAAGGCACTCCTCGCGCGAATCGAGGCGTTGGCAAAGAAACACCCCTCGCGCGGCCGGCGCTTGCTCGGCGCACCAATTTAAGCAAGGGGGAAGAGCTGAGTCAAATTCCTGGCAACCAAGTCGATACACGCTCGATTGAACACTTGAACGCGGCATCTCGCGCCGCGCCTGGCCCGGCAGAGACCGAAGCACGCTCTCGGCTCGCGGCCGGGCTAGTCGTACTGTGCGCCGGCATTCTCGGCGCGAACATCGCGGCGTGCGCGCTTTTGCCTTCACCTACCGTCGCACCCAGTCCTACGATAGCGAGCGCTCCAACCGCGCAGGCCGCTTTAAGCCCATTAGCAACCGCTTCTGCGCCTGCGCCGGCGGCGACTCTCTCTTCCGGCGGCGATTGGGCAACCTACCACGACGACAACACACGAACGGGTTACATTCCGAACATGCCCGATCCGCAGCGCCTAACGCTCGCATGGAAAACCGCCCTCGACGGCGCTGTGTACGCAGAGCCTCTGGTCGTGTAGAGTAGAGAGAC
>JAMCRS010000374.1:0-2434 GCA_023380675.1 Chloroflexota bacterium
CAGGCTGACCAAATGGTCCACGTTCAGCCGGCTCACGCTCTCCGCGAGGCTCTTTAGGGTGTTGCTCCCTTTGTCTTGAGGCCGGACGATCGCTACGTCCGGCATTTCCCCCACGCCCAGGCCGTCCAGGACGATAAGGACAACTTTGGTTGGCACTAGAATATTCTCTCTTCCGCTCTTCCCAGGGCGTCGAACAAGCCGAGCAGCGCCGGGTTCCCGGCTTGGATACCTTTGACGACGGCCACGTAGGAACGGCTGACGAAGATCTGCGCACGCGAACAGACGATCACCGTGTCTCCGATTTCCACCCTCTGATCGGAGGGCAGCTCCATCGAAACGTAATAGTCGATCGCCGTCGGATCGGACGGAAGCACCGTGCTCTTTGCCATCCGGTCGAGCCTGGAGCCGACGAGCGCATTATTCACCTTGGCTCGCCGATAAACGCCGCCGCCGAACACGTACGCTCGATTGCCGTACAGGTGTGACACTTCGCTCACGTACGCGATGGCCGGCATTTCGGGCTGCTCCGATCCGGCGTGGAGATACGTCGTCCCGGTGAGCGCGTGGCCGGGCTCGCCGTGGGTGGCGCCCATCTCCGCAAGGAGCGCCATCGAGCCGACGCAGGTGTTGCCGGGCGCGTTGACCTGCTCGATCTGAATGCCCAGCTCGCTGCGGAGTACGCCAGCCGCCTTGAGCATGGTTTGGAAATTGTGCGTCGGCTTGAGCGTCCGAGACTCGTCGTCGAATTGCAGGCACGGAAAGGACGTGACTCCCACAATACGCACGTTGGGCAGCTTGGAAATGCAGCAAGCCGCTTCGAGCAAGTGGTCCAACCCGATCCCGCCTTCCTGGTTGGTGTAGAACGAATCGTTTTCCGACGCCACGCGCAGGAGCAGTTGAACCTGTCCGCCGTCGCGCGCAGCCACGCGCGAGATTTGCTCCGCCTTTTCCTGGCTAAAGACCGTGACGACCTCCGGCTTGAGGCGCAGCACCGGACCGATCATGTCGCACGGAATCTGCCCCAGGTGGCCGACGTGGCCAATCGGGATATCGTTGCGTGAAAGGACGGAGGCCTCGCGCATGTCGACCGCGATCGCTTTGGGGATCCCGGCCTCGACGACTCGTTTTGCCAAGAGAGGGTTGAAACCGATCTGTTTTGTCGTAAAGTAGAGCGAGATCCCGTTCTTGTCCGCGGCTTGCTGCAGCAATGCGGCGTTCGCCGCCACCGTGTCGACGTCGATCACGAAGCAATTGGGCGGAAGCATCCGTTCACGGTGAAGGACGAGTGCGGCCTCGATCAGCCGGGGGTTGCGCGCTCGTGTGATGTCTAGGAACACCTCATCCTCCCTCGCAAGCTCGCAGCGTCTTTTCAAGGATGTCGACGACGAGGTCGGCTCCAGCCCGCATCGGATTGATTCGAATCATCTTGTCAGCCAGCTCGGGCCGGTCTTGCAGAAAGGTCCCCGAAACTCGGTAGAACATGGGCGAAACTTCGTAGCGGGATTCCGCTCCCACCGGGTGGTTGGCCGCGCCAAACTCCACGCACTTATCGATCGCTTGCCGGGCGATCGGCTTGTCCAGTTCGACCAGAATGACGCGGGACTGCGCGTTGGCGGCAAAGGCGCGAACGACGCCGGCAACGGGCCGGTCGTTCAAGCGCGCCACCACCTGCGCGACCACCTGCCCCTGCACCGCCAGCGCCACCGGCGCGTACGTCAGGGCGCGCAGCGCGTCCAGTGCCTCCACGCCCTGCACCTGGGTCCCGCCCGAATAGTGCTGTCTTCGGATCGCTTCGACCAGGGAGCGGCTTGCCAGCGCGCAGCCGACACCCTCAGGTCCGAGGAGCTTGAATAAGGAAAAGGCCGAAATGTCGGCGCCGAGTTGAATTCCGATCCTGGGCACCCTGAGCGCGGCATAGTTGTCGTCCACCAGAACCGTCAAGCCGGGATGGCGGTCCTTTAGACGGGCGATCACGTCGGCCAGGACGTAGTGGTCTTGGATGCGCTGACGGGCGTGCTGCAGCAGCGCGAGCCGGACGCCGGAAAGATTCAGCTTGTCCAGGGCGTCCAGATCGTTCAGGTCGACCTGGACGAGCGCTATCCCCATCGCTTCTATCGTTACCGCCGTGGTCGGATAAATCGGCGCCCGATGGACGAGCAGGCTCTGCCCCGGCCGCAGCAGCGCCATCAAGATGGCACGGAGCGCTCCGGTGCCGGCGCCGCGAACCAGGCACGCAGCCTCGGCGCCGAAGAACTCTGCCAATACCACTTCCACGCGAGCCGTGGTGTGCGGGCGTCCCAGGCCCGGCTGCACTCCGTAGTCTCCCGCTTGCAGGATCGAGTTGCCGTCGAAATGGCGCGCAATCGATTCCACGAGTCGGAATTGCAGCTCCATCGCGCCGGTAAGGTCGAGTTGTTCCAAGGGCCAAGTTTCC
>JAMCRS010000374.1:2444-7414 GCA_023380675.1 Chloroflexota bacterium
AAGACGACGAGGAGTCCCATCCCGGGGGCGATGCGATTGGCGGCCATCATCCCGCCGACCAGCGTAGCGAGCTCGAGGAGCCGCGTCATCGCCGTGCGGATGTTGTCGGCCGCTTTCAAGAAACCCGGAAATCGATCGAGCAGCCGCGCCGCGAGCCCGAGACACAGCGCCTCGCCGCTCATGACGCAAGCCCCGGCGAACGCCGCCGCGACCCAGTTCGGCGCGACGAGACCGGCCGAGGCGACGAATCCCAAGCCGTCCATGGCGAACACACCGGTGCTCAAGGCAGACATGACCTTGAGCGGCGCAAACGAAAATGCGCGTGCGAGCGTGACCGCGACCGCCGTCACGCGGTCCCCCTGCCCCAACACGATCGCCGACTGCGCACCCTCCATCATGATACCGAGGTTACAGGCGATTCCGTAGACGGCCCCCAGCAAGGCGATCGCCGGCAGGTTGCTCCGGATCCGTCCGGCCCGTCCCCCGGCAAGCGCGGCGACCCCTTCGTCCTCTTCGTTCTTCTCTCGGACGGCGTAGACAAAGAGAACGACCATCCCGATGGCCAACGCCCAAGCATCCGGCTGCGCCTGTCCGAGTCCGGCGGCGATCTGCCTTCCGACGAGAGTGATCAGAAAGGCGACCAGGCCGTGCCGGACGCCGCGTTGATAGCCGATCGCGACGGCAGGAAAAGCGGCGAACGTAAACACGATCGGTCCGCCAAATTGCCCGGCCGAATCCAGGAACTGGATGGGCAGGGATTGCATGGACCGTGCAAATACCTCCAGGCCAATGGTCAAGGCGCCGCCGTAGAGACCGCCGAGCAAGCTGACCCCCAGCAAGCTCAGGAGATTGGTCGCGTCGGATTTCCGGCTTGCGATCGCGTTTTCCGAAAACCAGGTCCCGATCATGTCGGTCCCCAGCCAGAGAACGTGCGTGAGGAGGACGGTCGATATCATTGAAAATGGAAGGCCAAATCCGAGCAGCAGCAAAAAGCACATGCCAAACGCAATGGATGCCAATTCCGCTCGCCGAATGCGTCCTTCGGCGAGTTCGGGCATGACCCCGCGGATGCCGTCGTGAAAGACCGCGATCCCGCGATTCGAATAAGCGGCGCCCAGCGCGCCGGCGATGGCGACGACGAGCACTTTGGTCCACAGCACAGTCAGGTTCTCCAGGGCGGCGACCCGATGGATGGAGCGATCAATACGGGGTCAGCCGATCGTGCAATACCGCAAGCCGAGTGTCGTGATCCACGCGTTAACGGTCTGGCGAATGCACGGCGAGTATGGCCGTAACGATCATCCGGACAGCCGTGTCCACGTGGTCACACGTGAATCCGAATGCCTTCTTGCCGCCCGCGACCGCCGCCCGGATCTCTTCCTCGTTAGGAGGTTGGCAGACCGCGCTGGCGGTAAAGCAATTCGGATACCCCAATATGGCTATCGCCATGGCGAGCGCGCCGCCGCCGCCGGTCGCGCAGGCGCCGAGGTAATAGTCGGCTTTGCCGCTGGCGACTTGCTTGACACCGGCAAGATCGGTCACCACCTGAACGTCGACGCGGCTTCCGCCGATCTCGGCGGCCACGCGGCGTGCTTCCTGAGCGGCCAAACCGCCGACATTTATCCGGATCAAATGCTCTTCCTTTCCGTCGCGCCGCACTCGATCTTTATCTTGCACAGGTGCACCGCGATGAATCCCTGCTCGTCCCACTCGATCGGAATGTTCAAGTTTTGCCTCAACTCGGCGGCGATGGAAGCGGCCAATTCCATTTCGTGCCGATATTCACGGATTTCCTCCCAGACCTCTTCCGGCAGCCCGCACAAGGTCTCTCCGTCAAGCAGCCGTTTCACCGTGATGGCAATATGGCTGGCCAGGGAAGCGCCCAACTCCTCGGAGAGGCGAATCTGATAGTCCTGTTCCACCATGCCCAACGCGAGCTTTGCGGCGGCCACGGACCGGGCATTCGCCTGCCCGCTCGCGACGAGGAGCTCGAACCGTTCTTCAAACGGAGAAAACGGGCTGTCAGGCAAGAGGCTGCTCCTCCAGGTAGCTGATCGCCAGTTGAGCCAGCACCGCCGCGCCGAGAGGCAGGGCCGCTTCGTCGACGTCGAAGGTCGGACCGTGCAGCGGGCGGAGCGGCTGCCCCGGCGTTCCGACTCCGAGGATGAGGTAGCAGGCGGGCGCTCGACGCGCAAAGAAGCTGAAATCTTCCGAGCCCATTTCGCGGCGTGCTTGTACGACCGAGCCCGGACCTAAGACGTCGCAGCCAACCTTGCTGGCAAAGGCCGTGAGTTTTGGATCATTCGCCAGGGCCGGATACCCTTCCCGGATGGTCAGCTGGTAGTCGCCACCCATCGCTCGGGCGACTCCGCAGGCTCGATCCAGCTCGCGGACCAATGTCTGTCGGACCTCGGGGTCGAAGCTACGGATCGTGCCGAGCAGTTCCACGTGGTCGGCGAGATTGTTTTCCTTTGTCCCGCCGTGAATCGTTCCGACCGAGATTACGCCGCTGCTGTCCGCCGGAATCCGCCGCGACACGATCGTATGCAGTGCGCACACGACCTGTGCGGCGAGCAGCACGGCATCCTGCCCCAAGTAAGACTGAGCGGCATGTGCGCCTTGACCCAAGACCGTGATCTCAAAGTTGTCCATCGACGCCATCACGTAGCCGGGGGAGCACGCCAACGTGCCGGTGGGATAGGCGCCGTCTACGTGCAGCGCGAAGATCGCTGCAGCGTCGTCGAATACGCCCGCCTCGATCATACGCGACGCGCCGCTCTTGCCCTGGTCATCCATGCCTTCTTCCGACGGTTGAAACAGCAGGCGGACCTGGCCTGGAAGCAAAAGGTCCTTGAGCAGCATTGCGGCGCCGAGGAGGCAGGCCGTGTGAACGTCGTGGCCACAGGCGTGCATCACGCCGGGCACTCGCGACGCGTACGCCGTCTCGTTCGATTCTTGAATCGGAAGCGCGTCCATCTCCGCGCGGAGCGCGACGACCGGCCCCTGCGTCCCAATGTATCCGACGACGCCGGTCTTGCCGACGCCCGTCTCGACCCGGATGCCCAGATCTCGAAGGCTGGCCGCGACATGCGCAGCGGTGCGGGTCTCTGCAAAACCCAGCTCTGGGTGGCGGTGAATCACTCGCCGATGTTCGATCAGCGCTTGAGAAAGCTCAACTGCTCGTGACAGGATCGTGCTCTCCATCCCGTGTTCCTCAGATTTCTCCGGCAACGAAAGTCAAGCCCATATGGTGCGAACCTGGCTCGTCGTCGATCGCGGGGTCGGCGATCCTCGCCCTCCGTGGATATACGCTCGATCGGCGCTAAAAATAAAGACCGCGTTGGTGCGATTCTCCGCACCCCGCAGTCTTCACGAAGCCCGTAGAACAGTATTATGTAGGGCAACGGCGCCCCATCTCCTCGTCAACTCTCAATAACTTGGCATCATTTTGTTTCCCATCACCTTTGCCTGGATGTCGCGTACCAGCTCCTTGTCGATGATGGACTGCAGCGTCCGCAGAACCAATTGGTTGCCCTTGTCCACGGCGATGACGGCTTCTGTGTTTTCTCCGGTCAGCGCAACCCCGTCCACCGCCGGAAGAGGAACCGCTTTGCAGGGATAGCTCGAGGCCGGGAAGTCATCCCCGTTCCAAACCGTCGCGTCGATCCGTCCCTTTTCCATCGCCGCCATCAAGTTCATGTAGTTGATTTCGATGAACTCGACGCTTTTGTCCCGGCAGACCCGTTTGGTCAGCACGGTTTGATCGATTGACGACGAGTCCAGTCCAACCCGCATGCCGTCTTCGATCCGGTCTTTGTCGTTGTCTCTGAGGAGAATCATGTGCTGGCCGACGTACGATTCGCTTCCCAGCCCCAACACCTCTTCAATGGCGAGATTGTGCTCGACGGCATAGTCCAAAGCGAACCGGGATAAGACCACGAAATCGAACCTCCCGCGTGCCAGGGCTTGCAGGCGGTTCAGTGCGCCGCGCGTATAGACCAGGTTGAGGGCGATGCCAGCTCGCTCGAAGGCTTCGTGCAGACCCGTCGCCAGGCCTTCGTACCTCTTCGAGTACGGGAGCGGCATTCCGCCGATGATCTGATTCTGCCCCGTGAGCGACCAGACCAGCGGATAGTTGATCTTGCGAATGAACGTGCCCAGATGACCCCGACTATCAAGCTCCACCGCTCCGATTTCCTGCAAGTATGCGAAAGAAGCCTGTACGGTTCCAACGCCGATATCGAATTTGGCTGCGTAGGTTTGGACCGGCTCGATGCGGTCCCCGCACTGGTGGGTAAGGAAGAGAGACGCAAGGCGGATAACCGTAATTCCTTGCTTTGAGAGGAGGGGGAGAAACAAGTCTTTAACCATTTCGGCACCAAGCACAAGTCAAGACGACCATACAATATACAGAATTCAGTATTCTGTTGCATTATATATCGAGTTGTGCAGATTGTCAAGGTATTCAGAATTATTCAGAATTATTTCAACGCAGGTTTGGTGGATTCTAATCCGCTTCGGTTACAATTTTAGTTGGAGAGATTCGAAGAACGAGATTTTCAAAAGGAGAGGTTTCACAACAATGGCATTCAGCTGGAATTTCATACTGAACGACGAAGAGAAGAGTCGACGCGGACCGAAAGGAATGCGAGCGTGAACGCGTATCGCGATTTCAAAGACTGGCGCATTTCGCGCAAAGCTGGGGAGGGCTTGGCACTGACCGGCGTGGTCGCATTGGCGACCGCGCTGCGCTTTGCCAATCTCGCCGCGCTCGGGGAAGCGAACCACTATTACGCCGCCGCGGTCCAAGCGATGATCGAGTCGTGGCACAACTTTTTCTTCGTCGCCGCCGAGCCGGGCGCATCGGTGAGCGTAGACAAGCCTCCCGTCGGCCTGTGGATCCAAGCGATCTCTGCCCGGATCCTTGGAGTGAACACGCTCGGACTGCTGCTGCCCGAAATTCTCGCCGG
>JAMCRS010000375.1 GCA_023380675.1 Chloroflexota bacterium
AGATGCCTGTGTGTCATGTGTTCCTCCTCGAAAATCGTTCAAAAATCGGGCACCGCCGAGGGGTTGGCGATGCCCGTTGGTCAGGGGTTGGAGAAAACTCGGTAGAATGCAGCGCCGACTCACGCCGCCGAATTCTTCGCAATCCGCTGTGCTTCTTCCCGGGTGGCCTTCTGATGCCGCTGATCGCGGACGTCCTTGGCCTCGTTCTTCATCTTCTTTGCCGCAACAGTCAAATCGGCGACCGCGTCGTAAGCGCGCGCCGCCGTTGGATTCTCGCGCCATCGTTCGCGCCAACCGTAGCCCTCCTCGGGCGTCTTTTTGAAGAGCGGGATCAGGTCGCGACGCGGATCTTCGGGATCGAGGATCCGGTAGTTGATGTGCAACTCGCAATCGAGGCCCATCTCGAGGCCGCGGCCGAGCCGAAGCATCTCCGCGAACGGCTCCGCAACCTTCAGGAGGTCCTCCTTGAACTGCGCCACGATGGACCGGCTGAACCTCGCCCGTACTGCGGCCAGTTCATCTTCAGCAGCCAGGAGCACATCATCGCTCGCGGTGAGTTTCTTTCGAAGCCCCTCGAGGCGGCTGGCGATCAGGTCCCGTTCGGTGCGCGCCTCGGCACACGCTTCCCGCGCCGCCAGCGTGGATCTGCCATTTGCCAGCAGCGCTGAGTCGGCCGCGACGCTGCTCAGTTCCTCGCCAGCCCTCAGCAATGCCGCTTCAGCGAGCGGCAAGTCCAGTTCTGCTTTGGCGATGGCCTCGCGAATGCGTTTTCGCTCATCTAGAACAGCGGTGGCCTTCTCGATTGCGGCCTTCACTTCTTTGTTGAGCT
Organism: Chloroflexota bacterium; assembly: GCA_023380675.1. The sequence goes on from JAMCRS010000375.1 coordinate 830, forward strand.
TGTAGTTGTCGAACATTCTCGGTTTCTCCTTTTCTATGTGCCTGGTACTCTGCGGTGGAACCAGCGACGCCCATCCGGGCGAAGAATTATGCATCAAAGGCTACTTCGTCTGCCTCGCCTTCGGTCTTCGGTAACTGCCACACGCGAACGCTGCGCACGCCTTTCCAGTCAGATTTGGCGCGGCCCTGTAACTTGACTGGTTTCGCACCGGCGCGGCGAAGCAAGATGCTCAACTCGCGCATATCGAGGCGGTCACCACGTTTCGCAATGAAGCGCCGGAAGTGATCGATGTACACATGCACCCGCCCTTGGTGCAGGAAGGGCGATCTTGTGTCGTCCTCCACATCCAAGGAGTCAAGTATCGTGTAGAACCCAAAGTAAGCGCCCAACCAGCTATTTACGAGGCCGGCGTCAGTGCTCTCCTCGCCCACTTCCACGTCTTCGCATGCACTGAGCAGCGCCTGCGCAATGTCCTGCCAGTCCGTAGGACTGAACCTGTCGCGAATGACGTGTCCACAGAGATCTCCGATCCGCAGCCTGAACTTACTCTGCTGAATCAGTTGGTCCACGCCATTCAACCGGAGGTGGCTCTTCCCTGCGTCGAGTTGATAACACGGTGGATCGCTCAAATACCGGACGGCGCGGGTGAGACTCCTGTCCACGGGTATGCCAGCGATCTGCGAGATCGTCGAGAGCAACTCAGCGCGGAAGCGAGTCCTATCAGCCTGTTCCGTGTCGGCCGCGCGCTCGCCATCGTCATCTGGCGCCGGCGACCGCGGCTCGATTAACGCGCGGAGTTTTACCAGCAGATCTCGTTGTGACGCCTTCTGCCGTTCTACCCGGAGAGTCGCCTCGGGCGCGCGGCTCTGACCGTTCCCATGGCGCCGATTGTGCTCCTCCAGGAGCTTGCCGATTTCTGCCTCGGTCCACCCGGCTGTGAGTGCCCGTTGCGTGAGAAGCGTGCCGCCTTCACGGTCTTCCCATGCCTGCGCTGCCTGTATATCGCGCGCAGTGAGTTCGGCGAACCGTTGGAAAGTGTCCGGCGGCGGTTGTGACCTTTGACCTTTGTCACCAGACTGCTCCATACTATTTGTGACCCCTCGATAAGATTCAAGCCCGGAAGCGCCTGCCAGCGCGCCGGGCTTTCTGTCAGTTCAGTCCAAGGCCGCGCATAACTTCGGCGACGATGGTACCCAGTGGGAGGAAGAGCGACACGGACTCGCCCACTGCGACGGTGGCTCTCCCCCGGAAGATTTCATAGTGGTAGTCACCAGCATGCGCCTCGCCGGATCCTGTGGAGGCACAGGCCGCGATCCTCTCCGCGGCGCGGACCAGCGGCGGCAACGAGCTTGGCTTCGATCGGCAGATCCGCAGTAGCGCATCCCCAGCTACCGCCGCGCCCTCGTCGGCCAGTTTCCGTCCCACATAACTCGCCACATCGCGTGCCTCTCCCGGAGGCAGACCGAAATCGCTCAGTGCCCCGAGGACGGCGATCTGGCATACATCCGCCGCCGAGTAGCGCCTGCGCTGCGCATAGCCGGGGTTCTGTCCCGATGCGGGCACCAGGACGCCGCGATTCACCCACGTTTGAATCGTCGCCGTGGCCCGTCCGGTCACGCGGACGACGTCAGAATTCTCGAATCTCGCCTCTTGCATTTTCGCTTTCATCGATACTTGCCCACAATCAGTGCCGAACAAAGACCGTCCTCAATCCAGCGGATCTACCAGTGCCGGCATACACCGGTTGCTGTACCCATTCCTTTGCGCCTGGCGATTGGGTGTTCTTCTCGACGTGCGGCAACCGTGGGAAATCTGCCATCGCCCCACGAAGACCACGTCGAGTCACGAACGGCCCACGGCGCGGTGCGTCGTCGGCGACGACCTTCAGTACGACACCGTCCTTGCCATAGCCCGTAAACGCTGCCCCATCGATCTCGGATGCTGCGTACCTCGCGCTGATGTTGTCGCGCCGGCGGCCATCTGCTGAGACTATGGCCACGCTTTCACGCTGGCGCATCAGCAGCGCGCACAGTTTGTCGCCTCTGACCTTCATCCGAGTACACCTCTCCCGCTTGGCGTCCCGAGGTTAACCCGCTCGGGCTGACGGGTTGTGGTTGCCGCGTAACCGAGCGGCGCGGTTGGTTGTGGCGGTGGTTTACTTCGCCACGCAGTTTGATCGTGCGGCCTGTTGCCTGCAAATGTCAAACGCTACTTACTTCTGGTGCGCGGAGTTTGGCGTTGCTACCACATCCGCGCCGATAGCGCGCAGGTCAACCTCGCCATAATCGGAGGTATGAACGCGATTGATGATTCGGAAATGCAATGCGCTCGGGGCTAAGCCCAATTTACGAGCTGCATCTGTTAGGCACAAACGCTCGCCATCCATCACGACCATCCGCGCGTCCTTGCGGTCTCGCCGGCCGCCGCGGCGTTCCGTTTTGGGCGGTTGCTCTGAAGATGCATCCTGCGCGGGTTGTGCCGGCGACACCATGCGCCTCTGCGCTTTCCGCTCGAGGCGGAACTCGAGGTCCGCCACACGCGCACGCAGCGCGTCGACGCACTCGCAGCCGCGACACGACCAGTCTCCTGGGGTGTCGTGCTCGCCTCGCAGTCCGCACCGTAGACAGACTCGCGCGTCGATATCCTCGTAGCTGAACTCGGCGGACTCGGGCATTACGCGACCTTCCGCGGCCGCCCAGGGCCCCGCCGTGCACGATCGGTAGTGGCCGCCCCGCCACCAGCCGGTTGCTCTGCGATCCACGATTGCAGGTCACCGAGTTTGTACCGAACGCTGCATCCGTTGAGCTTCGTGAACCGCGGGCCACCACCATCTGCCCTTCGTCGGCGCAGAACCTTAACGCCCAGGCCGAGGACTGCCGCGGCCTGAAACTCGTTCAGCATCGCGAACTCGCACTTCCAGGGGATCGTGCAGAGATCTACCTCCTGGCTGGTAGCTTTGGCTTTGGTGGCTGGCGCCGCAGCTCGTGGCGCGGGCGCGGAGACTTCCGTATTGGCACTGGTATCCGTCATCGGTTTCTCATTTCGTTGAGTGCCGGCTTGACGTGTCTCCACCGCCCAAGGCTGAAGCCCCATGGAGATAGGCGAGGCTCGGGAGGAATTGGTACCGTGCCGTTTCTATGGGAATATTGTGGGCAAGTGTGTACAAATGTCAAAGGGTGCAAGTATACATCGAGCAAGGAATGATCGCGGCCCCGGAGCGCAACCAACACGGCATCCCCGGGGCGTTGCCGCGCGGCGGAAACCGGTGGAAACCT
>JAMCRS010000376.1:0-342 GCA_023380675.1 Chloroflexota bacterium
AACGCTAATTGGGGAGTTGTTTTCAATTGACATGAGGCGGATAACATGACACCTTTACTTCCTTCGGATGAATTCAGGCGCATTCTAGGTTTTTCACCCTACCACTTCTGGCAACTGGCTGACAACAACAAGGCGCGCATTACCTCCAACTGTAATCCGCTGGTGATGCAGTACGCCTGGCAGAATGCGGATGCCATCGGGCGCTCTGAAATCCTTGAGGCGATTGAGCTGGCAGAGCGGCGGCTTGCCGAGCAGCTCGGCTATTACCCGGCGCCGCACTATGCCACCGTGACACTGCCGTTCCCGCAGTTCCACGATAAGCGTCAGGGGTATCGCCGCTCA
>JAMCRS010000376.1:352-2702 GCA_023380675.1 Chloroflexota bacterium
CGTCGGCGCAGAAACTCTCACGCTGATCGGTAACGCGAATGTCGTCTTGAGCGACGCGGACGGCGACGGCCTGAACGATACGTTCACGCTGTCCATCGCGACCAGCGTCACGGATCCGGACCAGCTCGTAGTCTACTTCGTGGCGGCTGATCGTTTCGACGGATCCGGCGCATCCGACCGCTGGCGCGTCCAGCCGGTCACCGTGGGGATCAGCGGCGGCATGGCGACGATCAAGGGCCGGGCCTGGACGATTGTCAAGCCGATACTCTACGAGGGCCTGGGCACGCAGGCGATTGACCCCGGTGTCGCCGGCACCTTCGCATCGCAGCTATCCGTCTACCGGCGCGCGGTCGATACCACGCAGCAAGGCTCGTTTGTATGGGAAACCGTGCCGGGCGAGTGCGATGATGTGCCCGCATCATTGAATGCCGCCGATCCATCCGCGACTTACAGCCAAGTCGCGCGATTCGTGATCCGTGACGGCGAGTTGGGCACGGTGGCGGGTGAGACGGCGCGCTACAACACCACCCGCGCGCAATGGGTCGAACAGGCATGGGCACTCAACCGGCCGCCGCAAAATGCAGTAGTGAATTACTTGGCCGGGTTCGCACTGTCGGGCCAGCGTATGGATAGCCATCTGGCTACCATCGTGGCGAGACTCGCGGCGGCAGAGATGGAGCGTGGCATTTGCGGCTGCGACGTCGCCAACAAGGCGCTTAGCTACTGGCAGTTTGACGTATCTCGCGCGGCTGGCGCCAATGACGAACAGTACCAGGTGAGTGAGTCGGACCTGAACAATCCATTCGGCACGCGGCGCGGGCATGTGTTCGCGTGGCGCGAGATACAGCAGTTGCGCATTCAGCGCGGCATATCGACAGGGTAGCGCGGCGGACAAGCGCTAGAATACGGTTAGCACAGCGCACGTGTGTGCGCGTTCGGTCGAACGTTCGTTGAACGCGACTATCCGAAAGGATGGCCGCGTTTTTTGTTTTTCATTGCATGGAGGATTGAGATGCCAAAACCAGGCGCACACGAAATCATCACCGGGCGTATGGGCCGACCATACCTGCAGATTGGCGGCCCCAGACCAAACAACCGCATTCTGTTCTACGGCGGTGAGACGAACTACCTCAGCATCAGTGGCGGCGAAGCGCCGCAGTTGGGCGGCATCGACCCGATCAACGTCCACGAGCCGGGCGCTCAGGGCCGCTACCACCGCGCCGGCGCATCCGCCAGTCCGGCGGACTTCGACACAGCGACGCTGGCCATCATGGAGAAGCGAGGCGCAATCCCGCGCCATCTCCTGGGTATCGACTGCTTGCTGAATGCCTATCTCCTGCATGGAAGCTGCAAGTCCCTGGCTGACTTCGATTACGGATGGGAGGATTACGTCGAGATCTACTCGAACGGCAAGATCACCGGCCGCTCGCCCGGCGACCGCTTCATGCTCGACGCGGATGACGCGCTGCAAACCGATCTGGAAGTGACCTGGCTCGGCGGCTTCTATCCAGTCGGCGCCATCGCGTTTGCGGAACGCAATGCCACGGCGGTGACGCTCGAACTGCTCGACGTGATCTACGGCAACCGTGAGTTGTGTGGTGAGTGCGGACCCGCCAACGACGGCACGGGCTGGATTTACGTCATGGAGAAAGGCGGTGCTGTAGCCAAGCCGATTGTGCACTACTCAACCGACGGCGGCGCGACGTGGGGCACGTCCAGTATCGCCACGGCGGCCAACGCCGAAGCACCCTGTGCGCTCAGGTTGATGGGGCCGTACCTGGTGGCGCTTTCCCCAACCGCAAACACGGCCACATCGGGCGGTTACTACTACACCACGATCAACCCCGTCACTGGCGTGCCCGGTAGCACGTGGACCAAAGTCACGACCGGATTCTCGAACAACCAGGAGCCGCGCGATATGTGGGTTGCGGGACCGCGCGAGGCGTACATCTGCACGGACGGCGGCGAGATCCTGAAGCTGACCGATGTGCCGAGTGGCGCCGTCTCACTGGGCATCGTCACCACGAACGACCTGGCGCGCATCAAGGGCGCAGGCGACACCATCGTCGCGGTGGGCGCAAGCGCAACCGTCGTTCGCTCGATCAATCGCGGCCTGACGTTCGCCGTAACCACGACCGCACCGGGCGCGGCGGCGCTCACAGCGGTCGAAGTGTTAGACCGCAACCGTATCTGGGTGGGGAACGCGAGTGGCGCGATCTACTACACGCTCACGGGTGGTGAGACGGCCTGGTCAACGACCACGTTACCCGGTGTGACGGCGACGGCCATTCAAGACATCAAGTTCGCAACCGATGAGGCGGGCTACATCGCCTACACCATCGCCGGGACG
>JAMCRS010000376.1:2712-3215 GCA_023380675.1 Chloroflexota bacterium
GCGACCGCGCGAGCGGCTGCGGCGGGTCGATGACGCCCGTCGCCGCGTTCACTCGACGTAACGGCGAGCACGCCATCGTGCATCGATGCGCCGACTGCGGCTTCGAGCGCTACAACCGCATCGCCGTGCCTGAGACGCCCACACCCGGCATCAACGCCAACAACATTCTGTTGTGTGGTTTGGGCGCGACGACTGACGGCGCTTTGCAGCAAGGCGCGCCAAACGTGTTCTAGGAATTAGCTACGGGGGCTAACTGAACGATGACACAAAAACTGACACTCGTGCAACTGTCGACCGGCGTCGAGATCGCCGTGCAGCCGGTCTCCAACCTGCTCATGGTTGAGGTGCAGCGCACCATGCCACGACCAAAACCACCGATGGAGAAAATCCAAAACGCGGATGGCACCTGGCGCGAAGAGCCGAACCCACACCATCCCGACTATGAAGCGGCAATCTCCGAATGGATGGGCGATCTCGAACAGGCCATACGCCGGCTGTGCATC
>JAMCRS010000377.1 GCA_023380675.1 Chloroflexota bacterium
TCGCTCTTGGCGCGTGCGGCGGACTCGGCGGCCTGGCGGGCTTGCCGGAGCGCGACTTCGGCTTTCTTGCGCTCGGTGATGTCGCGGATGGTTTCGATCGCGCCGATCGCCTTTCCGTTCGGGTCGAACAAGGCCGCCGCGGTCGCGAAGAGGTAGGTGGCGTTCATATTGAGATTGGGCGTATAAGACTCGCCGACCAGCTTGCTGCCAACCCGGGTGATGCTCGCGTACTTTTTTTCGATCTCTTCCTGCGGTAGGAGCGCCAGGTCGATCATGATCGGCCGCCGCTCGCCGTAGAACGGAATGGCGTACTCGTAATCGCCCTTGCCGACCATGTCTTGCGCCGAGACGCCCGTCATTTCCTCGATCGCACGATTCCAGGCGATCACCTTGCCGCCCGGGTCGATGACGAACGTGGCATCCGGAAAGAAATCGACGACCTCGCGGAGCCAACCGTTCGATTCCGACAGGCTCAGCGACCTGTCTTCCTTGCCGGTATGATCGTTTCGCGCAGCAGCGTTCATGGCTTTTCCTTGCTAGGATGAAAGAACGCGTTCAGCCAGCTCGAACGGATGGCTTTCGCTCGAGTGCGTTTTGTGAGGGCGCCAGCGCCTGGGATGACGCGCGGGGCTCCGAGCTAGTGTGCAGAGCGCCTGACGTGATTTTCCTTGGGTGGCCGCAAGAGGGCGATCCTAGTCAACCCAAAGCGGTCCCGGCGAGCCGTTCGCCGGCGGAATAAACGGAACCCCAGGCCGGCCGAGAACAGGCAAGCCCAGGGGACTCGACGATCGAATTGGGGCCAAGGGCAGACCCATCTCGCGCGCGAGGCAGCAATCTGGAGCAGAGCGCCGGCCGTCGGATGTGCCTTCGGGCAGTCAGATTTATTAGGAATTTCTAACAATAATTATATGCGTGAATCGGGTCGATTGCAAGTCCAGCCGGACGAGGCCCGAACGTGTGAGCGCCCGGACGACCAGAGGCCGAGGGGGACGGGTTTGGGCGGCGAGACCAATGAGCGCGCGACAATTGCCAAAATGCGAGTCAAGCGTATAATCGAGGGCGGCAAGAGCGATAACCCGCGGCGGCCTGAATGGGAAGGGGCCGGACGCGGGAAGCAAGTGCGGGCGCCCAGGCAATTGGCACACTGCACGCAGCACAACTGCCCGCCCAGGCAAAGGTACTCGAGCGGGATTTTTGTTTCCTGACCGGACTCGAATCGCTCGGAAGCGATGAGCCTCTCCAGCCTCGCATCGGAGGACCCCGTCAAAGACGCCAAGGCCGGCCGTGTACGGCTAGTCGAACAATCGGCACTCGTTCTACTGTTAGTCCTCGCGGCGTATCTGTTCTTTGCAAACCTTGCGGCGAATCCGGGCTGGTATTCGGACGAGGGTAGCGACCTCGACATCGCGCGGCATTTGCTGATGGGCCGGTGGCAGTACTTTGCGATCAGCGGCACGCCGCTCGTCGCCGGCCGTGTGCCCCTCTTCCACTTGCTGCTTGCGGCCGCATCGGCGTTTGCCGGCTTAAGCATTACGACGGCCCGGCTCGTGGTCGCCCTTGCCAATTGGTGTTGCGCCGCGCTCCTCTACCTCGCCGCGCGCCGCATGATGGGCCGTTGGGTCGCGCTGCTCGCAGTCCTGGCCTTTGTCGTCATGCCGAGCGGCCTACTGTACCACCGCATCGCGTTCGCCTACAACGTCCAGGCGCTCTTTTACGTCTTGAGCTGGTGGGCGCTGTGGGAGTATTCGAACGACCGGCGATCGCGCTGGCTTGCGGCGGCAGCGCTTTCTGCCGCGTGCGCGTACATGACGGCGCTCACCGGGCTCCCGCTCGTCGCCGTCGTGACGCTGGCGGCACTGTGGGTTCGGCCGCGTTCGCTCGTCTGGTGCATTCCCTTGATGCTTGCCCCCGGTCTTGTATTCCTGGTGAGCCTGTATGTGAGTGCGCCGACCGCGCTCGGACAGGACATGGCCTTGAGCCTGGGCCGCACGAGCGACATGGTACTGGCGCAGTTTTTCAACCTCGTCACGAACTATGCGCTGTGGCTCGATTGGACGGTGTGGGTGGTCATGGGGATCGGGGGCCTCTTGCTGATCCGCGAGCCGTGGGCGCGCATCCTTTCACTGGCGGTCATGTTTTCGACGTTGTTCAACGTGATGCGTGCCTTTCCCGGGAGCACCGATCTCAATTTCCAACGCTACATGGAGGTGCTTCCGTTCATAGCTCTTGGCTCGGCCCAATTCCTGGAACGGGCGTGGTGCCATATTAGGGACGTCGTGCGCAGCGATTTGGCGCTCGTCGTGCGACGATTCACCCCGAACGCGCACCGGGCGATCGAACGGGGGCTTGTCGGCGCCACACTGCTCCTGCTCGTCGTCGCGCCGCTGGCCTGGACCGTGCTGTGGGACTATTACCTCTATTCGAGCCCAGAATCGCCGCGTCCAACCAAGCTCGATCCCGTGCTCGAGACGGAGCCGGGAAACGGAATCGCGGTGACCGACTATGTGAATTCGAACACGCGGCCCGGCGACGTAGTGCTGGCGTCGCCGCAGCTCGCGTGGCGAATCTCTGCAAACGCCGCAGACTTTCAGCAAGCGCTGGCTTTCGAAGGATGGCCGACGGAGAACTATGCCGCCGGGCTGCCGCGCGATCGATTCGTCTTCGATCCGTCGTTCGAGAACGCCAAGTTCGTCATCGTGGACAACCTCTGGCGCGGCTGGGCCAGCAGCGTCATGCCTCCGCTCAAAACATACATCGCGCGCGTGGAAACCTGGCCGCTGGCGATGCGGCAAGGCGAATTCGATGTCTATCGAAACCCGGCGCGATAGCTTGAAGAGCATTGGACGGATGAGCCGCGCGTTCGCGGCTCCATTCGGTGCATTCCTGTTCGCGCGACTCTGGACGTTCGTTCTGGCGACCACGTTCTGGACGCTCGCGCCTCCGAAGGTAACCGAGAGCTGGTACGTCGGTCTCGCGCCGATCGACGGGAACGTCGACGGCTGGCTGTGGGCTGCCTGGCAGCGTTGGGACACGATCTGGTATTCCGTGATCGCCACGCGCGGCTATTCGGTGAACGACCTGAGCACCGCGTACTTTCCGCTCTACCCTCTGCTCATGCGGGCAACGGCGGAATTCGTCCGAATCAACGACGTCGCCGCGGGGATGATCGTTTCCAGCCTGGCCGCATTGGGCGCGTTCGTGCTCTTGTACCGTCTGACGATCGAGGAGTACGGCGAGCGCGCAGCCCGACTAACGCTTACGGCGCTGGTCGTCTTTCCAACGGCATTCTTTTTGATGGCGGCGTACTCGGAATCTCTGTTTCTTTTTCTCGCGTTGGCCGCGTGGACCGCGGCGCGTCGGAATCGATGGGGGTGGGCGGGGGTCTTGGGGGCATTGGCGGCGCTGACTCGAGCGCAGGGGATGTTGTTGGCGCTTCCGCTGCTGGCGTTGTTCGTCCGGCAGTGGCGGCGCGGCGAGGTGCGTCTGCGCGCGGGTCTGTGGCTGGCGCTCGTCGTCGCCGGCGGTCTCGCGTTCCTCTTCTACCTGTTCCAGACGACGCAATCGTTGGCGGCGTGGCTCCAGGTCGAGCGCTACTGGCGCGAGTTTGCTTTTCCGTGGGAGCCGGTCTGGGAAAGTCTCGTCACGATTTTCACGGTAGGGGATTTTGGACTCGCGTTCTTGAACGCGCTCGACCTCGGCTTGACGGTGCTCTTCTTGGTGTGGATGGTCGTCCTTGCCCAGCGCCGCTGCTACGCGCAAGCGCTCTATCTTGCGATTATTATTCTGCCGCCGCTATTCGCGATCGCGCGGTTCAGCCCCCACCTGCCGCTCGCGTCCATGTCGCGTTTTCTGCTCGTCGCGTTCCCCGCTTTCGGGGCGATGGCGGCGGCGCGCGTTCGGCCGATGCTGAGGGCATCTCTGTTCGCATTGTCGTTCCTGACGCAGGTGCTTTTATTGATGCTGTTCACGCATTGGATTTTTGCGGGGTAGCCGATTTCTATGCAGACCTATTGGCCGCGAATCAATGCCGCGATATCGCAGAACCGCGGTAGGCTGGCTATCGTGGGGGCGTTGGTCGCGCTGACTATCGGCGTGCGCTTGTGGGTCGGTGAGCTGCTGGTCGACGATTCATACATCACTTTTCGCTACGCGGAAAACATCGCGGCCGGCCGTGGTTTCGTCTACAACGTCGGCGAGCGAGTGTTAGGGACGTCGACCCCGGCGTTTACGCTGCTCCTGGCGTTATTGGACCGCATCGGGATTCCGCCCGCCCATGCCAGTTACGGCATCGCGGCGGCAAGCGACGCGATTCTAATTATTGCCCTCGTCGTGCTAGTCTCAAGGCTGCAAGGACTCAAGACCGGCTTATGGGTGGCCGCTTGGGCAGCGGTTTCGCCTGCGCTCGTGGTCGCGGCGGCCTCCGGGATGGAGACCGAATTCTACACGGCGATGATCGCGTGTTCCTTCGCATTGTTCGCGGCGGACCGCCGCGGGTCCAGCGTTTTCGTCGCGGCCGTGATCGCGCTCACCCGACCCGAAGGATTCCTCGTACTCGGCTCGCTGTTGGTCGTTTCGATCGTCCGACGAGAATTCGACTGGAGAGCGTGGGTCCCGGGAGGTGCCATCCTGAGCTTGTGGGCTATCTTCTCACTGGCTTACTTTGGCTCGCTGGTCCCGAACTCGGTACCGGCCAAGCTGGCGCTCCACCCTCCCTATTCTGACCCGTGGCACAATGCTCTGCAGGTTGTGCTCACTTTTTCCCAGCCTCTGCTCTTCGACTACCATACCGTCTTGGCGCTGGCCGGGAGCGGCGATAACACGTCGGGGGCATTGGCGGTATGGCCGGCAATCCCGATGACACTCCTGATGCTTGCCGGTATCGTCCGATTGCGCACAACGCGCCTCGCGCCCGTCGGAGTGTGGCTGATCGCCGTCGTCGCGTTGTTTGCGATCCCCAACCGATACATGTTCCCATGGTACGGTGTCCCGATGCTTCCGTTTGCATTTGTTCTCGCATCCGTTGGAGCGCTGGTCGTTTATTCCTGTGTTCCGGGCCGCTGGAGGCAGGCTGTCCGGACGTCGGCTATCGGGATTGCGGCGCTGACGACGACCCTGCTTCTGATCGGCGCGTCATTGTCGGCGCATTCGACGCAGAACGATTTGGCGCGTCGCGAGGCGATGTACGCCTGCGTCGGAAGGATGCTGGATGGCGTGGCTTCGCCGCACTTGGTCGTGGCCGCGCCGGAAATCGGTGCGCTGGGCTACGAGTATCACGGCTACGTACTTGATCTGGACGGCCTGGTTTCGCCGGCGGTGCTGCGCTATTATCAACCGACGACGCCGGCGTACCACGACAGTCTCGTTACGCCTTTGGATGCAGTGCGGGAAACGAATCCGGATGCAGTCGTGTTCTTCGATAGCGAGTTCAGCGGAAGCGATGCACCCTGGTTTCTCCAGCACTATCGACGGCTCGCCTATTTCCCGCAACTGCATCCCTATTATGGATCGTTAGAAGTATACGCGCGCTCCGACATGTCCTTGGCGCTTGACACCTCGATGTGCCCCGCGCCAGGATTCGGCGAGTGAGAGTGCTGCGTTCGAACTCACGCCCCGGTTGTTCCACAGGAATCGCTTCGGTGTCTGACCGGCGGAGACCTGCGTTTGGATCTTGAACAAACGTCACGGATGGCTGCGGAATGAACAACTCCCATGTCTCGGAAGCTCGACGCTTGCGTTTGTCCTGGGACGCCGTGCTTTTTCTCATGCTCGTGGCGGCGCAATTATGGTCTTCCGAGCTGAGTGTACTTGTCCCGCCCGACCGGCAGGTAGATACGACGCTGATCGTTTATCTGACGCGTCTCCTCGCGTATGGGCCGGTGGTTGCGATCGCCCTGCTCGTGCTGGCTGTCTATGTAGCCGCGGACCTGTGGCTGACCGGCCGCAGGCAGTATACGATCAAGCTTGCGGTCGTGTGGTTGGCGATCATCGGCATTGTCATCCTGCCGACTGTCGCCGCCATCGCGTACCGTCAGTGGAACGCGCCGTACCTCTACGTGCACGACGGAGCGATGCAGACGGAGGAGGCGGCGCAATTCTTGCTCAGCGGCCAGGACCCCTACTCGGCGAATTACGCTGCGACGCCGATGGCGCAGTGGCCGTTCCACGCCACCGGTCTGGACGCGAATCCGGCGTTGTACAATTTGGCCTACCTCCCTTTGACGTTTCTACTTGCGATTCCGTTCTATCTGCCCATTCATGCGCTCCTGGGGTGGTTTGACCTGCGACTGGTGCACATGGCGATGCTCGTCGCGCTGGCGATGCTGCTTTTGCGAGCGGGATGCACTCGGAGCGACAAGCTCGCCGGGTTGACGGTGGCGGCGCTCAACCCGATGAGCGTCCCGTTCTTTATCGAAGGGCGGAATGACATCGCAGTCCTGTTCTGGGTCGCCGCAGCGATCGTGGCACTGCAAAAGCGCCGCCTCGGCTGGGCTGGGGTGTTGGTCGCTTGCGCCGCGGCGACCAAGCAGACGGCGTGGTTCCTGGTTCCCTTTTTCGCGCTGTACGTTTGGGGGGTTGTCCCGGGCGCGCGCTGGCAGGACAAGCTCTCGAGCTCGGTCCGGCCGCTCTTGCCGGCGCTGCTGTTGTTTGCGGCGATCATGCTGCCATTCCTGGCATGGAATCCGAGTGCGTTCATTCACGGGACGATCAGCTATGCGTCGGGCTTGCCGGGAGGTTTGAGCTATCCGATCAACAGCCTGGGATTCGGGAGCCTGGTCCTCGCGCTGGGCTGGGTGGAGCACATTACGGACTCGTTCCCGTTCTCCCTGTTTCAGCTCGTGTTCGGTGGCCTG
>JAMCRS010000378.1:0-435 GCA_023380675.1 Chloroflexota bacterium
ACACCTCGGCGGGGCATGGGCTAAAGAGGGAGGGTCTGTAATGATAGAGCGAATTCAGGCCATTCTCGGCGGGTTCCACGACACGACGATGTTCCTGACGCTGGTCATCTGGCTCTGCGTTGTACCGTTTGTGTTGTTATTCACTGTGCCGTTTTTCGGATGGCCAGGCGGTCTCACAGCGGCGATGATCACTTTTCTCATTGCCCTCGCAGCATGTTGGGGCGTCTGCCTTTTTCCGAAAATTCCCGAGGAGAGAAACACAACTGCTCATTGATCCTGTCTGCGGCAAACGCATTAAACGGCAACGCGCTCACATTGCCATAGATTATCGCGGCGTCACCTACTATCTCTGCTGCCCGCGCTGCCAAGCCGATTTTGAACGCGCGCCGGAAAAGTTCGCGCGGCCTGAGGTGGGAGAAACGACAAAATCAAGTT
>JAMCRS010000378.1:473-3602 GCA_023380675.1 Chloroflexota bacterium
AAACAAATGAATCACGATCACTCGAATGGAATGGGCAAGCACATGCTGTTGATGCTCATCTGCTGTCTGGTTCCGATTGCCCTGATTGTCGCCGTCAGCGTGCTCGGAATCTCACTCGGCCCGTTGTCGGCGTTACTGCCGTACGCGCTCGTCTTGCTGTGCCCGCTGATGATGATTTTCATGATGCGCGGGATGATGCAAGGGCAAGGCGCAGACCACGCTCAGCATCATGTGGATGCGCCGCGTACCGCACCTACGCCGCGCATCGCGAGCAATGCCAAGGGAGCGGTCGCGCGCAGCGTGCCGCGCCAGATCGCGAGCAATATCATTGACCAAGGTCACCTCGGTGATGTGACAATCCACATTCCAAAAGGAGGGAGCGATGACTACACAAGCTGATCTGCAAACTCCGACTGTGACACGGCGCGGTTTTATTAAATGGCTCCTCGGATTTTCGGTGGTGACTACAGTCGCTGGTGTGGCTGTTCCCGTTATCGGCTACCTCTGGCCACCCGCGCGTAAAGGCGTCGGCTACACGGGGCCTACGGCCGTCGGGGCAGTGGAAGACTTTCCCGTTGGTACGGGCAAGGTCGTCCCCGTGGACAACAAGCCCGTCATCATCGTCAACACCTCAGCCGGCGGGGTCAAGGCGTTCTCCGCGATCTGCACGCACCTGGGCTGTATTGTCTACTGGGACAAAGCCAAGAATATGATTCATTCGCCGTGCCATGATGGATTGTTTAACCCTGTCACCGGTGCGGTCGTCGGTGGTCCGCCGCCGCGCCCGATTCCGCCCTATGAACTCGCGATCAAAGACGGCAAGGTTTACGTCGGCAAGCCGCTGGGACAAGTTTTCGGCTCCTAGGCCTGCCACTGTGCGCCATCACGTCGCTTTCCTCTTGGTGTTTCAGCGAACAACCAAATAACCCAAAACAGGAGTGCCCCGACAACCGAGGTCACCTTGGTGAAAACCATCGCCCGAACACTCGCATTTCTTCTCGTTCTCATCGCGTTGTTCGTCGCGCCGAATCGCGCGAGCGCAGCGGGTCCCGCCGTCGCGATTGTACAATGGGGCGACACGCTGTTTGCGATGGCAGCGCGGTATGACACGACGGTGGGCGCGCTTGTCCGCGCGAATGCACTGCCCAGTCCGGATTTCATTTTCGCAGGGCAGCGGTTAATTATTCCCGCGTCGTCGCCTGAACCGATTCCTGCCGCGAGCAGCGTCTACGTCGTCCGCGCGGGCGATAGTCTCTTTTCGATAGCGCGGCGCGCGGGAACGACCGTCGACGTGGTCATGCGCGCGAACGGACTCGGCAACCCCGATTTCATTTACGCGGGGCAGCGCTTGAATCTCAAGCCGGGCTCACCGATCACAGACGAACCTGCACCCGCGCCCCCTTCACCTGCTGCAATTGCACCGACTACGGGCAGATGGATTGACGTGAGCTTGAGCACGCAGACGACTACCGCGTACGAAGGCACGCGCGCCGTGCGCTCCGCGCTCGTTTCGACGGGCGTGGCGAAAACTCCCACCCCCGTCGGACGCTTTGCAATCTACGTAAGATACAAATCGCAGACGATGTCGGGCGGAAGCAAGGCATCGAACGACTATTACTATCTGCCGAATGTGCCGAACGTCATGTATTTCTACGAGGCATACGCGTTACATGGCACCTATTGGCACCGTAACTTTGGACGACCGATGAGTCGCGGGTGCGTGAACCTCTCGCTGGCAGATGCGGAATGGTTCTTCAACTGGGCGGACATCGGAACGCCTGTGGTCGTGCGCAACTAGACGCCGCGCCATTTGGCTTACCGCGAGACGCGCCGATTAGCGCTGTCGCGCACGCCAGAGCAGGTTTAGAATAGTAGCAAACATTTCGACAAGGAGATGACAGAATGGAAAAAAGACGTTGTGTGCGGGATGACGATTGATCCCAAGACCGCCGCCGGCAAATCAGAGATCAAGGGGCAGACGTACTACTTTTGCTCGAAAGGATGCAAAGCCGCTTTCGACAAGGATCCCGAGAAATACGCTAGCGCGCAGCACTCAGAGCACGCGGGGCATCACCACTAGTTGGATAGTCGCGTGGTCGGATAGTCAGGTGGTCAGCGACTACGTGACTATCCGACTACTTGACTCTGAGGCTAAATGGTGGGCATAGACTGGACGATTGTGCTCGTGGCAATCGCCGTGGTCGTCGTTCTATTTCTTACGTTCGATTTTCTGTTCGCGGGCGGCGGGATGACGAGCGCGATGATGGGCGGCGCGATGCAGTGCGGCGCAGCAGCCATGGGGAGCCCCTTTGGCTGGGCGCTGATCGTCGCGCTGATTCTCGTCGTGCTTGCCGCGTTCGGAATTCTCTTTGGATACAGAGGATAGATGATTTATCTAAACATTGACCCCATCATTTTCTCTTTAGGACATATTCATATCGGCTGGTACGGCATCTTCATCGCGCTGGGCGTCGCGGTCGCGCTGTGGCTGACGGCACGTGAGGCTAAGCGGCGCGGCATTGTCCCCGACGAAATTTACAGCGGCGCGCTCTGGGTGATGGGCGCGGGACTGGTCGGCGCGCGGCTGTTTCACGTGGTGGACAACTGGCAGACGTATGCCGCGAATCCGGCGGCGATCTTCGGCACGGCGGGACTGGCGATCTACGGCGCGCTGATCGGCGGGCTGGCGGCTGTCGTGGTCTACGCGCGCGTGCGTCGCCTGCCGCTGCGGCGGTTGCTTGACGCCACTGCCCTAGCGATCCCGCTCGCTCAGGCGATTGCGCGCGTCGGTTGTTTTATCAACGGCGACAACTATGGCGTGCCGACGAATCCACCGCTCCCGTGGTCGGTCGTGTGGACGAATCCGAACGCCATGGTGCCCGATCACACCATCGCGTATCAACCCGCGCAGTTGTATGAGTTGGTTTGGGACTTGACCGTGTTCGGGATCGTGTGGAAATTGCGCGACCGCGTGCGCGGCGAGGGCGTACTCTTTCTGGTTTACGCGACGCTCTACTCGTTCGGTCGCTTTTTTATCTCGTTCGTGCGCGAGGACAATATTTATTTCGCGAACTTGCGGCAGGCGCAGATCATCGCGCTCGCCGTGATGGCGCTCGCCGTGCCGCTCGT
>JAMCRS010000379.1 GCA_023380675.1 Chloroflexota bacterium
CGTTTTTCGATTTCGGTAGCTGCAAGTTGCGCACGCCACTAGAGTCAGCCGAATGTCAGCATCAGCTCTGGTTCTGCGTTATGTAGGACGTCCGACCGTCCATTGCGCAGCACCCGAGTAATCGCGACTGAACGCCGGCGTCATTCGTAACGCAGCGCCTGGATGATCTCCATGCCCGACGCCTGGCGCGCCGGAAAGAGCGAGGCGAGCACGCCAAAGATCAAGCCGGCCGCGGTCGCAGCGAGCAGCGCCGCGAGCGGGAACGTGTACTGCATCTTGTAAATCCCGCTCGCGTTCAACCCCTGAACGAAGACATAACCGAGATAGAGCCCGGCGATCAAGCCGAATGCCGTGCCGATGGCGGCGAGCAGGAGCGCTTCCGCAATGATCATCCGCCGCACCTGGCGGCGTTCGGCGCCGATCGCGCGCAACATGCCGATCTCGCGCGTGCGCTCAATGACGCCGATCGCGAGCGTGTTGAGGATCGCGATGAGCGACGGGAGCGAGAGGACTCCCAGAAGCACGTACATCCCCGCGAAGATCGCGTCGTACTGCTGAGAAAATTCAGCCAGATACTGGCTTGTCTTCACCAAGCGGAACTGCGGGTAATCGGCGGCGATCGTCTTGAGGCGTTCGTCCGCCGCCGCCCGATCCGCGCCCGGCGCGAGGTCGATCTGGTAGAAAATGTCCTCGGTCTTGTTAAAGTCGGCGCGCATGTTTGCCTGCGAAATGTACGCCGTATTGATCTTCATGCTCATCACGTCGCCGCCGATGGCGACCACGCGATAGGCTTGTTGACCTCGGGGAGTCGACAGCGTGATGGTGTCACCCAGATTGATACCGGCCTGAGCGGCCAGGATGCCGTTCACGATGATGGTTCTTCCCTCGTTCAGCGCGGCGTACGCCTGCTGCGGGTCGCCCTTTTGAAAGTCCATCCCGGACACTTGGGTGAACGCGGCCGGATCGATGCCGAGCACCGAGACTTGGACATCGCCGCCCCCGAGCGCAGCGCTGGCCGGAACTTCGGATTGGGCATACCTCAGCGTGCTCACCGTACCGATACCGGAGACTGAGTGAATCTTGTTCGATAGACTCTGGCTGGCGCCCAGGTCGCCGTTCCACAAGGCGACGGACGGCGGCACGAGCAGGTAATCGCTATTCATAGACCTTTGCAACATCCCCACGACGCTGCCCGTCACGCTGTACATCAGTCCGCCCGCGCCCACGATGATCGCGAGCCCGATCATCGTCGCGCTCGCCGTAATCGCCGAGCGCGAGGGCTGGCGGCTGATGTTGCCCTGCGCCAAACCGCCGGTCCCCTCGCGCGCGAAGATCATCGACAGCAGCATGCTAAATACATTGGCGAACGGCTTGACGAGCGCGGGCGCGATCAGCACCAAACCGACGAGGAAAAGGATGCCGCCCAGCGCGACCAGATTGAAACTGCCGCTGAGGAGTCCCAGCAGCGCGACCACGATCATTACGACGCCAACGCCGGTGGCCAAGCGGCTGATCCGCTGCGCCGCTTCGCCGACCGCTGGGCGCAGCACTTCGATGGGCGTCACTCGGCTTGCGCTCAATGCCGGCAGCAGGCCCGCGAAGAGAGTCACGCCCACGCCTAGAACGATGGCCGCGACCACCGGTCCGGCCTCGATCACTGGCCCACCGATCCGAACGCTCAGGAACTGCTGCATGAGCGGGCTCATCAGAGCGGTCAGGCCCGCTCCGAGTAAATAGCCGATGACGAGCCCAATCGCCGTGCCGACGATGCCTTGCACCAGGCCTTCGCTGAGGATCAGCCCGATGATGGTCCCGCGGCTTGCGCCGATCGCTCGCAGCATTCCGATGTCGTGGCGGCGTTCGGCGACGATCGTGCGAAACGTGTTAAAGATAATGAACCCGCCCATGAACAGCGTGAGATAGCCCAACAAGTTGAACGCCACCGCCGCGATTTGCATGGCTCCCATGATGGTCGATTCGCTCGTCAACGCATTCAGCGTATAACTCCGGCCTAGCTGCGCCTGGATTTGCTGGACGATCGCCTCACGCGCGGCCGTGTCCTTGGTCGCGAGATTAGCTTCGATCACGTTGACCAGCCCGGACATATCGAGCAGCTTCTGCGCTTCGGTGAGCGTGATCAACACTTCTTCGTTTCCAAACGAGACGTGACTGGGACGCAATCCAACGATCGTGAGTCGCGCGGCCCCTTCGGTGGTTGGAATGCGCAACGTATCGCCCAGCTTCAATCCCAGTGAATCGGCGAGGTTGGTCGAGACGACCGCGGCCAAGCCGTCGCCGGGTTTCAGGAATCGGCCTTGCGTCAACGTGTAATCATGCAGCACCGGCGCGACGGCGGGATCGATGCCGGTGATCGTCAGCCCGGTCACGTTCGAATTGCGGCCGTAGAAATTGGACGGAAGGTTGATCGGCCGCGAGATCGAGCCGGCGATCGCGCTGATCCCGTCGATCTGCTTGATCTTGTTCAGCGTGCTCGCGGGGAACGCTTCACCCGTTTTTTGCGTGATCGTCACGTCGACCGCGCCCGACAGCGAAAGGATCCCTTGCTGGAATGCGTTGGTCATCGTCGGCAAGAGGATTCCCATACCGAAAATCACCATCACGCCCATGACGATGGCGAGCGTGGTGAGAAACGAGCGCAGTTTTCGCCCCCACAGATAGCGGGCGGCGAGTGTTAGTTGGAAATTCATGCTCCCCGTCTCCTGGCAGACGGCTGGACCGACAAACCGATCGACCTATGCGGTGCTCCGGTCCGTGCCGTCCGGCTTGCCGAACGATTACTTCGGTTCAATCGTGACTTTCGCCGTCATATTCCAGCGCAGTCGATCATCCATCTGGTCAGGCGTCACCGTGACCTTGTAGACGGTGTCGCCTTGGTAATCGGCTCCAAACGGTTCGATGTTCGCCACCTTGCCGCTGAGATCAAGGTCCGGAATCGCGTCGAACGAAAGCGTGGCGACATCGCCCAACTGCACATCGACAATGTTGAGCTCGGTTAGATCGGTTGTCTCGACTTGCCACGCGGAAAAGTCGGCCAACTGAACGATGGGCGCGGCCGCGGTCACCGCTTCGCCCACCTTGGCGTGGATCGTCGCCACCGTGCCGGCGAAAGGCGCGTGCAGTTCGGTTTGCGCGAGATCGGCTTGGGCGCGATCCAACCCGGCCCGGGCGGACGCGATGTCGGATTCGGCCGCCGCGATATCGGCCGGTTTCGGCCCTTCCATGAGCACGTTGAGCCGCGCCTGGGCCGCGTCGCGATTGTTCGTCGCCGTCTGCAGATCAAGCGTCGTCGCCAGCGCTTGCGCATCGGGATTGTTGTCCCCGCCCGCGGCGTCGTACGCCGCCTGCGCCTGCCGCAGCGCCGCTTCCGCATTCACCAGGTCAGCATGCGCAGCAATGACCTGGTCCCGATCGGCCCCTTCGTCCAGTTTCTGCCGAGCGGCTTGCGCATGTTGAAGCTGGGCTTGCGCCTGGGCGACCGCGGCTTGCTGCTGACCCGCGTCGAGTTGGATCAGCAGCGCGCCCGCATCCACGTGGTCGCCTTCCTTTGCAGGCACTCGCGCGACCATGCCGGAGATCGGCAGACTGAGGGCGGCGTTCTTTATCGGCACGACCTTGCCTTGCGAAATGATGCTGCCGGAGACTCCGGCGCCGGCAGCAATCGCGGGCGGGGGCGTCGGCGAGCTCGTCGGCTGCGCTCCACTACAACCGGCGAGCGCAAACGCCATCAGCCCAAGCACTCCCCATCCAAGAATATGTTTCTTCACGATGCACCCCAGAGCATCACCGTTCACCTAGGCGATGGCTTTCATCTTGTTCGTGACGATATCCGTATTGTCTTTGCTATCCCTCGATTCGAGCCGCGCTTCGTCCACGATGGTGCCGTCCTTGAGGAAGACGATACGGTCGGAGTACGCCGCGATGCGCGGGTCGTGCGTAACCATCAACACCGCGCGCCCCCAGGTCTTGGCGACCTGCTGAAGCAATCCGGCAATTTCGTCGGACGAGTGCGTATCGAGATTGCCCGTGGGTTCATCGGCGAGGACGAGAACAGGCTCCGTAATCAGCGCGCGCGCGATCGCCACGCGCTGCTGCTGCCCCGCCGACAACTGATCGGGACGGCTGTGCAGCCGTTCGCCGAGTCCAACTTTTTTCAACCAGTCGGTCGCGTTCTGTTTCGCCTGGGATCCGTTTTTTCCGTCAAGCAAGAGCGGCAGCGCGGCGTTCTCGACCGACGAGAGAATCGGAATGAGGTTGAAGAACTGGAACACGAATCCGATCTTCCGGCGGCGCAGCTGCGTGATCGCGTTGTCAGACATCTTGGCAAGCGGTTGACCGTCGATGCTCACACTTCCTTCCGTGGGGCGGTCCAGACCGCCGAGCAGGTGGAGCAGCGTCGACTTGCCACAACCGCTCGGACCCATCACCGCGACGAATTCGCCCATGCTCACGTTCAGGTTGATGTGATCGAGCGCGGTGACCGCGGTATCGCCCTTGCCGTACACTTTCGTCAATTTCTCTGCATGGATGAGAGACATTTTTGCTCCTATTTTCGATTTATGATTCAGAATCTCTTGGCCAAGAAACACAGATCCTAAATCCTAAATCTGAAATCCTAAATCTTCCTGGGTCTGCCGCGCGGTTTCGCTTCCGGCGCCGGCAACGGCTGACGCGTGACCTCGTCGAGCCGTCCTTCGATCATATCGATCCAGCGCAAATCGGCTTCCAGGTGCATGATCGCTTTGTCGAGCAAGAGAATCCTTGCCAGTTCGGTTTTCGGGTTCAGGCCGTTGCGTTGCGTCGTAATGGCGTGCATTTCCTGATAGAGTTGATTGCGCTGAGTTTGCAGCAGCACGCGTGGATTCGCTTCACCCGATACCAGACTGAGCATCAACTTGATAAAGAACTCGTCGCGCTGATGCTCTCGCTCGATGCCAGTGGCAAACCACTCGAGAAGCGCGGTGCGCCCCGCCGGTGTGATCGAGTAAATGTGCTTTTCCGGTCCGCCAT
This sequence comes from Chloroflexota bacterium, assembly GCA_023380675.1. The sequence continues at coordinate 5,029 of JAMCRS010000379.1, forward strand.
CCTGCTCGACGCAATCTTCGGCGACGAGTCCCTTCTTTTCCAGCCGCGTAAGCGTGCTGTAAATTTGTGCCGGCTTGACATCCCAATTCTCCTCGCCTCCCACTACTGCTTCAAACGCCGCGCGCAACTCGTATCCGTGACGCGGGCGTTGAGCGAGGAGTCCAAGAACGGCGTGACGGACTGGCATTGAGCGTTCTCCGACAAAAACCCTTCGGGTTCCAGGAGCCCGAAGGGTCGAATCGCGGTCGCGCAATAATATAAACCAAGTTACTAGATTTGTCAAGCATCGCCGTTATGTATAGTTCGATGCCTGAATGAACAGTTGCATGCTAGTCAATCGCAACAAACCGAGAATTGCATGCATGGGCGCAACACTCAGGGTATCAGCAGCAACTTGCCGATCACTTTGCGGCTTTCCAGATATTCCTGCGCCTCGGCAGATTGCGCGAGCGGAAAGCTCTTGTCGATCCGCACCTTCACACTGCCGGCAGCAATCCAGCTAAACAGGTCTGCCGCCCGCTGCAGCAACTCAGCCCGCTCGGCAATATAGTGCCCCAACGTAGGCCGCGTCAGAAACAGCGATCCCTTGGCATTCAGGATCTGTGGATCGAACGGCGGAACCGGTCCGCTTGATTGCCCGCACAGCACCATCATCCCTCTCCGACGGAGGACATTGAGGCTCTTGTCGAAGGTGGTCTTGCCGACCGAATCGTACACGACGGGCAAACCCTGGCTGTCTGTGATGCGTTTGACCTCCGCCTCAAAGTCTTGAACGGCGTAATTGATCACGTGGTCCGCGCCCGCCTCTTTCGCCGCCTTGACCTTTTCCTCCGTCGACACCGTTCCGATAACGCGAGCGCCGCGCAGTTTCGCGACCTGGACGAGCAGCAAACCAAGCCCGCCGGCAGCGGCGTGTACGAGCACCGTGTCGCCCGGCTGGATTGGATACGTCGTGCATGCGAGATAGTGTGCGGTGAGGCCCTGAAGGAACGCGGCCGCGCCTTGCTGAGCGCTCACTTCATTTGGGAGCGGAGCGAGGCGCTGCGCCGGCACACAGGCATATTCCGCATAGGTGCCTGTCTGCATGGCATAGGCCACGCGGTCTCCCGGCTTCACCTCGGTAACGCCCGGCCCCACTGCGTCTACGACGCCCGCCGCCTCATCCCCGGCTACGAACGGAAGCTTCGACTTGTAGAGCCCGACGCGCTTGTAGACGTCGATATAATTGATGCCGCTGGCCTCGATTTTGACGCGTGCCTCTCCCTGCATCGGTTCCGGTTTTGCGGTCTCCTCGTACTTGAGTTCTTGCGTACCGCCGTACTGGTGGACACGGATGGCTTTCATCAGATTCTCCTTGTGTGAATGTCGGACGCCGTCACGGAAAATTCTATCACATCCGAATCGTTCAATCAAATGTGCGCTTGCAGCGACCAGGCCGCTCGCGCCCAGCATCCGCGTGGAAGGTACAACGGCCCGATCATGGCGGCCAATTGGTAGACAAATCTTCCTACTTGGTATACAATCGCAAGCGCCTTGGAACCCGTACGATTTTGGAGGTCACGCGATGCCTTTGATCAAATTCACCAAAAACTACAATGACAAGAGCAGCGACAGCGGTTTTCAGTTCGAATTCTATTGCGACCGCTGCGGCAACGGTTACGAGAGCACATTTGAGACTTCGGCCACCGGAATGTTAAGCGCGGGACTGGACACGGCCGCCGGCCTCCTGGGCGGGATCTTTGGAGGCGCCGCTCGCATCGGCGATGACGTCCATTCGGCGGCGTGGCGCCAGCAAAAGGACGCCGCGTTTGCCAAGGCGATCGACGAGGTCAAGCCGAATTTCGTCCAGTGCCGCCGGTGCGGCAAATGGGTATGCAAAGAAGTCTGCTGGAACAAAGACCGCGGCATGTGCAAGGACTGCGCGCCGGACCTGGAACAAGAGTACTCCGCCATACAGACCCAAGCTGCGATCGACGACGCGCGGAACAAGGCCACCACGGTCGACTACGTTTCGGCGGACAAGTTCAAGCAGACCATCGTGGGCACGTGCGCGTTCTGCGGCGCCGACCTCAAGGGGGGCAAGTTCTGCCCTGAGTGCGGCAAGCCGGTCAAGCAGGGCAAGTTCTGCAAAGAGTGCGGAAAACCGATCGAAGGCGCCGTCAAGTTCTGCCCCGAATGCGGCGCCGCACAGTAGGCGGAGCCGATCCATCGAGCGCGAATCGCCGTCGCTGGCCATTGAAATTCCGGAGCGAATCATGTCCGAACTGACCGAGCTGTACGACCAGGTGCGGGTCTGCACCCGATGCGAGCTTTCCAAGGGCCGGACGAACGCCGTTCCAGGGGAGGGCCCCGAGGACGCGGATATCATGTTCATCGGAGAGGGCCCCGGCTTTTTCGAAGACCGAGAGGGACGGCCGTTCGTCGGCCCCGCCGGCAAGTACCTGGACGAGCTGCTCGGCTCGATCGAGATGAAGCGGGAGCAGGTCTATATCTGCAACGTGGTCAAATGCCGTCCGCCCCAGAATCGCGATCCCCTGCCGGAAGAAATGGAAGCCTGCCAGCCGTACCTCGACCGGCAGATCGACCTCATCAAGCCCAAGGTCATTATCACGATCAGCCGATTCGCCATGGCGCGGTGGTTCCCCAACAAAAAGATCGGCGAGATCCACGGCAAGGCTCGTAAATTCGGAACACAGGTCGTCGTCCCGATGTACCACCCCGCCGCGGCGCTGCATCAGCCCAGCCTCAAGCGCGTCCTCGAAGAGGATTTCAAACACGTGCCGCAGATCCTCAAGGAGATGGCGAGTCTCCAAGAGGAGCCAGCGGAAAAGGCGGCGCCGCCTCCCGAACAGTTGAGCTTGTTTTGACGGACAGCCATCCGCGAATCATCCGCGTGATTCGCGGATGATTATTTGATGTTCACATGAAACCCAAACTACGAATCATTCCCCTCGGCGGCGCCGGTGAGATCGGCAAAAACATGACGGTCATCGAATACGGCGACGCCATCGTCGTCGTCGACGCCGGTCTCATGTTCCCTGAAAGCGATATGCTCGGGGTGGACATCGTCATCCCCGACATTTCGTACCTCCTCGAGCGCCGCGACCGGGTGCGCGCCATCGTCGTCACGCACGGGCACGAGGACCACATCGGCGCGCTGCCGTACGTGCTGCCGCGCCTCAACGTCCCCATCTATGCCACCGCCCTGACGCGCGGCCTGATCGAGGTCAAGCTCAAGTCACACCGGCTGCTCAAGGACGCCACACTCCACACCATCGCCATGCGCGACACGATCGCGCTCGACCCGTTCACGATCGATACCTTTCACGTCAGCCACAGCGTGCCGGATGGGATCGGCGTGGCCGTCACGACGCCGCTCGGCACCGTCGTCCACTCTGGAGACTTTAAATTCGATCCCAGCCCGGTCGACGGCGTGCTGACCGATTTCGCCGCGCTCGCCCAGATCGGGAGCCGCGGCGTGCTCGCGCTCCTCAGCGACAGCACCAACGCCGACACACCCGGCCATACCCCCTCCGAGACGACCATCACCGAGAGCTTTGCGCGCGTCTTTGCGCTGGCGGAAGGACGTGTCATCGTCGCCACGTTCGCGTCGAACATCTCCCGCGTCCAGCAGGTCATCGACAACGCCGCCCGATTCAACCGCAAGGTGGCCATCGTCGGGCGCTCGATGCAGGACAACGTCAAGATGGCGCTCGAGCTCGGATATTTGCACGCGCCGCCCGACACCCTGCTGCGAATCGACCAGATCCACAAGTACGCCTCGAACGAGGTCGTCATCGTGTGCACCGGCGGCCAGGGGGAGCCGACGAGCGCATTGGTCCGAATGGCGAACCACGATCACAAGCAGGTGACGCTGACGCCGGGCGATACCATCATCCTATCGGCCACCGCGATCCCGGGCAACGAGGAGATGATCAACCGTACGCTCAACAACCTCTTTCGCGCCGGCGCGGTGGTCTACTACGACCAACTGATGCACGTACACGTTTCGGGACACGCGAGCCAGGAGGAGCAGAAGCTCATGATCAACCTGCTCCATCCGACGTACTTTATACCGATCCACGGTGAGTACCGGCACCTGGTACTGCACGCGCGGCTCGCGAAATCGATCGGAGTGCCGGCGGACAACGTCTTTGTGATCGAGAACGGAGCGATCCTCGAGTTCGACGAGAACTGCCGCGCGCACCTCGCACACGAGACCGCGCCGGCGAGCGACGTGCTCGTGGACGGGATCGGGGTCGGCGACGTGGGGACGACGGTGCTGCGCGAGCGGCACCACCTTTCGGAAGACGGCTTTCTCGTCGCGCTCGTAACTCTGGACGCACACACCGGCGAGATCGTGTTCGGTCCGGAAATCATCACCCACGGCTTTGTGTACGCGGAGGCAGCCGAAGACCTGATCGCGGGCACGAAAGAGGAGATCGCCAAAGCGCTCAAGAATGGCGGCCGCGGCGCCGCCCTGAGCGTCAAGCTAAAGGAAGTGCTCAGTTCTTATCTCTACAAGCAGACCCACCGGCGT
>JAMCRS010000380.1 GCA_023380675.1 Chloroflexota bacterium
GCTTGTGCCGCAATGCCGTGGTCGAGGAGCGAGCGCGCCCAGGCGATATTCAGCGACCGGCGCTGCTCGGCGAGGCGCTCCGGCGTAAATAGGGGGCCGGCTCCATCGGGTGCGAGAGCCTGTGCCTTGTCGTAATAGTCCGCCGCGTCGGCAAAGTCGAGCCGGGTTTGCGCGTCGAGGCCGAGGTAAAAGTCGTCTTCGGCCAATTGCTTTCTGGCGTTGGTGTCGTCAGATGCCAGCGCCTGCCACTGTGCGGCCGCCAGCAGCACGTACGCCGGCCGGCGTGGTCCGGCCGCGGGGCCGGCGCGTGATTCGTACAAGGAAGCAAGCGCCTGGCGCGCCCCTAGTTGATTCGGATCGAGCCGGACGGCGGCCTCGAGTTCTGCCACCGCCTGTGCGTAGAAACTGTCGCTCCTTTTTGAATCGACCAACTCAAGTTGGCGCAGCAAGCCGCCCAGCGCCGCGTGCGCGTTTGGGTCGTTCGGATTCTGCTGCGCCGCGGTTCGCTTGGCGTTGAGATCGTCCCAGACCGAGGGGCGAAGGAACGTCAGCGACGGATTGGCCGGCGGTTCTTTGTTGGTAAAATGCCAGGTCACGCTCGTTCCGTCGAAATCGGGATCCGCCGGGTCGAATGAGACGATCTGATCGAGAGTCGTCGCCTTTGGGAATCGCAGCGTCACACGCGCGCTCCCGATGCTGCCTTTCCAATTCGTCGCCGGCAAGAGGCCGTAGGTAAAGCGCGGCATGATGCCGTCGCCGAGGTCCTGCGTAAAGTCAAATCGAACAGTCTTTTTTTCGTCGGCTGCAAGCGAGAGGGTGAACGTATACCAGTCCACCGCCCGAACCGAGCTGCCGATGCGAATGTCGGTGTGCGCGGGATTGAGCGTCCGAACCTTCTGTCCGTCGATGGTCACGGCAAAGTTGGAGAGCTGTGCGGGATCGAAGGAGTACGGGTCGCCGGCCCAGGTTGGAAAACCGACCGGCAGCTGCATGTCGTTCAGAGTGTCGGTGTTGTGGATCTTGAACGTCGAATTGCCTGAAAGCAGGGTATGCCCGTCGCTTTCGCTGATACCGGCGTCGAACGTAAGGGCGACGAGCTCGAACGGGGTGTCACGCTGAACAGGAGCAAGGGCGATCGGAACGATCACCGTCGCCGGCGTCTGCGCGAGAGCGGCGGGCGCGCCGAACCAGGAAAGTGCCAGCATCAAGGCGACGGCGCCGCCGACGAGGGTCAGCCAACGAGCGCCGGAATTCTGGAAAGGACGATATGTGAAACGGCTGGTCAATCGATACTCAAAGCGTCAGGGTCGCGGAGAATCCGGCCGCGCCGCGGGTTCGCCGCCGATGCTCTTTAGCCTGGACTCGTCCAGCTTGAGCGTCAGGGTGACCGTGGTTCCCTTGCCGGAATTGGATTCGATGTCGAGCGCAGCGTTCGCGAGTTCGGCGCGTTCCTTCATGTTGAGCAGTCCGAGATGGCCGCGCGCGGCGTAGGCTTCCTCCACCTCTGAGAGCTCGAAGCCGCGTCCATCGTCCTGGACTGTGATCACGACCCGATTGTGTGCCCTCCGTAGCGAAATCCAGACGTTCTTCGCCTGAGCGTGTTTCTCGACGTTGACGACGGCCTCTTGAACGATGGAAAATAGGGCGGCTTCCACCTTGGAGGGAAAGCGCCCAGTGAAGAAATCCGTGTCCAGGTGGAACTGGAGGTCCCGCATCTCACTCTGGCGTTCGACGTACGCCTGGAGCGCTGCGGCGAGTCCCTGGGTCTCCAGCGCAACCGGCCGAAGGTCGAACAACATTCCGCGCACCTGCCGCAAGGCCAGGTTCGCCTGGCGCTCCAGCTCGGCGAGCTCTGCTTCCACGCGGGACGGATCACGGTGCAAGACCTGCCGGAAGAACCTCAAGCTCATGATGATTGCCGCGAGGATCTGCGAAGGTCCGTCGTGGAGCTCGCGCGCCAGCTCTCGGCGGACCTGCTCTTCGACGGCAAGTATGCGGTCGCGTTCGGCGACCACCTGTTGATAGAGGCGCGCGTTGTCGATGACGACGGCGGACTGTGAGGCGAATGCCATTAGCAGTTCCTGATCGTCGGTATTGAAGCGCTCTCCGGATTTCTTGTTGATGACTTCGAGAACCCCGATGGCGTCGTTCTTGTGGATGAGCGGCGCGGCGATGAGCGAATAGGTGCGATAATGCAGCGTCTCCCCGATCGCACTGAGATGCCGTTGGTCGGCTTCGGCGTCCTGGACCGTCGCGGGTTTGCGTTGGGTAAAGACCCAGCCGGCGAGTCCCTGGTCCATGCGGATCCGTTTCCCCAGTAAGGCTTTGCCGCTGCCGCCCTGGACGACCTCGAATACTAATTCGTTCGTCTGGGGATCGTGCAGGAGCAGCGAGCCGGCGTCGGCCTTCATGACGTCGACCGCGCTGGAGAGGATGAGTGCGAGCAAGCGGTCCAGCCTGAGTTCGGTCGTCAGCGTGGTCGCGATTTCCTGCAGCGCTTCCAGGGCGGCGATACGCTGATCGCGGTAAGCGATCCGGGTCTCGAGCTCCTGGATAGTGGGTTCGCGGCGGATGCTATCTTGCGCCATGATTGTTCAGTCGCGGCCGCGCGCTTGTCGAGGGCGGAAGGTTGTTGCATTCATGCAGGGGACTCAGAGGGCGCGGAGCGGCTGGCGCGGATGCGGGGCGAGCAGTTGTTTGATGGCGGGAATCTGCGCGCGCGCGGCCTCCTCACCGCGCTGAATCAGTTCCCGCACCTTTTCGTACTCGAGCGTGCCGTAGCGTGCGATGTCTGGCTGGATCAAGACGTCGACCGGTCCCATGCGGGACCGGATGATCTCACTCTCCATGATCTCCATCGCGCCCATCAGAATTCCGACGACGTTGGGGAGCCGTCCCTCACGCCGCAATTCCCGGCGGTGAATGCGCTCTTCGAGGCTCGGAATGACGTTGCTCGCCAGGATGATGCTGTTCCCCTTGTCGGCCAGCAGTTGGGTTGGCACGGGGTTTACCGAACCCCCGTCGATGAGAAAGCGCCCCGAAACGTAGGCCGGCTCCAGAATTCCGATGACGCTCATGCTGGCGCGCACCGCCTCCGCCACCGGCCCCCGATCGAACACCACTTCTTCTCCCGAGATCAAGTCGGTAGCGACAATATACAATGGGATGTTCAAATCGTCAAAAGTCTTGTCCGCCAGCCACTTGCGGAAATAGCTGAGAACCTTGTTACCCTTGATGAGCCCCGAGTGCGGCGGCACCCGAATATCCCAGTAGCGAAAGCCGGTAAAGAAATTGTACTGTCGCTGGACGTTGATCGCAAATTCGATCAACTCTGGCACGGAACGGCCGGCGGCGTACATCGATCCAAAGACCGCGCCCGCGCTGGTCCCCGCGATCATGTCGACCGGGATGTTTTCTTCCTGGAGAACTTTGAGCACTCCGATGTGCGCAAACCCGCGTGCATTGCCGCTGGAAAGCGCGAGCCCGACGAGCCGCTGCGCAATGCGGCGTGCGATGCGACGCACCGAGGTTTCGCTCGAATCGCCGCGCCAGAGCCGCTTGGCCGCAATGTGCCGCGTCCAAGCCTGCTCCTCGGCACCGATTTGCACGGTGATATCGGACAACTCCATCGCTTTGAGCGTCAGAGGGGTTTCGTACGGCGCGATGCAGAGCAGTACCCAGTAGTACTGTTCGACCAGGCTGCTGAGGCGCTCCGGCAGTTCTTCCGGCCCGAAGGAATGCTCGTCGCGCACGAGCACCAGTTTGTCCTGTGCGAGCGCTGACGGATGAAGTGTCACGTTCGCGAGACCGCCCAGGTCGAACAGGCAGACGGTTTCGCCGGTCACCTGGGCCAGATAGCGCGCCAGGGTGGGAAGGGGACTGCCCATGGCTGCAATGACGTTGAGCTGCTCCCGCTCCTCGCGGTCCCGATTCGATCGCCCCAATCGCCGGCCGAGCTCGCGAGTCATGAGCACGGCGATACTCGAGTGCAGGCTCAACAGGTCTTTCAAGTCGTCTCGATAGAGCACGAGCAGGTCGGCGTCGATGACGACCTGAGCCGTGGCGGACCTCCGCTCGTCGAGCAAGAGCGCCATCTCGCCGAAAAAGTTGCCCGGCCCGACGTAGGCGAGCACCTTTTCTCTCCCGCCGTTTGAGGTGACGATCTTGACCTGTCCGCTTTCGAGGATGTACATACAATCCCCGGTCTCGCCTTCGGAGAAAACGGTCGCGCCCTTGTGGTAGTGCTCGCGTTGAAGACGCCGGGAGATGGCGTCGAGGACATCTTCTTCCAGGTCGCTAAAAAATGGAATCTTGCGAAGGTTGTGTGCCATTGGCAAAGCGGATCTGCGGCGGTGCGCTATGGACTGCCCGGGTCGCCAGTTTCGACGGCGGGAGCGCCCAGACGGTCGAGCTCGCTCTTCGTCTGTGCGATCTCGGCCTGTGCTCCCAGGCGCTCGAACGTTTCGAGAGCTTGCTCCAGGTTGACACGAGCCTGTCGCAGCTGCCTGCGATCGCGCTCGATCAGCGCCAACTGGAACTGGGACTTGGCAAGCTCGGATGGGTTCTTGAGATCGGCCTGAACGGATAGAGCGTGCTGCAGGTAGGCGTCGGCCGCATCGAGATCGCCGCGCGCCCGGGCGATCTTGGCGAGAGTCCGCGTCGACTGCGCCTCGATCAATGGACTGCCGATCTCGGACGCCAACGTCACCGCCTGTTGCGCCGAATCGGCTGCCCGATCGAATGACTCGAGTCCGAAGCGGGCCTCGGCCAGAAGCGAGTGCGCCTCCGCCAATTCTTCCCGCGAGCCCATTTCGACCGCGACGCTTTGACTCCGCGTAAGGCCCGTCTCCGCCTCAGCGTAGTTGTGCCCCGCGATGCGGACCGCGGCGAGATTATTGAGCGCCAGACAGATCAAATTGCCGTTCTTTATCTTCTCCGCAATTTCGAGCGCCCTTTGACAGTACTGCAAAGCCCGCGCGGCCTCTCCCTTTTCGAGAAAGAGGAAGCCGATATTGCTGTTCAACCGCGAAATTCCGCCGATGTCGCCGATCCGAGTCTTGATTTCGAGCGCCTGCTCGAAATGATGCAGGGCGCGGTCCCAATCGCATTGCTCGCCGGCGATCGCGCCCAGGCTGGTATGGGACTGGGACACACCGAACGTATCGCCGATCATTTCTCTTAGTCGCAGCCCCTTTTCGCCATACGCCACCGCATTCGCCCAATCGCCGCGGCGAGTATAGAGCGCGACCAATCCGGCGTATGCCGACGCGGTCTCGCCGTAATGGTCGGTGTTTTCGATCAGTTCGAGACTGCGCATCCGCCATTGATAGGCCTGGTCGAATTGGCCGCGCCGGTAGCATACCCAGCCGATATCGTTCAAGATGCGCGCGCGTTCCTCGGTGTGCGCCGCAGACGGCTCGCGGTCGAGCTCGGCGATCGAATCGTCCAGCCATCGCTGCGCGTCGGCATATTCGCCGCGTCGCTCGTATACCCGGCCGATCCGCCGCATGAGCTCGGCGAGCTGATGCGCCGGCTGAACCGCCGAAGTCCGCGTCAGCTCCAGCGCTGTGCGGTACGAGTCGATCGCACCCGTATAGTCCGCGACCAGATTCTGAACGGAACCCAACCCGGAATAGGTCTGGATGCGCTGGTCGACCGTCGCATTCGTCTTGAACAGGAATTCGGAAGCCTGCCGATAATAGCGCAGGGCCTCGTCGTTGGCAAATCGGTCGGCGGCGCGCTCGCCGGCGCGAATGACGTATGGCAGCGCCCGCGCATAGTCTGTGCTCTCGGCGTAGTGAAACGCAAGCCGTTCGACGTTGTCGGCGATCCGTTCGCGAAATACCGCTTCGATCCCCGCCGCGATCTTGTAGTGCAGTCGTTCCCGACGACGCGCCAACAGGGAGTTGTAGACTGTTTCCTGGATCAGCACGTGATGAAAGCGCAGGTCCCAATCAGGCGCCGGCCGCCGATCGATCAATTCGCGCTCTTCGAGCTCGCGGACATCTTCTTCCGCGTCGAACGAGCCGTCCAGCACTGTGGCGAGGAGCCGCGACGACAGGTCGCGGCCGATCACCGCGGCGCATTGGATCACTTGACGCGTCCGCTCGCTCAGGTGATCGACGCGTGCCATAATGAGACCCTGCAGCGTGCTGGGCACTTGCAGCGCCGTCAGGTCGGCTTCCGGGTCGACTTGCCAGCGGTCGCCGCTGCGCTGGATGACCGCGCGGTCGATGAGCATACGGATGATCTCTTCCAGGTAGAACGGGTTCCCTTCCGCGCGCGCAGGGATCATCTGCTTGAGCGACTCGGGCAACTCGGTCCGGGTCAGGAGGCGGTCGAGAAGCGCCGTGCTGTCTGCTTGAGAAAGCGGTGTGAGCGGGAGGTGCAGCCAGTGGTCCGAGTACGACTCGGCGCAGAGCCGCTGCACTTGCTGCACGCCATCTCCATCCGGACGCGAAATACAGTAGACCAAAATGGGGCTCTGTTCGACGGCGCCGAGAATGAACGTGAGGAGGTCGAGCGAAAGGGGGTCGATCCAGTGAATGTCCTCGAAGACCAGGACGAGCGCCTGTCCGCGCGCCTTGGCGACCAGGAGGTCACGAATCGCGAGAAATGTCTGCTGCTGCAGTTGGGCGGGAGCGAGATGCCGGATACGCGCTGCCAGGTCCTCCTGTTCCACGCGCAGCGAAAACAGGTGCTCGACGTACGGCAGGATGTCGAACGTCGAGGACGAATCCAGGATGCTTTTCGTGGTTCGCTCGATCTTGTCGCGCACGACTCCATCCGGGTCGCCGTCCTCAACGGCGAAGAGACTTTTCAAGAGCTGCAAAAACACGCCGTAGGCCGGCTGACCGTACGAAAGGCACGCGCCTTCGAGTACGGCGGCTCGCCCGTCGGAGAGATGGCGCTTGACCTCCGCGGTGAGCCGCGATTTGCCGATGCCGGCGTTGCCCGTAACCAGAACGATCTGCCCGCGACCGTGCTCGAGCAGCTCGTCCGCCGCGCGTTCCAGGCGGGCGAGCTCCTGGGCGCGGCCGACCATCGGCGCGACGAGGCCGGGAATGCCGCGAACGCGCCCCGCGAGCCGGCGCGGCGCGAGCACTTCATAGATCTCGATCGGTTCGAGCCGGTTCTTGACACGTATCGACCCCAATTCCTGGAATTCAAATAGCGGATGGGTCTGGTCGAAAACGGCCCGGCTGACCAGGATCGTCCCTGGTTCGGCGACGCCCTGCAGTCGGGACGCGACGTTCACGCTGTCGCCCAACGCGGTATAATCCATCGAATAGTCCGAGCCGACCCGCCCGACGACGACGGTTCCAGAATTCAGGCCGATGCGAACTTTGAGTGTGATGCCCAGTCGGTCCTCCAGGTCCTGGTTCACCCGCCGAAGAGCGTCTTGCATTCCCAGGGCCGCGCGCACCGCCCGCGCGGGGTCGTCTTCGTGAGCGATCGGCGCGCCAAAGAGCGACATCATGCCGTCGCCCATCCACTTGTCCACCCAGCCTTCGTGGCGGTAGATCTCCTGGTTGAACGTATCGTGGAGGCGGTCGACAAAGTCGTAGACTTGCTCGGGGTCGAGTGTTTCGGAGATGGCGGTGAAACCGCTGATGTCGGAGAAGAGGATCGTTACGGTGCGCCGCTCGCCCTCGATCTCCCTGCCGGCGCGCTCGATCTTTTCGGCCAGGGAGGACGGGAGGGAAACGGCCGGGCGGGCCGGCAGCGCCGGCTCCGGCGACGAGCCCCGGGACTCGGTCGACGCGGGGTCGAAGCGTGTGCCGCAGTTGCCGCAAAAGCGAAAATTGCCTGGATTGCGGAAACCGCAGTTCCGGCAGACCCGGGCGATTGGCATCGCGCACCGGCCGCAGACGTTCGCGCCGCTGGGGTTCTCAAAGCCGCACTCGGAGCACCGGGTTGCCATAGATAACTTTCGAGCCTAAAGTACCGGGAATTATACTACGACCGATAACAAAAAGGCAACTCGGTTCGTACCGAGTTGCCAGAAGGTCGAAAACGAGCGCTCGAAAAATGCGCGACGCTAGTGCTTTCGGTCTGTGAGCGCAAAGTTGAAGACGAGCATCCCTCTGCCACGATTCTGAACGACCTTGGTCACGCCGTTATACGAAACTGTGAGGGTCGGAGTCGTCGCGAATTTGCCGTTGACGAGAACCCGCATTGCTCCGTGGCGTCCCTTCTCACGAACGGTCTGCAGGATCGGGACGTTGGGGCCTGGCGTCGCGCAACCGCCGGCGGCCTGGTCACCGTACGCCGTGTCTTCGGGCAGGAACACCTGGACCGCAGAGTTCTGAGCGGCATCCACGACCAACCATTGACCCGCTACACAGAGCGCCGGATCTTCGTAACCATACCTCGCCGCCGCGATCCCGATCGTCGCCGTGAGAAGAAGCAATGTGAGGGATAACACGACGCCTATTCTCTTCATACTCGCCTCCCCTGCCTGTCGAAACGAGGTTCCGCCAGGCACCCCGTGCACCTAACAAAAAATCTGTCCACGCCGCCGAAAACGCGATAGACAGACTTGTCCCGTTCGGCGGCCTGGCAGTCATAGCGCACGATCGTGCGCCTTAGACCCAATAGCTTTGCGTCCCCTTCTTTCGGAGGGTTTGCCTTTATCGTTGGTCTACTTACCAATGTCATGCTAACAGATACTGGAGGCGCGGTCAATAGGACGCCGGTACCAATCGCCCTGGGTTGCCAGTGTAAAGGGCCTTGCGCATGACTGCTTGCCGCGTGTATAATCGAGTCGCGCAGGTTCGATCGGATCGTGGTACGGATGCGTAACCGGGCCAGACGGTGCATGCGCATTCGCCCCTGCGCTCTGTCTAGAAAGGTCGAGCGATGTCACAACGATCTGCTTTTCTCACCGTGGGCGCTGTGGTGGGATGCGGTCTTCTCTTGTTCTGCCTGGGTATCGCCGCCGCGTTCGGCTACACACGTTTTGCGCCGAGCGGCTCGAGTGCGGTGAACCGGATTGCCTATGCCGACAACAGTAACAATATCCAGGTCGTCGATCCAACCGGCGGAAACCGGGTCGCGCTGACGACTGACGGCGCGGCGACCGAGCCGGTTTATCTATTTCCGACCTGGTCGCCGGACGGTCGACGTGTGGCATTCGTCGGCGTCACCGGCGCAGCGGATACGCGTCAGGTGGTTCTCTACGCCGCCGTGGCCAGCGGGACCGGGCGCGCTTCCGTGTTCAAGAGCGCGACCGACATCCCCTTTTATCTCTATTGGGCGCCGGACAGCCAATGGATCGGGTTCCTGACCCAGTCCGGCAACGACATGGCCCTCATGCTTGGCCGGGTGGACGGGCAGGGGCAGGCGCGCAAGCTGGACAGCGGGTCCCCCTTTTATTGGGCGTGGTCGCCCGATAGCCGCCAACTGCTGATGCACATCGGCGGGAGCGCGCGGGACTCTCAAGACGCGCGCTTGGCGTTGGCGATGCGTGACGGCGGCGTCGCTGCGCATGCCTTGAAATCCATGCCCGCCGATTTTCAGGCGCCGCAGTATTCGCCCGACGGGACTCTGGTGCTTTATGCGGCGACCAGCGGCGACGGTCAGGATGCCCTCTACGCTGCAGACGCGCAAGGTGGAAATGCCCGCTCGATCGTGACCTATCAAGGCAACATCGCGTTTGCCTGGTCACCCAATGGCAAACAGATCGCCTCGATCGTGACGGCCGGGGATGTGGGACTGCCCAATTATGGCCCGGTATGGGTAAGCGACGCGGATGGAAGCAATCGGCAGAAGGTGACGGACGACGGCGTGCTCGCATTCTACTGGTCGCCGGACAGCCGGCAGATCGCGTTCTTGACGGTGGCGCCGGGCAACCAGGGGCAGAGCTGCCTGGGCGGGTGCCGCTCTGGAGCGTTGGCCGCGCCGCGACCGCAGTCGCAGCAGCTGGAATTGAATTGGCAAATCCTCGACGTCGCGAGCAAAAAGGCGCGTTCACTCGTCAGTTTCTCGCCGACGGGCGATTTTCTTTCGCTCCTGCCTTATTTCGATCAATATGCTCGTTCTTTGACATTCTGGTCGCCCGACAGCAATCAGTTGGTCTACGCACAGGACGAGGGTGACAACACCGGTAGCATTTGGGTCGCCGACGTGAGCGGAAAAGCTGCGCCGCTCCGGGTGGGCGACGGAACGGTTGCCGTTTGGTCGTGGCATTGATCGGAGGAAATTGCGCGCCCGACTGGTCTTTAACCCGTCTGCCGGAATGCGAGGTGATCGCGCCCAAGTCGGGCGCGCGGCTCAAGTATTGCGGGCGCGCGGCTGGTCGATCGACCTTGTCGAAACCGCGCGCGCGGGAGACGCCGTCGTTCTGGCGCGCCAGGCGGCGGCGGAGCGACTCGACGCGTTGGTCGCCGTGGGCGGCGACGGTACAGTGAACGAGGCTGCGAACGGTCTCGTCGACACGGCGACTGCCCTCGGAGTGCTGCCGAGCGGCACGGCGAACGTGTGGGCGAAGGAAATGGGGCTCCCGCTCGGAGACTGGGTCGGGGCAGCCCAATGCCTGGCCGACGCAGAGCTGCGGACGATCGACGTTGGGCAGGTGCAGGGACCGACCATCGCGCCGCGGGTATTTGTGCTGTGGAGCGGGGTGGGTTTGGACGCCCTGATAACCAGCGATGTCGAACCGCAGCGGAAAATGAAGCGGCGTCTGGGTCCCCTGTTGTTTTGGATGGTGGGTGTGCGGGATGCCTGGAGCTATCGAGCCAAATCCGCGACCCTGATCGTGGGAGAACGGCGGATGCGCCGTCGTGTGATCCTTGCCCTGGCGGCGAACGTGCAGTTGTACGCCGGCATCGCTCGAATCGCTCCCGACGCGCGCGTCGACGACGGACGGCTGGATTTCGTCGTCTTTAACGGAAATGGACTCTGGGCGACGGCGTGGCACTTGGTGCGCGTGATCTTTGGAGCCCATGTGCGGGATCCGCGGGTGGAAATCCTGGCCGCGACCCACGTCCGGGTGCTGGACCGCGGGATGGCGGTCCATGTCGACGCCGAGCCAATCGGCGAGACGCCAGTTGAGATCTTGGTGCGGCCGCGCGCTTTACGAGTCCTGGTTCCCCGGACCGCTAACCAGAACCTTTTTGTGAAACCGCGTGATTCCGGGGTCCCGCGTGCGTTCAGACCCGCTGACACGTCGGGCAGTAGTGAGTGCCCCGCTGACCGACAACCGTCTTGACGATCGCGGTGCCGCACCGCCGGCACGGTCGTTTTTCGCGGTCGAACGCGCGCAAACTGTCCTGAAATTCCCCGCTCGCGCCGTTCACCCGCTTGTACATCACGTCGATACTCGTTCCCCCGAGCGCGATTGCGCGAGACAGCACGCGTTGGATTGCGCGATACAAACGGCCCCGTTCAGCGCGGGTGAGAGTCTCCGCCGCGCGGAGCGGATGCAGCCGCGCGTACCACAGTGATTCGTCTACGTAAATATTGCCCAATCCCGCCAAAAAGGTCTGATCGAGCAAAAGCGGCTTTAGGTGTCCCCGGCGTTTGTCCAGACGGGCCGCGAATTCGCTCTCGGAAACCTCCAGCGGCTCGGGACCGAGCTTGCCTGTCACTCGCGTCGGTTCGTCCACCAGCCACATTCGTCCGAATTTCCGCGCGTCGCGAAAGCGCAGCTCGCGTCCATCGTCGAATCTCAGGATCACATGCATATACCGGTCGCGCGGCGCACGGCGAGGATCGTCGATACGAAACCCGCCGGTCATTCGCAGGTGGACGAGCAGGTATTGGGTCCGAACCCGGCTCGACGCCCCTTTGCGGAGACGAAAGACCAGGAACTTGCCGCGCCGGGTCAGGCCGGCGATGGTTTGTCCGCGGATCGCCCGCGCGAACTCACGCGCGTTGGGCGTCGCGATCGTGCGCGCCCAATGCACCTCGGCTCTGAGAATTCGGCGCCCGATGACGTGCGGCCTCAGATCGCGTACGAGGGTTTCTACTTCTGGCAGCTCAGGCATGGGTCGTTCCGTCCCTGAGTATAGTCATATGGCCGTGAAACATCAAGCCGTCCGCGCGGCGCGTCCACGGCTCGCGCACTCGTTTGGTTCTTCGCAGTCCGAACCTTCGCCGGCGGTTCGTCCGTAGGTCGGTGCCTGGCACGAGAAAAGCACCAGCGTCTGCTACCGCTTTGCTTCGGAGACTTGCCAGAAAGGGAGAAGGGACGTGGGCAAGCAGCGGGATTTCCCGCGTGTCGCGGGCGGCCCTACAAGTGACATTGGGAAAGCCGCGCCAATGCGCATGCCGCAAGTTTTGCCAATCGCTCGCGATGCGATTACAATAGCGAAGAGAGGTGAATGAATGCAGCCCAAGTACTGTGCACGCTGCGGGCATGCGCTCGAAGTGAAACCGACCGAAGACGGACGCCTTCGCCCGGTGTGCTCGGCCTGCGGATTTATAGTCTATCTCAATCCGCCGATCGCCGCCGGCGTGATCGCGGCGCGCGACGACGGCCAGATCGTCCTGGTGCTCCGCGGCGAGAATCCTGGACGCGGTCTCTGGGGCTTGCCCGCCGGATTTATGGAAATCGACGAAACGGTCGAGCGGGGAATTTCAGGAGAATGTTTGGAAGAGACCGGTTTGGAGGTGGAACTGCAAGAGCTTTGGGGCGTCTGGTCGTATTATCACGGCCCGAAGGAAAGCGCGGGCGTGCTCATCTTGTACGCTGCGCGCGTCGTCGGCGGTGAGCTGCGGCCGGGCAGCGATTCGATGGAGGCGCGCTTTTTTGCCCCGAACGAGGTCTTGGATGTGGACCTCGCATTTGTGACCCATCGCGACGCGCTGGCCCGATGGCGGGCGAGCGTGCACCGCGCCGGCTCTTAATTCTGTCACGGCGCGCACCCCGCGCGGGGCGCCAGTCGCGCGGCGCCGGATCCGCGTACGGCGTAGATCGTAATCCCCTCCTGATCGTACACCGGCGCAAAGCGGTCCGGCTGACAGATCAAGTCCGTCCTCTGTAAGATCCCCTGACGAGCGCTCAAGTACACGTAATCAATGCCGTTCGCGTCGATCCAGCTGGCCGTGGTTTCGCCGGAAGGCAACTGAGCTGCGAGGTAGCGCACCGATCGGCCGGCGACGAACGGAATCCACGCGCCGCCATCTGTCGGCGAATCCCCTGGCCCAAACCACGGCGCCGAATCGATCAGGATCGTCGAATCGATCGTCGTATGGGAACCGATCCATGCCTGTGCATTCTGATCGGCCGCAGTGAACAGGACCGTCGCCGGGTTGACGATATCGACGACGTCACGTGCGCCGAGTACGCTCACCGCGAAGCCGGTCAGGACCCACACGACTGCCGCGCGCTTGGACCGAGAGCTGGTCGTGTCGTATAACCATCCTGCCAGATCCCCAACGACGATTGAAGCTGGAATGAATCCCATGAGGACCACAAGGGAGGAAGGCAGATATTTCGGACCGACGACCGGCAACAGGGATGCGCCGAACAGTGCGGCGAACCAGACTAGCACGACGACCATACCGGCGCGACGGCGCGCCAGTGCGATCACCGTTCCCAAGCTGGCGATGACGACGAGCTCGAGGCCGTGGTGGGAGAGCACAACCTGTTCGGCGGTCGGGAGGTCCAGCGCATAGTCAATCACGCCCTGCGGCAGCATGTGTGCGACTGCGGTCGCGTTCGCCGAGATCGGCGCGAGCCAAAGGACGGCCATCGGAATTCCAGCGACGATGGCTGCAGCCGCGCTTGTGAGCAGCGGCCTGCGTGCGGGTTTCGACTGCACGGACCAGAATCGCCAAACCAGATAGATCGACGCAAAGACAAGGTAGAACGCGGCCAAACGCACGTGCCCGAATGCCAATCCCCAAAAGGTGATCACGACGATTAGGAGCTTGCGCCCGCCGAGCGCCGGCGCGTCCAGGTAGTCACAGACGAAAAGGAGCGCTAATGGGAGGAGCGCGCTCCCCAAAAGAAGAGGATAGCGGCCCCAGGTGACGAAGTAAGAGGGAGTCGGCGAAAGAAACCAAACGCAGATCGCGCTCGCGAGGCCGGCGGCGTCGTTCCCGGTCAAGCGTCGAGTCAAAAGAAAGAGACTCAATCCGGTTTGGGCCGTGAGGAGCGGTCCCGTGAACAGCATCGCGTTCGGAATGGACACGCGCGATAGGTCGGCCAGCAAAGCCGCGATGCTGTGATATCCCAAGTGATAGAATGCGCTTGTTGGCAGGCGTCCTTGCTCGAGAATGTTCGCAATGATCCCGGCATGGACCGGTGAGTCCTTCCAGAACGGCACGAGAGCGTCACGAACCTGCAGGAGGCCCACGGCGAACGCGAGGATGGCGAACGCCGCGAGGCACGCCGGAAGGACGAGGCTGCGAGCTCGGGTTGGCGCCGCTGGGGCCGGGTCATGGCGGAATGCCCCGAGCCGCGCGCCGGCAAGCGCAGCAAGCAGCACGGCGCAGCCGCCGAGGGCGAGCCAAACGACTGAAGCGCCAGCAAAGAGGAGCGCGATCGAACCGAACGAGAGCGCAGCGAGTGAGAGACCGCCAGGCAGGGCGACGACGCTCGCGGCCGAGTTGCCGACGCCGGCGACCACGAACAGCGTCTGTAGGGCAATCCCGGCGATGAACAACCCGGATAACGCAAGCGGACCCCATGGAAGGAAGCGGACGGTCGACGCGATCAGGCTGTTCAGGAAAAGGCCCAAGTCCGGCGCGTAATAGGCGCGAAAGGCGAGTTCCTGGTCTACCGGGATTCCGTTCAGGTCCATTTGCCCAGCCGCGTCCCCGCCCGCCGGGCCGGCCCAAAGCGAGACGTAGCCGCGTTCGATGGTCGCTTCGGACGTGTCGAGGAAAAAGTAAAACGGCTGACCCTGCGAGTCTGCGATCGGCGAAAACTCGAACCGGGTGAAGCCGTTGTTTTCAAGCGCGCTTAGGGGAACAGAGGCGGCCGCGATGTCAGAGAGATCGTCCTCGCGGTGCCGCACGTGAAGCACGATCCGACTCCCGTTCGAGTACTGCAGGTCGGTCGAGACGATCCAGCGAACCTCGATGGCATGGAGGTTGGGGTAATGGAATCGAAAGGACTGGCCGATGGTGTGCACGGCGTCCAGCCGACCGGCCGGAACGGCGGCCGCTTCCTGAATGTTCTGTGGATCGGCCGCATCGGAGCTGGAACCGTAGCCCGCGATCAGGACGGCTCCGATGCAGATCGCCAGCGCCGCGAGCGACCAGCGCATCAAGGGTAGGGGTAAGCGCCTTGTGGCGGCGGGTTTGCGGGTCCGGGATAAGGCTCTCCCGATGGGGGCTCGGCCGGACCCGGGTACGCTCCCTGGGCGGGCGGCGTTGCGGTCGGGGCTTCGCCGTTGGCGGGCACGACCGGCACGACGTCGGAGGAAGCGCTGAGGTCGGCAAAGCTGGCGGAAATCCAGCCGCGCGCGCTCGAATTGGACGGCATTTGAATTTGCCACCAGTCAGCCGCGGCCGTACGGCCGAGGACCTGGACGGTATCCCCTTTCTTCAATTGACCGACGATCTGCGCCGATGTGGAAGGAGCAGCACGAATGCGGAGGTTTTCGGTGGTCGTGGCGGTGACTGCCACCGGTTGCGCGGTGGGCGGTACAGGCGCCACCGTAGGAACGACGATCGGTTCCGGCGGAATTGGAGTCAACGTCAACGTAGCGGTCGGCGAAGGGCTTGGGGTCGGGGTCGGCACCAGGCGGTTCAACTGGCACGTGAGCGATAACAATGCGACGACGATCAACATACCGAACAACCTGCGATCCATCACGTGCCTCCCTGCGCCACCGCTTGCCGGACGTACGTGCAGTGTTCACGGAGTATAGCAAGGAATCCGTCTGCTGCCAAGTGGCGCGGCCATACCGCGGTCTCAATTTTGGCCCTCTGGAGCATTCGCGATATAATTGAATGGATGGCAGCGCGCGCGAACGCCCTCTCTGACTGGAACGTCATCGGACACGAATGGGCGGTCCGCGTTCTGACGCGTGCCGTATCGGTCGACCGGACGGCGCACGCCTATCTTTTCACCGGCCCGCACTCGATCGGTAAGACGACGATGGCGCATGCGCTCGCGCAGGCGCTAGAGTGTACGGGCCAACCGCGCCCGTGCGGAGAGTGTGCGGCTTGTCACAAGATCGCGCGCGATCGCCATCCGGACGTGCAGCTCGTCGAGGGAGTCCCGCCGCGATTCGACCTGGATAGAGACCAGGCGCCGGCGCCGCGCGCCACCGACTGGGAACGCCGGACGCTGAGGATTCGGCAGATCCGCGATGTCGAGCATTTTGTGGCGCGTTCGCCCTTCGAAGGTCGCTGGAAGATCGTGATCCTCCGGCGCTTTGAGGAGGCGGAGGACCCGGCCGCCAACGCGTTCCTGAAGACGCTTGAAGAGCCGCCCAAGCACACGCGGTTGATCCTGACTGCACGCGACGCGAGCTTGCTGCTGCCGACGATCGCGTCGCGCTGCCAGGTTTTTCCGCTTCGCCCGCTTTCGATTCCAATGGTCGAGACCGCACTGAAAGAGCGCTGGGGAGCGGACGAAGACAAGGCGCGGCTTCTGGCGCGCCTGTCTGGCGGACGCCTGGGGTGGGCAGTCCGGGCGAGCGTGGAACCGTCCCTCACGGAGGCGCGCACCAACCGTCTGGCCGCGCTGGATGCTGTACTGCGCGACGGGCGCGCGGAGCGATTGAACCGTGCGGGCGAGCTCGCCAAAGAAGCGGAGAGCCTGCCCGATTTGCTGGAGCAGTGGGTGGGATGGTGGCGCGACGTGCTATTGATCCAGAATGGCGAAGGCGCGCGAGTCATCAACGTGGATCGGGAACAAACGCTGCGCGATCACGCCGCGCGCTACAGTCAGGACCAAGTGCGCGGTACGCTCCAGTCACTGCGCGCAGCGTCGCACCAGCTGAGTCAAAACGTCAACCCGCGCCTGGCGATCGAAGTCCTGCTGCAGGGCTTGCCAGGCATGGCTTAGGGCATTGGTGACAAGTTAAGGACCTGACGAATTTGTCAAGTTGAACAATTGCAGCGGCGAAGGGCGCGTCCGGTTGCGTTTTTGCTTGAGCACGCCAAACCGTTTGGCATTCGCCGCGAGGAA